>JAPKGU010000015.1 GCA_026647565.1 Phycisphaerales bacterium | reverse complement strand
GAGCGGGGCGATGAGGGCGTTGAAGATGCCGCCGAGGACGCCGCCGACGGAGATCCAGAGGTAGAACTCGGTGAGACGCGAGACGTGGGGGCGATCATCGGCGAGGCGTTTGTGGCAGAGTGTGGCGCCGAGGAAGAGGGTGATGACGTGCATCGCGATGAGGACGGAGACGGGGTGTCGCGCTCTGAGGAGCGACGCGACGGCGATGGCCACCACGACGAAGGGGAGGATCTTGGCGAGTGAGCGGGCGGGGAGAAGGTCGTGCTTTGAGAAGGCGATGATGAAGGTGAGGAGGTAGATCGAGAGGGGGACGACCCAGAGGAGCGGCACGGCGGCGATGTCGGTCGAGAGGTACTGGGTCGTGCCGATGACGAGACTGGAGGGAACGAAGGAGAGGAAGATCCACCAGAGCCGGCGTCGCCAGGTCAGGGACTCCTGGGACTGGATGGGTGCGACGAGTCTGGCGGGGTCGGCGAGCGACGCCGAACGCCTGGCGGCGACGACACCGCACGCGATGAGGAGGGGCGCCAGGACGCCGAAGCCGGCGGACCAGACCCAGCCCTGCACGCGAAGTCCGAGGAGGGGCTCGACGAGGAGCGGGTAGCCGAGGAGGCCAAGGAAGGAGCCGGCGTTGCTGGCGGCGTAGAGGAAGTAAGGATCGGAGGAGGACTTGTGCCCGGTGGCGCTGAACCAGGACTGGACGAGGGGGCCGGTGGTGGCGAGGAGGAAGAAGGGGGCGCCGACCATGACGGCGAGGAGTTTCAGGAGCCACATGTTCTCGCCACCCTCGCTGGGCGGGGACCAGCCGGAGGGGACGGCGATCGGGAGCATCGCGGCGGCGGCGAGGATGATGACGAGATGGATGATGATCTGGGTTCGCCGGTTCTTCAGGCGGCTCAGGCCGTGCGCGTAGGCGTAGCCCGCGAGGAGCAGGGCCTGGAAGAAGACCATGCAGGTGTTCCAGACCGCCGGGCTTCCGCCCAGGAGCGGGAGGATTCCCTTCGCGGCCATCGGCTGCACCATAAAGAGGAGGAAGGCGCTGACGAAGATGGCGGCTGAGAACAGTGCGAGCATTGTGCAGAGAGACTACACACCCCGGCGCGTTCGGGCCAAGCCCGAGGTTCGGGGGAGGTGGGAGCGGGAGCATGGGCAAGGGGGCACTACAGTCGGCGTCTGGGGCGTGACGCCGGAGGGGCGGCGCGGGACGGGAGGAGGGTCGAGTGAGGCGTTTCGACGCGGTGATCTGCGACATTGACGGGTGCCTGAGTCCGGAACATTCCGGGCCGATGGACGTGGCGTCGCTGGGGCGGATCGCGGAGCACAACCGGCTGGCCCAGGAGCGGGGCGACCGGCCGGTGGTGACGGTGTGCTCGGGGCGGCCCCAGCCGTTCGCGGAGGCGATGTGCCGCGTGATCGGGAATCGGACGCTGCCGATCGTGTGCGAGAACGGCGTGTGGATGTACGACCCGGTGACGAATGAGTATCTGATGGATCCGGCGATCACGGAGGGTCATCTGGAGATGGTCGCCGAGGCGTCGAGGTGGGTGAGGCGCGAGCTTGGGCCGCGGGGCGTGACGATCCAGCCGGGGAAGGCGGCGTCGATCTCGCTGTATCACACCGAGACGGGGGTGCTGAGGGGGTTGATGCCGGAGCTGGAGCGGGTGTTCGCGCGCGAGGGGTGGGGATTTCGAGTGTCGATGACGTGGCTCTACATCAACTGCGATCTGAAGCACGTGAGCAAGGGGACGGGGATCGAGCGGTGGAAGGCGCGGACGGGGCTGAAGCGCGAGCGGCTCGCCGGGATCGGCGACACGATGAGCGATGTGGCGATCCGCGAGCATGTTGCGTGGTTCGGGTGCCCGGCGAACGCGGTGGAGGAGTTGCGAGCGAGGGCGGACGTTGTGGCGACGCGGGCGGAGGCGGAGGGGGTGGTGGAGATGCTGGGGGTGTGTGGACGGTGACCCGCGGGGGTGCGGCGCATCTCTTATAGTCTGATCATGGACCCCGACGACAAGGTGTGCCTGTGCTTCCACGTGTCGCTGCGGAAGATCAGGACGTACCTGCGCGTGGAGGATCCGTCGGTGGCGTCGCTGCTTTCTGAGTGCATGGGGGCGGGGACGGGGTGCCAGTGGTGCGTGCCGTTTCTCAAGCACCTGCACGCGCAGCATCGGCAGGGGATCGAGCCGGACCTGCACGTCTCGCCGGAGCAGTACACCAAGGCGCGGCTGTCGTTCCACAAGTCGGGCGAGCGGGATGCGGATGTGGTGCGGGACGCGACGGAGGGCGGCGAGGAGGCGGGCTGAGATCCCGACGACGCAAACCGGCAGGCCGAACTCCACTCATAGACGGTAGACGCATAACCGGCAGAACGTAGCGTTGTCCTGATGTTTCGCGACGAGACAATTCGCTGCGCCTTTGGTGTTGCGCTCCGCGAGTTGCGGACCCGAGCGGGCATCTCGCAAGAGAAGTTGGCCGCGAAGGCGCGACTCAATCGCACCTACGTCGGAGACGTAGAGCGCGGCGAGCGGAACATCGCCATTGTCAACATCGTGAAGGTGTGCCGGGCGCTTGACATCCGCCTATCCGAGTTTTTTCGCGAGGTGGAAAAGCACCTTGGCTGACCTCCGCAAGGATCTCGTAGAGCGCATCGCCGAGATGAACGAGGGGCAACTCGGGCTCGTGTCGATGATCGTCGATACCTTCGCGCAGACGATTGCCACACACCGAAACCCAACCTCCGATGTAGTAGACGCCGCGGTACTGGAGGCTTTCGGCGATCTGCTGAAACTCCACCACAGTCTTTCCGCGGCATACCTCGATAAGACGCGGTTCGAGGTGGCGCTTGAGCGGATTCTGGAGAAACTCGGGAGGAGGGTGGAACGGCCGAAGAGCCGCACGAACCGCGGGCACGATATCACTGTGGACGGCGTGAGGTGGTCACTGAAGACTCACGGGGATAGTAAGATCAAGAATGACTCCCTTTTCATATCCAAGTTCATGGAACTCGGCGGGGGTCGATGGAGCGATACCGACCTCGGTGACCTTGCCGGACTCCGCGATCAGTTCTTGCACCACCTCGAAGGCTATGACCGCATCTTCCAGTTACGGTACTTCCGAAGGGCCGCTCTTGGCAACGCCGAAACGCACACCTACGAGCTCGTAGAGATTCCGAGGCCACTCATGCTTGAGGCGAGAACCGGCTCGCTCTCATGGGCGGAGCGGAGCCGCACGAATCCGCGATGCGGCTACTGCACCGTCGCCGATGCGAATGGCGCGACAAAGTTCCGCCTCTACTTTGACGGAGGCGGAGAGCGCAAACTCCAAATCAAAGACCTTCGCAAGGACGCGTGCGTTGTTCATGCGAAGTGGGAGTTCACAACTACTCTTCCCGCCACTTCAGACGCTTCCTAGCGATATCGACGTACTCTGGTTTGAGTTCGATCCCGGTAAACGGAAGACCGAGGCTCTGGCACACCTCGCCAACCGTTCCGCTTCCGAAGAATGGATCAAGCACGCGCGAGCCGGATTGAGTGCCCGCCTGGAGGCACTTCGCCACAAGCGTGGTGGGGAAGGTGGCGAAGTGCTTCTCCCTGAATGGCTCGGTGTTGATGTTCCAGACCGAGCGCCCCGACCGCTCGCCCCCATTCTTCGCGGGTTCCTTCATCGCATCATGGTTGTAGTAGTAGTCCTCTGACTTCGAGAAGAGGAAGACGTACTCGTGAGTGCGGGAGGGGCGATCCTTCACCGACTCGGGAAGGCCGTTCGGCTTGTTCCAAATGATCTCTGTCCGAAGGTACCACCCGTCCGCTTGGAGCGCGAAGGCGAGACGCCAAGGAACGCCGATCAAGTCCTTCGGTTTCAATCCATCCGGGGTGGGCGCTCGGTAGTCCATACCGCGCGCCTGGTTCTTCTTGTCCGTCTGACGCCATGTCCGCCCGCCACTCGTGTAACTGTCGCCTATGTTCAACCAGAATGTCCCGTTATCCTTCAGCGCTCGCCGGACCTCGCGGAAGAGTGCCACGAGATCCGCGAGGTAATCCTCCAATCTCGGCTCGGCTCCAATCTGGCCCTTGATGCCGTAGTCACGGAGGCCCCAGTACGGCGGACTCGTGATGCACGTCTGAAACGACCCCTCGGGGAACGTCTTCAGCACCTCACGCGCATCGCCGGTGATGATCTCTCCGAGGCGAGGGGCGGGGGCGCGGGTGAGATCCGGCCGTCCAATTGAGTGCGCAGCGCTAACCGTGAACAACTCCATATCTTGCATCATATCGCATAAGCTCCAGCTCTGACCGATGGGCTGGACGCGTGGCGGGGACTGACGCGGGGTGCGGCTGAGGTGGGGAGGGTGGCACGTGTGGGTCCGCTCACGCGCGTTGCTGAGTTCGTGTCGCCCTTGAGCGACGGTGCGACCGGGATGTCAGCGAGAATGCGGACCGGGTGAACCGGCTGGCTTGGGGGGGAAGCGCGATCGGAAGAGGTCCGCTCGCTCACGCTCGCGGTTCGGGCGGAGCGAGCCAAGATTGGGCATGGGGGCTTACCACGACCAGCCGGTGGAGAGCCATGCGTGTTCGCCAAGCGTGCGGACGAGGGACTTGGCCCACTCGTCTTCTTCGAGATTGACCACGCGAGTCGTCTTGCGGCCGTTGGCGGCGATGTGGATGATCGCGGTTGAGGCGTCGGTGCGGGCCGTGTAGTCCTCGCCGGGGTCGCCGAGGGAGAGATCGGATTTCATCCAGTCGAGCTTGCGCCAGAGGTCGGCCATCTGGCGATCGGTGAGGTACTTGGTGCGGGGTGGGTAGACGCGGGTCGTCGCGCCGGCGCCGGTGGCGGCGCGGAGGAGGCCGTCGGGCTCGACGATGTAGCGGCCGGGTCGGTCGGCCAGGTCACGGCCGAAGGAAAGGTCGCGTCCGGAGTTGTCGGTCTCCCGGCCGCGGGTCATGACGGTGACGGAGAGGGAGAAGTCGACCGGATAGGCCACGCCGGGGGCGGTGCTTGTGGCGTCGGCTTCGGGTGGGGACGCGGCGCACCCGACCATCGTCAGGGTGCCGAGGGATATGAGGCCGAGTGTGGCGATGAGGCCGCGAGCGTGCACGCGCGGAGTATATCAGGCACCGAACGCGTTGATGTCGTGGCGCGTGGTAGCGGGGCGGCCCGCGGCGTGTGGTGCCGGGATCGCGTGGCAAAGAGCTTGCATTCTCGCCAGCGGCTCGCGATGCTGTGTGTGGGCGTCTGGGAGGCGCGTGGGGGGCGGAACCGGATTGCGGAGACGGGGCGTGCGGCGACAGCCGGCGCCCCGTGTTCTTCTCGGGGCGTGCCGGAGAGTGGGTGTGGGAATCCGAGCGGCGCCGGCGGGGGTCGGGGCGGGTCGGCGGGTTCGGCTCTACCCTTTCGACCCATGAAGATCTCCCTGCGATGGCTCAACCGGTACCTGTCTTCGCCCATCTCCGCGTCCGATGCGGAGGAGGTTCTGACACATGTCGGGTTCCCGCTTGAGTCCCGGGAAGAGATCGGGAACGGGGACTGGCTGCTGGACGTGGAGATCACGTCGAACCGGGGGGATTGCCTTTCGCACATCGGCCTGGCGCGGGAGATCGCGGCGAAGACCGGGTCGGCTCGGACGCTGGTGACGCCGACGGCGCCCGCGCCGAAGCGTGGCGGGCGCGTGGGCGAGCTGCTCACGCTCAAGAACGGCGCGACCGATGCGTGCCCTCGGTTCACGGCGCAGGTGATCCGGGGCGTCAGGGTCGGGCCGAGCCCGGCGTGGATGCGCGAGGCGCTGGAGGCGGTCGGGCAGCGTTCGATCAGCAACGTGGTGGACGTGACGAACTACATCACGCACGAACTGGGCAATCCGTGCCACGTGTTCGACCTTGACAAGCTGGATGGGCGGACGCTCCACGTGCGTTTCGCGAAGAAGGGTGAGCCGCTGAAGACGCTTGACGGGAAGCAGCGCACGCTCGTGGAGACCGATCTGGTGGTGGCGGACGCGGCGCGAGCGCAGTCGCTGGCGGGCGTGATCGGCGGGTCAGACTCGGAAGTCTCGTCGTCGACGGTGAACATCGTGCTGGAGATGGCGACGTGGGACCCGGCGACGATCCGGCGGGCGGCGCGGCGGCTTGGGATTCGCACCGACGCGGGGTATCGGTTCGAGCGGGGCGTGCATCCGGCGACGCTGGACGACGCGGCGCGGCGGGCGGCGGAGTTGGTCGTGCAGGTTGCCGGGGGCGAGTTGGCGGAGGGTGTGCTGAGTGAGGGACGTGCCGTTCCGGCGCCCCGGATCGTCGAGGTGCGGCCCTCGCGGTGCGCCGCGATCATCGGGCACGAGGTTCCGGCGGGCGACATGATCGCGCTCCTGCGCGGACTGGGGATCGGCGTCGAGCAGCGGGACGAGGACACGCTGGCGTGCGAGATCCCGGCGTGGCGGCTGGACCTCGAGCGAGAGATCGATCTGATCGAGGAGGTGGCGCGGATCCGGGGGCTGGACAGGATCGAGGTGTCGGAGCGGCTTCCGATCGCGATTCGCCCGCCGCAGACGAGTGAGCGCGCGGCGCGGGAGCTTGCGGGGGTGCTGACGGGGCTTGGGTTCTATGAGACGGTGACGTTCTCGTTCGTGTCGCCGTCGCAGGCGGCGCCGTTCGCGGGCGCGGGAACCGGTCTTGTGAAGGTGGACGATGAGCGTCGCGGCGCGGACGGGACGCTTCGGCCGAGCGTGCTGCCGGGGCTGATGCTGTGCCGCCGGGCGAACCGGATGTCGCAGGTGGAGCAGCCGGGCGGGGTGCGTCTGTTCGAGGTGTCGGCGACGTTCGGCCAGGACGGGTCGGGGAGATCGCTGGAAGCGAGGCGTCTTGGACTGCTGCTGGATGCGCCGGTGTCGGGGAAGCGAGCGACGCACGAGGACCGTCAGGCGGCGGTGCGGCTGGCGCGGGGGGCGGTGGAGGCGGTGGTGCGAGCGATGGCGGGCGCGCGGGCGCGGGTGAGAATCGAGCCGAAGGATCCGGGCGCGAGCGCGTGGGAGAGGGGCGCAGCGGGCGAGGTGTGGCTGGAGACCGATAAGGAGAAGCGGGCGATCGGCACGCTGGGGCTGATGTCGAAGCAGACGCTCGACCTGTTCGAGCTTGAGCATCCGGTGGCGTGCGTGGAGCTGGAAGTTGAGCCGCTGGTGGCGGCGTATCCGGGCGCGAGCGCGATCGAGCCGCTGCCGGCGTTTCCTTCGATCGAGCGTGATCTTTCGCTGGTGGTGTCGGAGGACGTGGCGTGGGCGCGAATCGAGGCGCTTCTTGCGCGGCTCGGGGCCGAGCGTGAGATGGCGCTGCTGGAGTCGGCGCGATTCGTCGGCGTGTATCGGGGCGAGCAGGCGGGCAAGGGGAAGAAGAGTGTGACGCTGCGGATGCGGTTCCGCGCTTCGGACCGGACGCTGCGTCACGAGGAGGTCGATCCGCAGGTGGCGCGTGTGGTTTCGGAGGCGGGGCGCGAGCTTGGCGCGGTCCTGCGGGTGTAAGGACTGTGGCAGGCCGGATGTCCGGCGCTTGTGAGGAGTCGTGCGGGGAGCGGGGAAGTTTTTTCCCCGATCGCGGCACCTCGGGCGTGTCTGAGAGTACGAGACGAATAGGATTGCCGACGGCACGCTCACCGCGCTTCGGCGTGGGTCCCGGCGTCGGCAGATTGGCCGCGCGGCAAGCAGCAGGAGACCAACGATGACGACCGCCACTTCCCGCTCGACGACGCCTTCGCCGGCGGCTCCGACATCTTCCGATCGCCCGATGATCTGGGTGAACGGCGAGATGAAGCCGAAGAGCCAGGCGATGGTGAGCGTGTACGACCACGGCCTGCTGTACGGGGACGGGATCTTTGAGGGGATCCGCGTCTACCAGGGCAAGATTTTCCTGTGCAAGCAGCACATCGAGCGTCTGTGGAAGTGCGCCTCGGAGATCCGGATGACGATCCCCATCTCGAAGGACGAGATGGTGTCGATCATGCGCAAGTGCATCGAGGCGAACGGGCTGAAGGACGGGTACATCCGCCTGGTGGTGACGCGGGGCGCGGGCACGCTCGGGCTTGACCCGCGTCGGTGCCCGGTTCCGGGCATCATCTGCATCGCGGACCAGATCTCGCTGTTCCCGGCGCAGATGTACGACGAGGGGATGCGCGTCGTGGTGGCGAATCGGCCGAAGACGCCTGTCGCGTGCCTGGACCCGCGGATCAAGAGTCTGAACTATCTGAACAACATCCTGGCCAAGTGCGAGGCGATCGATTACGGCTGCCACGAGGTGATCATGCTGAACCTCGATGGCGACGTGACGGAGGGATCGGGCGACAACATCTTCATCATCGAGAAGGGCCAGATCTTCACGCCGCCGTCCGACGACGGCCTTCTGGAGGGGATCACCCGCAAGTTCGTGATGCAGCGTCTGGCGCCCGAGATCGGGATGAAGGTGATCGAGAGGACCTTCAAGCTGGACGAGTTGCTGAAGGCGGACGAGATCTTCCTCACCGGCTCAGCGGCGGAGATCATCTCCGTCACGCAGGTCGACCAGCACGACGGCAAGGCGATCACGAAGTCCACGCGGATCTCTCAGGGCGAGGGGCCGATCACCAACAAGCTGCGTCAGAAGTTCCGTCAGATCGTGACGAGCGCGAACGTGCCTGAGGATTGAGAGCCCGGGCCATCGAGTGTGACCAAACCAAGAGGCCCGTCGGCACACGCCGGCGGGCCTTTCTCGTTCGCGCCGGGCGCGTGGTTCGGCTATTCTGCCCCCCATGGTCGCATCACTCATGGCCCTTCCCGGGGCGCGCTGGCTGGTTCCCGCGCTGCTGCTGGTCGTGTCCAACATCTTCATGACGTACGCGTGGTACTACCACCTGAAGGCCAAGTCGTGGACGCTGGTGGTGGCGATCCTTGCGTCGTGGGGGATCGCGTTCTTTGAGTACTGCGTGCAGGTCCCCGCGAACCGGCTGGGGCACGTCTCCAACGGGGGCGCGTTCACGGCGCCGCAGCTGAAGATCATGCAGGAGGCGATCACGCTGATCGTGTTCACGGGATTCACGATCATGGTCCTGAAGGAGAAGCCCCGCGTGAACGACTACGCGGCGATGGGGCTGATCATGCTCGCGGTGGTGGTGTCGATGATGGGGCGGGGCAAGTAGGAGGACGGCAGAGCGGTCCGATAGGGTGATCGCCCGATACGACCGACCGTGCCGGGGGGCGCGTTGCGGGGCGGGTGGAGCGTACTGTTGCCGGTCGGCTTCTCGGCCGCGCCGGTGCGGCGGAACGTGCGAGGGAACATGTCAGTGCGTCCGTCGGCCGGGACATCGGTGAGGAACTCTTCGGGCGGTTCATTCCGCGGCGTGCGCGCCGGGCGGGTGTGGGTGCGGGCGTTGCTGGGCGTGGCGGCGGCGCTGGTTGCGTGCGCGACGTTTGTGGCCCTCGTCGCGACGCGTCCCGAGGCGATCCGCGTGGAGCGGGACGAGCCGATCCTGACGGTGCGTGCGGTCACGCTTGCGATGGTGCGAGCGCCGCGTGTCTGGACGGGTTACGGCACGGTTCGGTCGATGAACGCATCGGACGTGAGCGCGGAGGTGGCGGCGCGGGTGATCGATCGGCCGTCGTCTGTCGAGCCGGGCATGCCGGTCAGGCGGGGAGACGTGCTGCTTCGTCTGGACCCATCGGACTATGAGCACGCGCTGGCTTCGGCGGAGGCGCGGCTCGGAGCGCTTGTCGCGCAGCACGGCGGGCTGGACTCGAGCGAGGCGCGCTGGCGGGAGCAGTCGGCGATCATCAAGGAGGAGATCACGATCGTGCGTGCCGAGCTGGAGCGAGCGCTCGACGCGCGCTCGAGGGGCGCGGCGAACGTGGCGGACGTCGAGATTCGCTTGACGGCTGCGCGGCGGCTGGAGCGCGAGAGCGCGTCCATCGGGCAGCAGCTGGACGACATTCCATTCAGGCGAGCGGCGCTGGACGCCCAGATCAACGACGCGCGATCGCTGGTCGAGTCGGCGCGGCTGAATCTCGAACGCACGAGCGTGCGGAGCCCGATCGACGGTGTGATCCAGAGTGTCGGGTTTCGCGCGGGGGAGATGGTCCAGCGGGGCGACCGGGTCGCGCGCGTCGTGGACCTTTCTCGCGTGGAGATCCCGCTTCTGGCGCCGGCGTCCGCGGCGTCCGAGCTGGCGCCGGGCGATGAGGTGCACGCGTCGCCCGACGCTCCCGGGGCCGACACGTGGAGCGGAACGATTGCACGGATCGCGCCGGAGAACGACCCTGCGCGACGGACGGTGACGTTGTTCGCGGAGGTGACGCAGGATCCGGGCGGCACGGGCGTGCTTCGCCCGGGTCGGTTTGTCGTGGCGTCGGTGAGTTCGGCGTCGAGCGCGGACCGGCTGATCGTGCCGCGCAGGGCCGTGGAGGGGGGGCGGGTGCTGGTCGCGGAGTCGGACGCCGAGACTCCGGAGTCGCGGCGTGTGGTCTCGAGGGCGGTGCGTGTGCTGTACAACCTGACCGGCCGGTATCCGGAGATCGATCCTCTGGAGACGCAGTGGAGCGTGGTGGAGGGGGAGGTCGGGCCGGGTGATCGGGTGATCGTGTCGAATCTGGATTCACTGCAGGCCGGTGCGCGGGTGCGGCTCGGCGACGTCTCGGGCGCGAGCGGGGCGCCGGGTCCGGAGACCCCGGGATCGCCTTCGACGAGCGGGGGCGGGCCGTGAGCATCTCATCGTTCGGCGTGCGGCGCCCTGTGGTGGCGGACCTTGCGATGTGGGCCGTGATCATCGCGGGGATTTTGTTCGGCGCCTCGCTGACGCGCGAGTTCTTTCCCGAGACGCGGCCGAACCGCGTGATCATCACGGCGCCTTATCCGGGGGCGTCTCCGGACGAGGTGGAGACGTCGATCGCGACGAAGATCGAGGACGCGTTGTCGTCGCTCGACGATGTGAAGGAGCTCTCGAGCACGGTGGTCGAGGGTGCGGCGACGATCGTCGTCGAGTTCGAGGACGGGGTCGACGTCGACACGGCGGTGGCGGATGTCAAGCGTGAGGTGGATGCGCTCCAGGACTTTCCGGACGCCGCGGAGCGGATCATCGTCGGGAAGCTCGAGCCGAATCTCCCGGTGATCGTGCTGTCGATCTTCGGGGAGGCGCCGGAGCGAGACCTGAAGCAGTCGATCCTTGAGATCCGGGACGATCTGCGGTCACTGCCGGGCATGGGGGACGTGGTGATCTCGGGGGTGCGGACGGACGAGATCCGGGTCGAGGTGGACCCTGCGAAGCTCGTCGAGCACGAGCTGTCGATCGCGGGGGTTGCGGATCGGGTGCGTCAGGCGATGATCGAGCTTCCCGGCGGCTCGGTGAGGTCGGGCACGACGACGATCGCGGTGCGAACGATCGGTGCGCTGGAGCGTGCGGACGAGGTCCGTGACATCGTGGTGAAAGCGGGCGACGGCGGCTTTGTGCTGCGTCTTCGCGACATCGCGACGGTGTCGCAGACGTTCGCGGACATTGACCTGAAGGAGCGGCTGAACGGGCATCCGTCGGCGTCGGTGACGATCCTGAAGGTGGGCGACCAGGATGCGGTGGACCTCGCGGACAACGTGAAGGCGTATGCCGCGGGACTTCGCGGGGACGCGTTCGAGCCGAGGCGTGGCGAGCGGATCTCGATGGCGTTGCGACGCCCGGGCTCGACGGAGCCGATCTCTGATCGTCACCGGGCGTGGGAGCTTGGTCTGCGTCGCGCGGAGCAGTCGCCTCTGCCGGGCGAGGTGGCGCTCACGACGGACCTTGCGCGTTTTATCGTGGGCCGGCTTGATCTTCTGACGCGGAACGCGATCTCGGGCGCGATCCTGGTGTTCGTCACGCTGACGCTGTTCCTGAACCTTCGGGTCTCGTTCTGGGTGACCGGGGGGATGGTGGTCTCGATCCTCGGGACGCTCGCGGCGATGCACTTTGCGGGCGTGACGCTGAATCTCCTGTCGATGTTCGGCCTGATCATCGTGGTGGGCCTGCTGGTCGACGACGCGATCGTGGTCGCGGAGAACATCACGACCAAGCACGACCAGGGGATGGCGCCGGACGAGGCGGCGATCGCGGGCGCGGAGGAGGTGGGGTGGCCGGTGGTGGGCACGGTGCTCACGACCATCTTCGCGTTTCTTCCCCTTGCGATGCTGGACGGGCAGACGGGTGACTTTCTGGCGCAGTTGCCGATGGTGGCGGCGTGTGCGCTGACGGTCTCGCTCTTTGAGGCGCTTTTCGTGCTGCCTCGCCACATGGCGATGACGCTTCGGAAGCAGGACGAGGAGGCAAGGCGCGGGAAGCGATCGCTGGCGTCGGCGCTGGAGGCCCGCTTCGATGTCGCTCGCGAGGCGTTCTTCCACAATCGGCTCGAGCCGGGGTACGCGCGGATGCTGGCGTGGTGCCTGCGTCGGCGCTGGCTGACGCTGGCGATCTCGTTCTCTATCCTGATCGTGTCGCTCGGGATGCTCGGAGGCGGGCGCCTGGGCTTTGTGTTCCTGGACTCGAGCGACGCGGAGACGGTGACGGCGGAGCTGCGGATGCCGGTCGGCACGCCGCTGGCGGAGACGGATCGCCTGGCGAAGATCGCCGAGCGTGCGGCGATGGAGCAGGCGGAGGTGCGTTCGATCTTCGCGCTGGTCGGATCGATCTCGTCCTTGAACGGCGAGGGCGGGAGCGCGCAGCAGACGCACCTTGCGCAGTTGATCATGGAGCTCGCGCCGGTGGAGGAGCGTGAGCGGACGAGCGAAGAGGTGATCGTGGCGATGCGCAAGTCGATGGGCGACCTTCCTGGCGTCAAATCGCTGCGGATCCAGGGGATGGTCGGCGGACCGGGGGGGACGGACATCACGCTGACGATCTCGGGCGACGACGAGGATCGCCTGGTCGCGGTGTCGCGGGAGATCCAGGCGGCGCTGGCCGAGTACGACGGGGTCTACGACATCGCCGACGACGCCGATCGGGGGCAGCGCGAGCTGCGTATCCGGCTGCGCCCGGGCGCGAGCGAGCTGGGCCTGACGACCGAGAGCGTGGCGCGTCAGGTGCGGGCGTCGGTGTTCGGCCTGGAGGCGCACACGTTTCCCGGGCGGCTCGAGGACGTGGACGTGCGCGTCACGCTGCCCGAGGCGACGCGCCGGAGCGTCAGCGCGATCGAGTCGATGCGGATCTTCACGCCGACGGGAGTGAGCGTGCCTCTGGTCGAGGTCTGCACGATCGAGGACACGGAGGGGTACGCGACGGTGCGCCGGCTGGACGGGAAGCGTGCGGTGACGGTCAGCGCCGACGTCGACAGCGCGGTGGCGAACACTGAGCGGATCATGGGGCGCCTGCGCCCGACGCTGCGCGCGTTGGAGGCATCGAATCCGGGCGTGCGCGTGGTCGAACGGGGTCGTCAGCAGGACATGGCCGAGTCGTTCGCACGCCTGCCGCTCGGCATGCTGGTCGCACTGGGGCTCATCTATGTGTGCCTTGCGTGGCTGTTTGCCAACCTGGTGCAGCCGATCCTCGTGATGCTGGTGATTCCATTCAGTCTGATCGGGGTGGTTTGGGGGCACCTGGTCATGGGATACAACATGACCTTCCTGTCGATGATCGGGTTTGTGGCCTTGTCGGGGGTGGTGGTGAACGACTCGCTGGTGTACATCGAGTTCTACAACCACGAGCGGAAGCGCGGGGTCCCGATCCTGCAGGCGCTGCTGAACTCGGGCCGGAACCGGCTGCGTGCGATCATTCTGACGACGATCACGACGGCGGCGGGGCTGGCCCCGATCATGCTGGAGCAGTCCTTCCAGGCGCGGTTCCTGATCCCGATGGCGATCACGATCAGCTTCGGCCTGGTCTCGGCGACGACGGTGGTGCTGGTTGCGCTGCCGTGCCTGATCGCGACGATCGACGACGTTTCGCGGGGCGCACGGTCCATCTTGTGGGGCGAGCGTCGGCCCGCGCCGGCGGACCCGGTGTGGAGGACGGGCGAGGGTCCGCAGATCGGCGCGTCGGAGCGGCTCAACGCCTGATGACGACGGTGCCTCGTCCGAAGCCCATGCGCTCGATCTCGAGTACGACGCCGTTGGACCAGTCGGCGCGGCCGAGTCGCTCCTTGAGCTCGCCGACGTTTCGGACAAGCTGCTCGTCGACGGCGATGATGAGGTCGCCGGGCCGAACTCCCTCGCGGAAGGCGGGGCCGCTGCGGCGCATCGAGGAGACCTGGACACCCTGCGAATCGGGCTCGGCGCCTGAGCGTGTGCCGACCCGGATCGCGTTGGTGACGGAGATGCCGAGCTCGTCGATGGTCTCTTCCTTGTACGCGGCCTCGAGGAACTTCTCGCGATCGACGACCTCGGCGGAGAGCGTGCGGCGCTTCCCGTCGCGGACGATCTCGATGGGGACATTCTCGCCGGGCGGCGTGAAGGCGATGGCGTTGCGGAGGCGGTTGAAGGAATCGACGGGCTTGCCTCCGAAGGAGGTGACGACGTCGCCGACGCGAAGCCCGGCGCGGTCGGCGGGGCTGTCGGGCATGACGGATTCGATGACGGCGCCCGCGGAGACGCCCAGCCCGATGCCGGCGGCTCGCTTCTGGTCGAGGTCGGAGCCGCCGGCGCCGAGGTAGCCGCGCTGGGGGCGTCCGCTGTCGATGATGTTCTCCATGACGGCGCGGGCCATGTTTGCGGGGATGGCGAAGCCGATGCCGATGGAGCCGCCGGTGCGGGTGATAATGGCGGAGTTGATCCCGACGACCTGTCCGTCGAGGTTGAGGAGCGGGCCGCCGGAGTTTCCGGGGTTGATGGCGGCGTCGGTCTGGATGAACTCCTCGTAGAGTCCGTCGCGTGAGCGGGCGTTGACGACGCCGCTGCGTCCCTTGGCGCTGACGATGCCCGCGGTCACGGAGGAGTCGAATCCGAAGGGCGAGCCGATGGCGACGACCCACTCGCCGACTTCGAGCGTGTCGGAATCGGCGAAGGTAAGTGCGGGAAGCCCGGTCTGATCGACCTTGAGCACGGCGAGGTCGGTGGCCGGATCCGTGCCGACGACGACGCAGTCGAGTTCGCGTCCGTCGGAGAGCCGGACGCGGAGCTGCTCGGCATCGGCGACGACGTGGTTGTTGGTGAGGATGTAGCCGTCGTCGCTGACGATGACACCGGAGCCGAGTCCGCCGGGAGCCAGTTCGACGCGCGGGGCGTCGAAGAATGTGCGCCGGGTGAAGACCTGCTGGAGCGATGTGATGTGGACGACGGAGGGCTCGGCGGACTTGGCAACATGCTGGAAGGCGCGCGAGAGCGAACGAGCGGCGGCGATGTCGGCCTTCTCGGAGACCGTCGATTCCGGGGGCTGGGCATCGGCACGCGCGGGGAGCGCGCCGCCCGCGGCGAGAACGGTGGCGAGCGAGAGCATGATCATCGGGGAGCGCCGGCAGATGATGGATCGCATGGTCATGGATCTCCTACGCAGCAGACGGCCTGGAGTTTGTATTGGGGTTTGATGCCGCGGATTGAAGGGGGAAGCCCGGCAGGGCGTGCCCGCGTTGCGCCCGTGTGACAGGCGCGGACGGCCCGAGTGTGCGGCGGCTCAGCTCGATGCGTACTCGGCCCATGTGCTGCTGGTCTCACCGACGCGGACACGCTCGAGGCGCAGTCCGGGCGGGAAGGCGTACTCGATGCCGCTCCGGTCCTTGAACGTCTTCCCGGAGCCGATGCGTGCCCTGACATAGTCGAAGATGTGCTTGGCGAGAACTTCCGTCGTCGGGTCGGTGTTCTCGAAGACGACCAGACGATCCCCGATCGCCTCCAGGGCCGGACGGGCCTTGTCGGCGCTGTTGATCGCCATGGCGTGGTCGAAGGTGTCGATGAAATCCGAGATGGCGACCTTCAGGGCCTTGAAGTCGCAGACCATGTCGTTCGCGTCGAGCGAATCGGATGAGACGACCACCTCGATCCGGCGGGTGTGGCCGTGGGGGAAACGGCAGCGATCGGGATGCTTGGAGAGCATGTGACCCGACTCGACTTCGAAGACTTTGCAGACGCGATAGACCATGCGGACGCGACTCCCGTGGGATGGGGAATGGTAGGGAACGGGGCATGCCCAACGGTGGCGGGGCAGGGGAAGGAGACTCGCCACCGAGCCGCGGAGTTCACACTGGAGAGAGGGGGCCGGGGCCGCTCGCCCCGCGGTCGCCGGCGCACGGCCCGGGGTTCTGTGATCTCACGGATGCGCCCGAGTTCCATCACCGCCGTTGTCTGCGTTCTCTGCGCCTCGGTGGTGAGTCTGGTCCTGGCTTGGCGCATCCGTCGAGTGCCCGCGGAAGGCCCAGAGAGCGACGAGCAGACTGAGGGCGGCGAGGCCGGCACCGATGAGGTAGGGAGCGCCGGGGAGTGTGACCGGCGCTCGGTCGGAGATGAAGTAGGCGAACGCGCCGGCACCAACGAATGAGCCGCAGATGCCGGCGATGCTCTGCAGGCCGGTCATCGCGCCCTGGACCGTGCCCTGCTGGTCGGGCCGTACGGCGCGTGTGATGAGGGCCTGGAGCGCGGGAGGCGCGATGGCACCGAGCGACGCGACGGCGATGATGGCGTAGATCATCCATCCCTCGGTCGCAAGCCCGTAGCCCGCGTAGGCGCCGGCGCCGAGGAGCACGCCGAGGAGGAGCGAGCGTCGCTCGCCGAGGCGCGGGACGATCTTCCGTGTGAGGAACCCCTGCACGAATGCGGAGGTGATGCCGACGAGGGCGAGCGACAGGCCGACCTGCTTGCCGGACCAGCCGTAGCGATGGCCGGTGTAGAGGACCCAGGTCGCGTGGAGGGCGAACTGGGCCATGTTGATGAGGAACGCGCTGGCCGCGAGGCGCGCGACGAAGGGGTACTGAAGAAGGATGCCGAACGCGCCGACGGGGTTGAGGCGGGAGAGTCTGATGTGGCTGCGGCGTTCGGGGGGGAGGGACTCGGGCAGGACGAAGCACCCGTAGAGCCAGTTGATGAGCGTGAGCGAGCCGGCAACGTAGAACGGAAGGCGGATGTCGATGTCGCCGAGCACGCCGCCGAGGACGGGGCCGATCACGAAGCCGAGTCCGAAGGCGGCGCCGACGAGTCCGTAGGCGGCGGCTCGCTTGTCGGGGGGTGTGATGTCGGCGATGTAGGCGTTGGCGACGGTCATGCTTGCGCCCGAGATGCCGTTGAGGGCGCGTGTGATGAAGAGCCATGTGAGGGTCGGGGCGAGGGCCTGGGCGAAGAAGTCGATTCCGGAGCCAAGGAGGGCGATGAGGATGACGGGCCTGCGTCCGACGCGATCGGAGAGTGCCCCGAGGACAGGGGCGAAGAGGAACGACATGGCGTACCAGGTGGTGAGGAGGAGGCCGACGAATGGGGCGGCCTCCTGCTCGGTGCCGCCGGCCCCGCCGTTGAGCAGCCCCTGCACGAGGCGGGGCGCGACGGGGATGAGGAGTCCGACGCCGAGCACGTCGAGCACAAGGGTAATGAAGATGAAGCCGATGGCCGGCTTGCGGGCGGGGCTTCGGGGGCGCATGGTCGAGGGTAGCAAGGGGCCTCGCACGCGTGGCGATTCCCGGTAGACTTCGCGGCATGCCACGCGTGACACGAGCCGCCCTGATCCAGTGCGCCAACCCGCTCCCGGACCACGCCGACCTGCACAAGGTCAAGCGAGCGATGATCGACAAGCACGTCGCCCTGATCGACGAGGCGGCGGCGAAGGGGGCGCAGGTCTGCTGCCTGCAGGAGATTTTCTACGGTCCGTACTTCTGTGCGGAGCAGCAGACGCGCTGGTACGAAACGGCGGAGCCGATCCCCGGCGGGCCGACGATCCGGCTGATGCAGGAGCTGGCGAAGAAGCGCGGCATGGTGATGGTCGTGCCGATCTATGAGGTGGAGATGCAGGGGGTGTACTACAACACCGCTGCGGTCATCTCGCATACCGGCGAGTACCTGGGCAAGTACAGGAAGAAGCACATCCCCCACTGCCACCCGGGGTTCTGGGAGAAGTTCTACTTCAAGCCGGGCGACGGGGGGTATCCGGTCTTCGAGACGCCGTTCGGGCGGATCGGCGTGTACATCTGCTATGACCGGCACTTCCCCGAGGGCGCGCGTGAGCTCGGGCTGAACGGCGCGGAGATCGTCTTCAACCCGAGCGCAACGGTGGCGGGGTTGTCCGAGTATCTCTGGAAGCTCGAGCAGCCGGCGCACGCCGTGGCGAACCAGTACTTCGTCGGGGCGATCAATCGGGTGGGAACGGAGAAGCCGTGGTGCATCGGTGAGTTCTACGGGCAGTCGTACTTCTGCAATCCGCGCGGGAAGATCATCGCGGAGGCCTCGCGGGACCGGGACGAGGTGGTGGTGGCGGACCTTGATCTGGACCTGATCCAGGAGGTCCGGAACGTCTGGCAGTTCTACAGGGACCGCAGGCCGGAGACATACACGGGGATTCCCAGGACGTGAGCGCCGGTGAGCGAGCGAGCGCGACGCTGAGCAACAAGGACCTCGCGCCCACGCGGCCCGAGGAGCGGACGTGGAGCGCGTGGCACATCGCGGCGCTCTGGATCGGGATGTCGGTCTGCATCCCGACGTACACGCTCGCGGCGGGCATGATCGCTCAGGGCATGGCGTGGTGGCAGGCGACGCTGACGGTCTTCCTCGGCAACGCGATCGTGCTGATCCCGATGATCCTGAACGGGCATCCTGGCGCGAGGCACGGTGTTCCGTTCCCGGTGCTGATGCGGGCGAGCTTTGGGACGCGGGGGGCGAACATCCCGGCGCTGGCGAGGGCCCTCGTGGCGTGCGGCTGGTTCGGGATCCAGGCGTGGATCGGCGGGAGCGCGATCTACCAGGTGGCGTGCGCGCTCGGGTGGATCGACCTTGGTGCGGAGGCATCGCGCGTCACGGCGCTGGGCGTCACGCCGTGGCAGCTTGTCTCTTTCGGGGCCTTCTGGCTGGTCAATCTCCACTTCGTCTGGCACGGGATGGGCTCCATCAAGTGGATGGAATCGTGGGCGGCGCCGGTGCTGATCGGCGCGGGGCTGGCGCTCCTGGGGTGGGCGGTTGCGAAGACCGGCTCGTTCGGTGCGCTGCTTGGGGGCGGCTCGCGGTATCCGGACGGCGTGACGTTCTGGGCGGTCTTTGTGCCGCAGCTGACGGCGATGGTCGGATTCTGGGCGACGCTCTCTCTGAACATCCCGGATTTCACACGGTATGCGCGGAGCCAGAGGGCGCAGGTGATCGGTCAGGCGGCGGGGCTTCCGACGACGATGACGCTCTTCTGCTTCATCGGGATCGCGGTGACGCAGGGGACGATCATCGTGTTCGGCGAGGCGATCTGGGACCCGGTGGTGCTGATCTCGCGGCTCGGTTCGACGCCGGTGATCGTGCTCTCGCTGGTGATCCTGTCGATCGCGACGCTCTCGACGAACATCGCGGCGAACGTGGTCAGCCCGGCGAACGACTTCTCGAATCTCGCCCCCGCGCGGATCTCGTTCCGGACAGGCGGGATGATCACGGCCGTGATCGGGGTGGTGATGATGCCGTGGTACCTGGTCGGGAACCTCGGCGCGTACATCTTCACGTGGCTGATCGGGTACTCGGCGCTTCTCGGACCGATCGCGGGGATCATGCTCTGCGACTACTACGTGGTCCGGCGGACCCGCCTGGACGTTCCGGGCCTGTACGACCCGAAGGGGCCCTACTCGTACCGGAACGGGTTCAACCCGGCGGCGCTGGTGGCGATGGTTGTCGCGGTCCTGCCCAACCTGCCCGGGTTCATCAACGCGGCGACGAACCGGACGCACGCGCACGCGGCGCTGGATGCGAAGGTCGTGCCGGTCTTTCCCGCGTTCTGCGACACGCTGTACGGATACGCGTGGTTCGTCGGGATCGCTCTGGGCGCGCTGGTATACGGATTGCTGATGCGTGGCCCGGGGCGTTCTGAGTCCGTGACACCGAACGGATCACGCCGCTCGCTCGGGCCTGCGGCGTGAACTATGATGTTCTCCCCCGCGAGGTGCACCGCATGGCGAGCATCATCTATATTCACTGGCACGAAGAGGAATCGCGTCCGACGGTGACGGCCCTTGAGAAGCAGGGCCACAGCGTCCGCGTGCACCACGACAGCAAGTCACGGATCGATTTTTCGTCGCCGCCGGAGGCGCTGGTGATCTCGCTCGAGCGGCTTCCGTCGCACGGGCGCGAGATTGCGGACTACTTTGCGACGACGAAGAAGCTGATGTCCGTGAAGTTGTTCTACATCGGTGGCAAGCCGGAGGTGATCGACGCGGCGTGCGATCGCGTGCCGACGGCGCTCCCCTGCTCATCTCTGGATGAGCTGATCGAGCACCTCGACGGCCTGGAGCCGCCGGTTCCGGTCGTGCCGACAAAGGTGAAGGGTCCGCTGTCGCGCGTCACTGCGGCGGCGCGTGCGGCAAAGTCCGGCCGGTCGAAGCCCGGCGCGTGACGCTCCGGCGCCGTGGATCGGGGGGCGCGGAAGTGCGTTGGGGGGCACGGGGCGAGAGGACCTTGGCGTGCATCCGAACCTCGTCGTCTTCGACCACCCGCTGATCCAGCACAAGGTCGCGTACCTGCGTGATCGCGCGACGAGCCACCGTCCGTTCCGGGCGCTGCTCTACCAGATCGCGGGCCTGATGGTGTACGAGGTGACGCGGGGCTTCCCGACGGAGGCGGTCGAGATCGACACGCCGCTGGAGCGAGTGACGGCGCGCCAGATCGGCGCGAAGATCACGGTGGTCCCGGTGCTGCGTGCGGGGCTGTGCATGGCGGAGGGGATCCTTGAGATGATGCCCGAGGCGCGTGTGGGGCACCTGGGACTGAGCCGCGACGAGAAGACGCTGAAGCCGGTGGTGTACATGCGGAAGCTGCCTCGCGACCTGAGCGCGGGGCCGGTGGTGCTCGTGGATCCGATGCTGGCAACGGGCGGAAGCGCGGGCCAGGCGCTGAGCATCCTCAAGGAGTCCGGTGCGAAAGACCTTCGGATGATCTGTCTGGTCGCGGCGCCGGAGGGTGTCGAGCATCTCGGGCGCACGCACCCGGACGTGCGGGTGTACACGGCGGCGCTCGATCGCCAGTTGGACGAGCGCGGGTTCATCCGTCCGGGGCTTGGCGATGCGGGCGATCGGATGTACGGCACGGTGTAGTCGGCCCGCACGGGCCGTTCGGCCCCCCACCCTGGCGAGCGGGGCGATCTGGTCGGGGCGTGAGCGCGGTCCTTCCCGAGAGAGAATGCCGGTGTAACCATCGGTCGGACGCAACTCGGTCCGGCGGGCATCCGATGTGCGATGGGAGGGACGCCGCGCGGCCGCGGCACGGTCCTGGTCATGCCGCACTCATTCGGAGCACGCCGATGCAGACTCGCACGATCGCACTCGCCTCGATCCTCACGATGCTCGGCTCCTTTGGCGCGAGCGCGGGCCCGACGCCGACGTACACATCGACGGACGCGCTGGACCTGTTGATGGCGGGCAACGTGCGATTCGTGAGCGGGATGCCGGAGCATCGGAACACGGGATCCGGGCGCATCGCGGAGACCTCGGCGGGGCAGTCGCCGTTCGCCGTTGTGCTCACGTGCGCCGACTCGCGCGTGCCCGCGGAGCTGATCTTCGACCGGGGGATCGGCGACATCTTCGTGGTCCGAGTGGCCGGGAACACCAGCGGCCCCGTTCAGGCCGGCTCGGTCGAGTACGCGGTCGAGCACCTCGGCTCGCCCCTGATTGTGGTGATGGGTCACTCAGCGTGCGGGGCGGTCAAGGCCGCGGCAAGCGGGAACGAGGCCCACGGGAACATCGGCGCGTTGCTGGCGCCGATCGCGCCGGCGATCGCGGAGGCGAAGGCCTCAGCGGAGCCGACGAGCGCCGATGGGTTCACGCAGCTCGCGGTTCGCTGCAACGTTCTGCGCTCGATGAGCGACCTGATCTCGTGCAGCCCGGCGATCGCGACGAGGGTTGAGAGCGGGGAGGTGCGGCTGGTGGGCGCGGTCTACGACCTCTCGTCTGGGCGTGTCGAGTGGCTCGGCCAGCATCCGAAGCAGGCGGACATCATCGGGCGCGCAAAGGAGGTCGAACTTGAGCCGGCCTCGACCGAGCACGCCGGGGCGACGGATGAGCCCGCCCCGACGCGGATCGACAGCGTGAAGCAGTCCAAGTCGGTGGCGGCCAAGGCCGCGGCGAAGCCGTCGTTGCCCAAGGGCGAGGCCAAGCAGTCGAAGCCGAGCGGTCACACGGACGCTCACGACGAGAAGCACGCGTCGGGCCACGACGACGGGCACCACTAATCCACAGCAATCCGAGAAAAAACTTGTGCGACGGAGCAGCCACGGGTGGCCTTCGGAGGCCATTGCTGTGGCCGCACGGTTTGACGGCGGGGTGATCGACGGGTCGAGACCGGCCTGGGGTGTGCGCGGCGGCCAGATGTGGCGCGCGTGACCGGCCGCTTCTGGCCGCGCCCTCGCGAGGTCGGTCGGCGGAACGCGGCATCGGCCAGTTCGCTCGCCGCCCGCGGGCTGGCGTGGCCAAACGTGCATTGTAAGTGATTATCATATTACATTGTGCATCGATGCGCTGTGCTTGCTTTTCGTGTGCACGGATCTAGATTGTGTGCACGAAACCGCGGTGTTCGCGGATTCAAGACTCTTACATCAGTAATGGAGATCTGTCATGAAGCGTTGCACTCTCGTCGGGGTTTCGAGCATCGCCGGCCTGCTCTCGCTGCTCGCGGGAACGGCTTCGGGACAATCGGTCACCGTCTCAGGCGGCGCGATGACCATCAACACCAGCGCGTACGCGACCGATCAGCAGATCGAGATCGAGGTCGGTCCTGTGCCGGGCGAGGTCCGCCTCTCGGGGGTGCTCGGCGCGCCCGCGACGCAGTACTTCGGCATCTCGTCGATCGACCTGACGACGGGCCCCCGGAACGACGCGGTCGAGTTCCGGATCTTCACGGGCGATGCGCCGGCGATCACGGCGAGCACGGGCGCTGGCAACTCGGACGTGAAGGTGCTCTACGAGCTGGCCTCCAGCATCATGGACGCCTCTTCCTCGGTAACGGTGACGGGCGGAACGGGCGAGGACAAGGTCTTCTTCGGCGTTCACTCCTTCGCCCGTGCGTTCGCGGCGAACTGGGTCACGAACCAGGGTGCCGGCACCAATGAGACGTTCGCGGCGATCGATTCGCCGGAGGCGTCGCAGCTGCTCTCGGTGTCTCTGGCCTCGACGGGAACATCGGGGATCGACAAGTACGAGCTTGTGGCGGTTTCGAACGCCGCGTCGATCAACCTGAGCGCCAGCCCGACGACGGGCGGCGGCAACGATTCGGCGATCGTGACGGTCGACACGCTCGGTCCGGGCACGGTCAACGTCGCCACGCTTGCCTCGCTGGGCGCTGGCGTGGATCTGTTCGAACTGAACAACATCTCGCGGGGCGGGCCTGCCAACTTCTCGGGGAGTGTCAACGGCGGTGCCGACAGCGACACGATCAAGTTCAACAGCGAGGCGAATGGCCGCGTGCTGATGGCGTTCAACGGCGCGCTGGGCAACGACAACATCGACTTCTTCGCCAAGGGCAACGTGACGGGCCGCCCGCGGCTTCTTGGCGCCGGCGGTGACGACTACCTGAAGCTGGTTGTGGACGGGCCGCGCCTGGCGACACCGTTCATCGACGGCGGAGCGGGCTTCGACATCGCGTTCGGGTTCGGCACCATCATCAACTGCGAGCAGGTGAACTGATCTGAGTCCGGTTAAGGGTCAGGATCGTTCTCTGTGCTGCCCCGGGCCACGGCTCGGGGCGGCCTCATGCGCGGGGCTGGATATCCGAACAGAACACGAATACAATGATGAATGGCGTCGCTGGGTCACTCTCGAGAGATGTGCTCGTCGGGCGCAGGCCGTTTCGAGATGCCCGCGCCTCGCGGGCGCGGCTCGCCGATCAATCCCGCCGGGCGATTCGAGCGCGTCTCGCTGTCGATCGACGGTGAGCACCTCGACGCGGAGCTCGGGGAGCGCCCGGAGGGATGCTCGCTACCGACATCCGTTCGAGAGGATCACGCACGGACGATCATCAACGCGGTGGACTCTCCCGACCTGCACTTCCGCTGGACGATCAATCCGTATCGAGGGTGCGAGCACGGGTGCGTGTACTGCTATGCGAGGCCGGGGCACGAGTACTTCGGGCTCTCGCCGGGGACCGACTTCGAGAGCGTGATCTTCGCGAAGCGGGGGGCGGCGGAGCTGCTTCGCGCGGAGCTTTCTGATCCCTCGTGGAAGGCGGAGACGATCGTGATGTCCGGCGTGACCGATCCGTACCAGCCGGTGGAGCGCGAACTCGGCATCGCGCGCTCCTTGCTGGAGGTCCTGGTCGAGTGCCGCCAGCCGGTTTCGATCATCACCAAGAGCGCCCTGATCCTGCGTGACCTGGACCTGATCGCCTCGCTGCACGAGCACCGGGCGATTCACGTGGCGGTGAGCATCACTTCTCTCGACAACGAGTTGTCGTCGAGGATGGAGCCGCGTGCTTCAAGCCCACGAGCGCGACTCGACGCCATCAGGAGGATTTCGTCGATCGGGGTGCCGGTTGCGGTGATGGTGGCGCCGGTGATTCCTGCGATCAACGACCACGAGGTGCCGCGAATCCTGGAGGCGGCGTCCGAGGCCGGGGCGACATCGGCCGGGACGATCCTGCTGCGGCTGCCGCATCAGAACAAGGCGATTTTCCGGGCGTGGCTCGATCGGCACTTTCCGGATCGCGCGTCGCGGGTTGAGTCGCTGGTGCGTCAGTGCCACGGCGGGGATCTCTATCGCGCGTCGCCCGGGGAGCGATTCACGGGGACCGGCCCGTTCGCGGGACAGATGCGGGCGACCTTCGAGGTGTTCGCGAGGCGATTCGGGCTCGATCGTCGCTCGCCCGCCCACGATCGGACGGCGTTTCGGCCGCCTCGGACGGATGGTCGGGGCCAGATGTCTCTCTTTTGAGCCGTTTGGGGCGGACGGGAGGGGTCCGACGATTCGGCGGGTGCCCCGCGACTGGCGCGATCACCCCTGCTAGACTTCTCCATTCGGCATCGGGCCGCGCCCAACTCGTGGGCCGGACTCCGAGGTCTCCGACGCTTCTCTTGCCCGAGTTCAAGCAACGGTCATCCAAACACTCTCGGGCAAGGCAGAAGCACATGAAGATTTACGTCGGCAACCTTTCGTTCAACACCTCCGAGTCCCAGCTGCGCCAGATGTTCGAGGCCCACGGCTCCGTGACCTCGGCGTCGCTCGTCATGGATCGCGAGACCGGCCGCCCGCGCGGCTTCGGCTTCGTCGAGATGAGCGACGACGCGCAGGCCCGGGCCGCGATGAACGCCCTCAACGGCACCAACGTTGACGGACGCGACCTCACCGTGAACGAGGCCAAGCCCCGCGAGGGCGGCGGCGGCGGCGGACGCGGGGGCTTTGGTGGTGGCGGCGGCGGACGCGGCGGCTTCGGCGGCGGCGGCGGTCGCGGCAAGTGGTGATCCGGTTCGCGGCCATCGCCTGATGGCCCCGGGCTGATCGCAACAACCTGAACTCGAACGAACCGGGGCCTGCAGAGGCCCCGGTTTCGCTTTGTCGATGGCCACACCTACGATCTGTTTCGCGCGCTGTCGCCGGACGAGGGCCTGTTGCCCCTCCGTCGCTCATCGCCGTCACGAACGACCGGAGCGTGCCACATGGCCGAGATGGTGAAGAAGAAGATCCGCTGGGCGACCAAGAAGCGCAAGGGCAGCAGCCGCAAGTGGAAGTCCAAGTACATCCTCGTCAAGAAAGAGGGCGGATCGAAGAAGGGCTGAGCGGGCCACGTGCATTGGGGCCTTGGGGGCCGCTGGCCTTC
Source organism: Phycisphaerales bacterium (assembly GCA_026647565.1). Lineage (GTDB taxonomy): Bacteria > Planctomycetota > Phycisphaerae > Phycisphaerales > UBA1924 > JAHBWV01. The sequence goes on along the minus strand of JAPKGU010000015.1, from coordinate 11,025 downwards.
GGTCGTCCGCTCAGGCGAGCTTGGCTTCCAGTTCTTCCCATCTGGCGTAGAGACGGGCGACGAGCGCCTGGGCGTCGGAGAGCTCTGCGCACGCCCGGGTCATCCTGGCCAGGTCAGAAGCGACGCTCGGGTCCGACACTCGCTTCTCCGCGCTGGCGACGAGCGCCTCGGCCTCGGCGATGTTGCGCTCCATCGCGTCGTACTCACGCTGCTCGTTGTACGAGAGTTTCCTTCGCGTCTGCGGGGCGGCACGCGCCTGCTGCGAGGCTGCGGGCGTGGGCTTGGATTCGGGAACTGATCGCTCGCGTTCGGCCTTTCTCTCGAGCGCGACGGCCTGGTCCACGCTGGCGACCATGGCGCTCCCGCCCCGGCCGTCGAGGGCGAGGACCTCGGTCGCGAGTCTGTCGAGCATCGCGCGGTCGTGGGTGACGAGCACGAGGGCGCCCGGGAAGTCCTCGAGCGCTTCTTCCATGGCTTCGAGTGTGGGAATGTCGAGATCGTTGGTCGGCTCGTCGAGGACGAGAACGTCCGCCGGTTCGAGCATGATGCGCGCGATGTGGACGCGGGCGAGCTCGCCTCCGCTGAGCGACTTCATCGGCTGGGCGAGCTGCTCGTCTCGGAAGAGGAAGCGGCGTGACCAGGCCGTCACGTGCATGGGCTGGCCCCGGAACCTGATCTGGTCGCTCACGGGGCAGAGCGCGTCGCGAAGCAGGGTGGTCGGCTCGAAGTCCTTGCGGTGCTGGCTGAAAACGACGATGCGGGGTGCGGGATCGGCGCGAACGACGGTGCCGGAGTCTGGCGTGATCTCACCGGTCAGCACGCGGATCAGGGTCGTCTTGCCGCTCCCGTTCGGGCCGAGCAGGCCGAGGCAGTCGCCGACGCCGAGATCAAGGTCGACGTCCTTGAAGAGGGTCCGCCCTGCGTAGGACTTCGAGACGCCTCGGGCCGAGATGAGCTTGCGCGTCTTGCGATCGGTGGCGTTGAAGTCGACGCGAGCGGCGTTGCCGGCGGCGGCGGCGTTTCGCTGCTTGAGTTCGGCGAGTTCGTCGATGCGTCCGTAGCTGGATTCGATGCGACTCTTGGCCTTGGTGCGTCTGGCCTTTGCGCCTCGCTGAAGCCACGCGAGGTCCTGGCGAACCTGATTCGCCATGGATTGCTCGGCCTTTGCCTGCGCGTCGAGGAACTCGGCCTTTCGCCGGAGAAAGTCGGAGTAGTTGCCGTCGACGGCGAGGGTGCCGAGCGGGTAGGCGCGGCTCAGCTCGACGACGCGCGTCGCGACGCGCTCGAGAAACGCGCGATCGTGGGTCACAAAGATGGACGCCCCCCCACTCCCCCCACTCCCTCCACCCCCCCCACCGGCACCGGCCGGGGCCGTCAGCAGCGAGGCGAGCCACTCGATGCCGGCGAGGTCCAGGTGGTTCGTCGGCTCGTCGAGCATGAGAAGGTCCGGCTCGCCGGCGGCCCGCGCAAGTCCGCGCGCGATGGAGAGCCGCTTCTTCCAGCCGCCGGAGAGCTCCATCGCGAGCGATCCGGCGTGAGCGGCATCGAAGCCGAGCCGATCCAGGATCATGTCGGCGATGATCTCCGCCTCGTGATGGTCCATCGAGGCGAGCGTGACGCCATGCTCCGCGCCGTCGATCACGACCTCTCTGGCCGTCATGGTCTCGGGGAAGGTGTCGTGCTGCGCGACGTAGACCGCTCGAAGGCCCTTGGCGCGGACGATCGACCCGGCGTCCGGCTGGTCCTCGCCCGCGAGGAGTTTGAGAAGGGTGCTCTTCCCCGCGCCGTTGGGCCCGATGAGGCCGATGCGATCGCCGGGGGCCACGCTCAGCGAGACGCCCTCGAAGAGTGTCTGGACGCCGTGGGTGCGGGAGATGGAGCGTGCGGAGAGGAGCATGGCTTGATTCCGGGCAGCAAGAGTAGGGTTCGGAGCGGCTCCGACTCGATGTAGAATGGAGCGCGGGCGAGAACGCCCCGAACAGGGAGCACGGCATGGGACACTCCGTTGATCAGTTCATCGGCGGCAAGCGGACGAGCGAGCAGGCCCTGGGCGGCTCGCCGGGCGCGACCCACGCCGTCGTCAATCCGGCGACGGGCGAGCGGATCGCCTCGACGGACCTGGACTCGCGCCGGAGCGCGGAGGCGGCGGTCGAGGCGGCGCGGGTGGCGTTCCCGGGCTGGTCGGCGACGCCGGTGGGCGATCGGTGCCAGGTGCTGTTCAGGTACAAGCAGCTCCTTGAGAAGCACTTCGAGGAGCTTGCCGGGTCGATCGTCAAGGAGCACGGCAAGACGATGGCCGAGGCCAGGGGCGACGTACGGCGCGGGATCGACTGCGTCGAGTTTGCGTGCGCGGCGCCGCTTCTGATGATGGGGCGGACGCTGCCGCAGATCGCGGTGAGCACGAGCTTCTGCCGCACGGAGGACACGAGCGGGATCGGGATCGACTCGGCGGTCGATCGCGTGCCGCTGGGTGTGTGCGTGGGGATCACGCCGTTCAACTTCCCGGTGATGGTGCCGCTCTGGATGTGGCCGATGGCGGTGGCGTGCGGGAACACGTTTGTGCTGAAGCCGAGCGAGAAGGTCCCGCTGAGCGCGGTCCGTGAAGTCGAGCTGGCGCACGAGGCGGGGCTGCCGCCGGGCGTGCTGAACCTGGTGACCGGCGGGCCAAAGGTCGTTGACGCTCTCATCACGCACGAAGATGTGAAGGCGGTCTCGTTCGTCGGCTCGACGCGCGTCGCCGAGCACATCTACAAGACGGCGACGGCGGCGGGCAAGCGTGCCCAGTGCATGGGCGGCGCGAAGAACTACATGGTCATCATGCCCGACGCGAACCAGGACGCGGTGATCGAGGGTGTCGTCGGCTCTGCGTTCGGGAACTCCGGGCAGCGGTGCCTCGCGGGTTCGGTGGCGATCGCGGTCGGCGACGTGCCGTCGTGGTTCATCCCGCGCATCAAGGAGGTGGCGGCGAAGATCAGGGTCGATCGCGGAGACGCGCCGGGCGTGGGAATGGGCCCGGTGATCGACGAGCAGAGCCGCGCGAGGATTCTCGGTTTCATCGAGTCGGGCGTTGCCGATGGCGCGACGCTGGTCGTCGATGGGCGTCCGGGGGCGTGCGCCATGCCGAAGCAGGGATGCTTCGTCGGCCCCACGGTCTTCGACAATGTCCGACCGGGGATGAAGATCCTCGAAGAAGAGATCTTCGGACCGGTGCTCTCGGTCGTGCGTGAGAGCACGCTGGACGCGGCGCTGGCGACGATGAACCGGTCTCGCTACGGGAACATGGGCGTGATCTTCACGTCGAGCGGGTACAACGCGCGGCGATTCAAGACGCACGCGCAGGTCGGGATGGTCGGGATCAACGTGGGCGTTCCGGCGCCGATGGCGGCGTTCCCCTTCTCCGGTTGGAAGCAGAGCTTCTACGGAGACCTGCACGCGAACGGCGAGGATGCCGCGAAGTTCTACACCGAGAGCAAGGTGGTCGTGACGCGCTGGCTGTGAGAGGATTCAAGACAGCCAGAAGCGAAGCACGAGCGGCGCGCATGAGGGCAGGACGCTGATCGTTTGCGATGGGCGTGACAGCTCCATCCATATCATCTCCAATGCCCGCGTCCGTTCCCCATCCACCGCGCCCGCTTGTTTCGATCAGCATGGGCGATCCCAGCGGGATCGGTCCCGAGGTCGTGATGAAGGCGCTCGCGGATCCCGCGCGTCGGTCTCGCGCTCGCTTCCGAATCCACGGCTCGTCCGCGGCGATGCTGGCGGCGGCCCGCGGCGCGGGGACCGAGCCGTTCTGGGTGCGTGTGCCGCGGGAGACGGCGTACGCGCTCCCGCACGTGCTTGGTTCCGGCGGACCGGATGTCGTGCTCGTTGATTCGGACGGCACGGATGGGGACTCGGGGGCCGCGATTCCCGTGCACGAGCGCCGCGCCACACGAGCCGGAGGCGAGCTGTCGTTCCGGTGGGTGGAGGACGCGATCGCCGACGCGAGGCGTGCGCCGGGCGATCCGCTGCGCGCCGACGCGATCGTGACGGCGCCGATCAGCAAGGAGGCGTGGGCGCTCGCGGGGCACGGGGAGTTCCCCGGGCACACGGAGCTGCTGGGCGCGAGGTTTGGCGCACCGCGTGCCGCGATGATGTTCGAGGCGGGCGTGCTGCGTGTGATCCTCGTGACGACGCACGTCCCGCTCACTGAGGTTCCAGGAGCGATCACGACCGAGCGCGTGCTGGAGACGATCCGACTCGGGCACGATGCGTGTGTGCGGCTGGGCGTTGCGCGCCCTCGGATCGCGGTCTGCGGGCTGAACCCGCACGCAGGGGAGGCGGGGCTGCTGGGGCACGACGAGACACGCGCGATCACGCCGGCGATCGAGCGGGCGCGCGGGGCGGGGATCGACTGCTCCGGGCCGTTCCCTGGCGACACGATCTTCAACGCCGCGGTGAAGAAGCGGTATGACATGGTCGTCGCGATGTACCACGACCAGGGGCTGATCCCCGTGAAGTTGCTCGCGTTCGATCGCGCCGTGAACGTTACGCTGGGGCTGCCTACCGTCCGCACCAGCCCGGACCACGGAACGGCGTTCGACATCGCGGGCAGGGGCGAGGCCGATCCGGGGAGCATGGGGGCGGCGATCGACCTGGCGATACGGCTTGCTGGCGGCGTTGGAAGTGTGCCGCCGGCGGGATGAGTCGCGGCTGAGAAGAGGATGCGATGGAGAGTGCGCCGACATTGCCCGCTGATGGGCGGGAACGCTCCCCCCTTGTGGAGATGCTGCTGATCGCCGGCCCCGTGGTCGCGACGATGACGTCGTACACGCTGATGCAGTTCATCGACGGTCTGATGGTCTCCCGCATCGGACCGAATCCGGTCTATGTGGCGGCGCAGGGCAACGGGGGCGTCGCGGCGTGGGTTCCCACGGCGACGCTGATGGGCCTGCTCAGCGTCGTCAACACCTATGTCTCGCAGAACCTCGGGGCCAAGCACGCGGAGCGCGGCAGCGCGTACGCGTGGGCTGGGCTGTGGATCTGCCTCGTCGCGTGGCTGGTCCTGATGCTCCCGTACGCGGCGATCCTGCCCTGGCTCCTGAGGACTCTCACCGACCACGGGCCGGAGCTGCTCGCGATGGAGAGCGATTACGCCAGGATCCTGCTGGCAGGTTCGTTCTTCACGGTCGCGGCCCGCTGCATCGCCCAGTACTTCTACGGCATGCACAGGCCCGTGACGGTGCTCGGGGCCGTGCTTGCCGGGAACGCGGTGAACCTGATCGCCAACTGCTTTCTGATCTACGGACCCGACGCGCCTCGTCTGGAGGGCGTGGTCGGCACGGTGCTCACTCCGTGGTTTGAGTTCACGTCGTCGACGTGCCGATCGCTGGGGATTCCGGCCATGGGTGTCGCGGGGGCCGCGATCGCAACGGTCATCGGCACGGTCGCGGAGTTTGCGATCCCGATGGCTCGCTTCCTGGGCAGGAAGTTCAACGGTCTGTACAGCACCCGTCGCTCGTGGAGGCCGTCGCCCGGACACATGCGCGACCTGTTCAGACTGGGCTGGCCCGGCGCCTTGATGCTCGGCAACGAGATCATCTGCTGGGCGTACCTGATGGCCGTTCTGATCGGTCACTTCGGCGAGGTGCACAACACGGCGGGGTGGATCTCGCTCCGGTACATGCACCTGGCGTTCATGCCCGCCGTCGGGCTGTCGATCGCGGTCACGGCGCAGGTCGGCAAGTGCATGGGAATGAAGCGCCCGGACCTGGCCGTGCGGCGCGCATGGCTCGGGGTGTCGCTCACGATGGCCTACATGGGGATCTGCGCGCTCGGGTTCGTGCTCTTCAGGCACGAGGCGATCGCGCTCTTTGTCGATCCCTCCGCCACGGCGGAGCATCGGGCGGAGCTGGTCCGCATCGGCTCGGAGGTGATGATCGCGGCGGCGATCTTCCAGTTGTTCGACGCCCTGGGCATCACGATCATCGGCGCGCTCCGCGGCGCCGGCGACACGGTGTGGCCGGGCGTCATCACGCTCGTGCTGGCGTGGACGTGCATCGTGCTCGGCGGGCGGGCGATGATCTGGCTGTTCCCTGAGCTGGGCTCGCTGGGACCGTGGATCGCGGCCTCGGCGTACATCGTCCTGCTGGGGTCGTCGATGTGCGTGCGGTTCGTCATGGGGCGATGGAAGCGGATCGACCTGCTGCAGCATGCCGCGGGCGCGGCACCGGACACCCACTGAGCGGCGCCGGCCTCGCGGGCGGGAGGATCGGCGGCGATTTGATCGTGCTTTGTAAGGTTCCGAGGGTGGTTCCGGTGGAGGATCGCCCGGGTGCTCCATAGAGTTGTGTTCGCGCCCGGGATGGTGGGCGACGAATGAGAGCCAACATAGAGCTCGCTCCGCAAGGGGCGGTGCCTGGAGCGTTATCAGCATGAGCAACAGCGCGATGGACATGGTGATCGGCGCCGGTGGAACGAAGAACGCCGAGCAGGCCACCAAGCACTTGCGGGCGGCGGCACAGATCGCCGATGCGGGCGACAAGTCCGGCGCGATCGCCGAGTATCGCCGGGCGCTCCAGGCGGATTCGACGAACGTCGACGCGATGTTTCAGCTTGCGTACCTGCTCGATCGGATCGGCGAAGAAGAGGAGGCGATCGCCCTGTACGAGCGCGTGTGCGAGAAGCCGCCGGCGGCGATCAACGCCCTGATCAACCTGGCGATCATGTACGAGGACCAGGGCGACTACGTGCGGGCGGAGCGTTGCCTGCGCCAGGTGCTCGAGACGAACCCGAACCACCCGCGCGCCCGTCTCTACATGAAGGACGTTCAGGCGGCGCGTGAGATGGTGGTCGAAGAGGACGACACGCGCGACGTGATGAAGCGTCGCGCCCTGTACGACACGCCCGTCACGGACTTTGAGCTTTCGGTGCGTGCGCGTACGTGCCTGAAGAAGATGAACATCCGCACGCTGGGCGACCTGCTCCGCATCACCGAGGCCGAGCTGCTGGCGTACAAGAACTTCGGCGAGTCCTCGCTGGTTGAGATCCGCAAGATGCTGCAGGTCAAGGGCCTTCGCCTCGGGCAGGGCCTCGAGGACGCGCATCGCGCGGCCCGGCGCCAGATTATGGAGCAGCTGAAGGGCTCCGGGCGCGAGGCGGTGCTGAACAAGCCGGTCTCGGACCTGCAGCTCTCGGTTCGTGCAAGGAAGGCCCTGCAGCTTCTCAACATCCACACGCTCGGAGACCTGGCGAGCCACACCGAGGCGGAGCTGATGGGCGTCAAGAACTTCGGCGCGACCTCGCTCACCGAGGTGAAGGAACGCCTGGCCGAGAACGGGCTTGGCCTGCGCGCCCTCGAGGCCTGACCGAGAGGCCCGGCCAAGAGGTCCGGCGGAGTGGCCTGAACGGCTCCGGAGCGACAGATCGATCCCAGCGCCCCCGGCACGGTCCGGGGGCGTTGTCGTTCCCGGGATGCAACCCGAACCAGTATCGCGAGGTTGATTGGTTTGGTATGCTGTTCGATAAGGGGCGGACACGCCCCGAAACGGATGGAATCGCCCCGCCGCGTGGCCTTTGCGAGCACCGTCGCTCCACCCGGCGGGACGCACGTGGATCAGGCCCGAACGCCCCGAACGACGGGTGGGTCGGCACGATGCCGGTGTGGCTTCCTCTGTCGCGCCCTCCGGCCCTCGCTCGCCGACGCTCCCGGCAAGGACCCGGAGGCAGGCATGCACGAGCGTCGCAACACCGTTCTCACGCTTCTGTTCGCGTTCGCGCTGATCTGGTGCGCCTTCGCGTGGCTGTGCGTCGCGGTCTTCCCCTCGTTGACGCACATCCCCCCCTCGACGGACCTGCATCGCTACGGCTCGCTCTCGGTCTCGCTCCTGCTCGCGGCCGTGCTCGCCTATGTCCATCTGCTCGAGGAGAAGATGCCCGACAAGCTTGCCGAGATCGGGAGCGGCAAGTACTACGAGCAGGACGGGCTTTGCTTCATGCCCGTGCTGCGCGTGTCGAGCAGGCGTCCCGCGGGCGCGACGCCATCGTCTTCCGGGCTCGCATCATCGGGCCTTTCCGGGACCGGGAGCCGCCTCGGATCGATGAACGAGCCGGAGCAGCAGGCCGAGTTGTCCCTGTACTACCAGAATCGGTTCGAGGGTGAGTGCGAGGCGGTCATCCACATCCGTCCGCCCGCCGGGGTCTTCTTCAGTCACAAAGGGGCGAGGGACGTCCACTTCGCCTTTCGCGCACAGCCGGGTGCCTTCGGCGTGATCCACCAGCCCATCGCGATCTCGCACGCGGCCCAGGGCACGCCCGTCTCCGTCGAGATCGCGGCGATGGTCCGCTGGGTGCGGCACCGGGGCGACGTGCTCCGCACCAGGCGCGGGATGCCCGTCGGCACGTTCCAGGTTGATTGGGCGCTGGCGTATCGCCAGAGCAAGCACGAGCTCTGCGGCGAGATCGAGCTGAAGGACCCGGCACGCCTGACGCTGATGCTCCCGGACTGCGTCTCGGAGCGCGTCGACCGCAGCGAGTTCGTGAACGAGACCCTGCTGGTGAAGTCGTGACACGGCGGCGACGCTCAGGTGCCTCTTTTGTTCCCGAACAGGTCGACGTGCAGTCGGGCGCAGTAGCGCCAGCCACGTGAGAGGCATGTGTTGAGCACCCAGGCCTTGTGATCGGGCGTCGGGGGCTTGACACCCTCGGGCATGAGCATGATGTCGCTGGGCGCGAGGTTGGTGAGTTGCGCGAGGAGGGCGTCGATCTCGGCGAGGTCGGTGTGCTCTGAGTTCTGGGCGACAACGAACTTGAGTTGGCGATCGGGATAGGCGTCGATCAGTTGCTGGATGATGGGGATGTTGAGGCGGCGCTCTTCGTGGCGGGTTGCCCATGCGCCCGTGGGATCGCGCGGGTCGGGCGAGCCGCCGGGGCCGCGCGGCGTGGAGTTTGAGAGTTTCGGGCTCATGCTCATGAGCGCGCAGCCGGTCTCCGCCATCGGGCGGAAGATCGTCGCGGCGGTCTCGAAGGTGACGTGCATGCCGCGTGAGGCGAGTTCGCGCCCGAGCGCGGCCATCGCGTCGAAGAGCATCGGCTCGCCGCCCGTCAGCACCGCGTGGCGGATTCCTCGCGCGTGATGGCCCATCGCCTCCGTGACGAGATCGGCCACCGCTCGCGTCGGCCCTTCGGGGTTCCAGCTCGCGTAGGGCGTGTCGCACCAGGTGCAGCGCAGGTTGCAGCCGCTCACGCGGCAGAACCAACTGGGGACGCCGGTGAGTTTGCCCTCGCCCTGCACGGAAACGAAGGTCTCAGCGATGCGGACGCGGGACGAGTCGCCCATGGACTGAGCCGGAAGCGTCGTCATGTGCCCCCCGCGTACCGGGTCGGATCGGCGATCTTCGCGTCGGCGAACCCTCGCTTGCGGATCACGCACGAGTCGCATGTGCCGCACGAGAGCCCGCGCGGATCCGGGTCGTAGCACGACGTGGTCAGCGAGAGATCGACGCCGAGTTCGTGGCCGCGCCGGATGATGTCGGCCTTGGTGAGATCGATGAGGGGGGCGCGGACACGGAACGGCCGACCCTCGACGCCGTCTCGGGTCGCGAGGTTGGCGGTGCGTTCGAAGGACTCAATGAACGCGGGGCGGCAGTCGGGGTAACCCGAGTAATCCACGGCGTTGGCCCCGATGAAGATGTCGCGGGCGCCGACGACTTCGGCCAGGCCGAGTGCGATGGAGAGGAAGACGAGGTTGCGGGCGGGGACGTAGGTGATGGGGATGGAGGAAGAATCACCGCTCTGGAGATCGGCGCCGCGAAAAGAGGCGCCGCCCTTGGGAACGTCGATGTCGGCGGTGAGGGCCGAGCCGCCGATGAGTCGGAGATCGAGCGGGATGATGCGGTGGTCGGCGGCGCGGAGGTGGGCGGCGATCCTGCGTGCGGCGTCGAGTTCCACGCGGTGGCGCTGGCCGTAATCGAAGGAGATGGCGTGACAGGTGAAGCCCTGGGCTTGCGCGACGGCGAGCGTGACCGCGCTGTCGAGGCCACCGGAGAGGAGGACGACGGCGCGGGCGGGTGAGTGTGTGACGTGCGGTTGCATCGTGAAAGTCGAGAAGAAGAAGGACTCACCACAGGGGCACGGAGGACACGGAAAGAGACAACAACGAAAGGCGCAAAGCAAGACTCAAGAACGAAGTATCGTGTGGTGCACGGGCATGGCTGGTGTGCGCCTTTCCACTATGTGCTTTGGCCTCTGTGCTTCATCTCCGAGCTCTCTGTGACTCTGTGGTGAGTCAGTGCCTTTCGCAGCGTGCAGGAATGGAAGGGGCGGCCCTCGCGCCGGTACTTGCGCTCGAAGTTGGTGCCGACGAGTTCGCCCTCTCCCGCGGCGGTTGTCTTCGTGTACTCCAGACGCTCGAACGCGGGGACTCGGATGTCGGCGGGAACCTCGGGCGCTCGCGTGGCGGCGGTCCACCGGGCGAACCGCTCCTCCATCCACGCCCAGTAGTCGGAGTGGTCGGTGACGATGCGGAGCTCCCCTCCCGGGACCAGCGCCCGCCATGCGTCCGCCAGGAATCGGTCCTGCACCACCCGGTTCTTGTGGTGCTTGGACTTGGGCCAGGGGTCGCTGAAATAAAGGTGGATCACCCGCACGATCGCCGGAGGCATCCGCCAGCGCAGGAACTCGGTGGCGTCGGCGCGGAGCATGCGGGCGTTCGTGGCGTTCACCCGACGGAGGCGGTCCGCCGAGTAGGCGTAGTACTCGTTCTCCCACTCGATGCCGAGGAAGTTGGTATCCGCGCGGGCGCGGGACTCTTCGAGGATGAAGGTGCCCTTGCCGCAGCCGATCTCCAGCTCGAAAGGGAGCGTCGGATCGCGGAACCACGCTCTCGGATCGAGGCGTCCGCTCTCGGGATCGGTCAGAATCGAGTCCGGCAGCGGCGGCAGCTCGTGGCGTGCGACCCCGATGACGCCGGGGGCATCATCGAACTTCTGCACGGGTCCGGTGGGTGCGGGAGTGGACACGAACGGATGTTATGGTCCCGTCGGGCTG
>JAPKGU010000149.1 GCA_026647565.1 Phycisphaerales bacterium | reverse complement strand
AATTCATCATGCATGCAAGATCATCCTTCTGTTACTAAGATACACTGACATACTAGCAAATCCGGATTCGATCACATTTGGCGGAAAATCACCTCGCTCAATTCACGGCATGGCGTACTCATTCCAGCGCATATTTCGAGCCCGCGCTCTAAAGCGAGGCATGGATATTAAACTGAGTGGCCGTAGTTTTGGGAAGGCAATGACGCATGAGTCATTCTCGATTATTCCACTGGTACTCATTGACAATGCCATAAAGCACTCGATATCTGGATCGGATATCATCATTCGATGTAATGATACATTATCATCAACAATAGTATTTGAGATTGAGTCCGATGGTCATGTCATTCCCGAGCCACATCGAGCACTTGTGTTCCGAATGGGCGTGCGATCGAATAATACGACGGCCCACGGATCGGGACTTGGGCTCTACATCGCCCAGCAGATTGCACAAGCGCATGGAATCGAGATACGCTACTCAGCCTCCGTCCCCACTGGGATCGGACAGAACAAGTTTTGGTTCGAGGTCCCGCTATCGAACGCCGGATCACCGGATGGGTGGTGATTTGGGGAAGAATGACAGGCGGGTGGCACCGACTTCCACCTTGTGCCGTGCCACCGCGTCTTCGGCAGGTGGCACCGACCTTCCTTGACGTTCTCCCCGTGCCACCTCGCCAGGCCCGCTTCGGGGCCAAGCTCGGTGCTCTTCCGCCTCTCGCCCGCTGCCTCACTTCCGGGCGTCGCGAGCGGGGCGCAGGGCTGTAGCCAAGCGTGGGGGGAGGCGCAGCGCAGTCCCGAAGGGACAAACCAGCCCGTGGATAACCCGTCGCGCAGCGACTTCCTGAATGGAGCGGGCGAACGCGCCCGAGTCTTACTCCTGCTTCCGCTTGCCCCGCCGCTTGCGAAGCACATCGTCGAGCATGGTCGCCGTATAAAACTGGCAGCCGGTCATGCCCGCTCGCTCAATCGCAGACTTGATGTCATCACGAATGGCAACGTAGGTCTGGCACTCGTGCATACGACAGATCGGTTTGTCAGGCGGGATGCGCGACGCATCTACCACCACCTCAAAGAACGACGTGTGCTCGGGGCTTCGCGACATGTCGGTGAACTCGCGGTCGTAGAAGTCCACGGTGTGAAGCCAGTTCACGATCCAGTACGGCTGAGGCGAGGGAGTTCCGTTGTGCTGAAGGAGCGTTATGGCGAGGAACTGAGCGCATCCCGGCGCGAGGCGCTCCAGCAGTAACCTCAGTCGGTCGGACGCGATGTGCTCATTGCACCATGGAAAGTCCTCGAGTGGGCCCGGTTCTTCGCATCGAACAACGAGCGAGGCGTCCCAGTCAGGGATGGACCGGCCCTCCCAAAGGGCGATGGCTTGGTCGAACGGGATGCAGTGCGGTGGATCAACACCGATTCTCTCCAGCAGGCATCGATAACCCTCCGTCCGCGGCTCATGAGCTTCGCCGAAGTTGCTCAACATCCAGTATCGATGCGTGGCCATCGTGACGCTCCCTCCTTCAGCGTACCGACTTCCGTCGAAAGAGCGTCTATCTCGCCGTTTCACTCGCCCCTCATCGCGATCCCTCTCGCGGGCGGGCGGCCCCTCCCTCCCTTGCCCTTCCCCCTACCACCTCGCCTGGCCCCCCAAGATGATCAACCGGCCAACCTCGGCGCTCTTCCGCCTCTCGCCCGCTGCCTCACGTCCGAGCGTCCCGAACGGGACGCAGGTCGTTCGTCGCCTTTGAGGCCGGCAGGGCCGACAGAATCCAGCCCAGGGCGTGAGCCCCTGGGACTGGGATCACGCCGCGCCACCCGCCCCCTCCGATTCGCGGCGTTCCACCCGCGACGCACCTGCAACGCTGCGAGACTGGCTCCCAACAACGCACCGACCCGGGAGGCCCTCATGACCTGCATCGCTCGTCGTCGGTTGGCTGTCGTTCTCGCGTGGACATTGGGATCGATCGGCGCCGTGTTCGTGCTGGGCGTCGGATACTTCGGTGCGACGGCTTGGAGGCGACTGCCGGAGCTGGCCGCGACGGCTCCCTCCGCGCGCTGCGACCGGATTCTGAGCGCCGATGGGTACGGCTTGCTCATGGACACGCACGCGCGTCCGTACGTCTTCCGCGCGCCCATCGGGAGGGGCGAGGCGCTGGTCTTTGGCGCCGAGCACGTGAAGGACCCGGCCCACGCGCAGTGCGCCGAGATCGTCCGCGCGTGGGACGAGTTCCGCCCGACGGTGGCGCTGGTGGAGAGCCGCCTGGGCACCATGTTCCCGCAACTGATGGATCCCGTGCGGACCTTCGGGGAGCCGGGGCTGGTGCACGGGCTGGCGCGCCGGGACGGGATTCGGACGTACACATGGGAGCCGCCGACGAAGACGCTGATCCAGAGCGTCCTCGGACAGGGCTTCTCGAAGGAGCAGGTCGCTCTCCGCATGCACCTCGGGCCTTACTTCTCCAATCTGAGGCACGGCCGACCCGAGAGTCCCGAGTCCTTCGTCCGCGACACGCTCGCCGAGCGCAATCGCTGGCCGGGCATCGAAGGCGTGCTCGGATCGGTGGCGGACATCGACGCGGCATGGGCCCGCGCGTTCCCCGCCGGGCCGGATTGGCGCGACGTCTCGGATCAGTTCGGCCTGCCTGGCTTCCTCGGCGCCATGGACCTGAACCTGGCCCGCGACCGCCACCTCGTGTCGATCGTCGAGGAGCTGGCGGCTCAGGGTGAGCGGGTGTTCGTCATCGCCGGCTCGAGCCACGCAGTGAAGGTCCATCCGGCCCTCGCGCCGGCGCCCTCGCCCGACTGACACGGCCCCCCTCAACCCAGCCGCACGCGGACAAGCAGCGTGTCGTCCCGCTTGCCAGACTCGGCGCGCAGCGGCTCGATCTCGTCCATGACCGCGCGGCAGAGGTCCTGGCTCGCGCGGGCGCGTTCGGCGATCGCCGCCAGCCCATCGACCCCCAGGAGCGTTCCGTCCGCGCGTTCGAGCTCGATCGCCCCATCGGAATAGGCGAGCAGCGTCGCGTCGCGCGAGAGGGGCGTGGTCCGCTCGGAGCCGTCGAAGTCCGGCGGGTCGAGCATGCCGAGGATCGGGGCGGTCGCGTCGAGACGCTCGGTGGGGGCGCCGGCGCGGAGGAGGATCCCCGCCGGGTGCCCGGCGCTCGCCCATCGGAGTGTGGCGTCGCCCGTGGCGCCCGGCTCGACGCGGAGACAGAGCGCGGTGGCGTAGACGCCCTGGCGGGCAAGCAGAGCGCCCGTGAACATGTTGAGCGTCGAGAGGATCTGTCCGGGGGTGGCGTCAGGCGTGAGGGCGAAGATGCGTTCGAGCTCCGCGAAGAGCCGGTTGACGGCAAGGGCCGCCGTGACCCCGTGCCCCGTGACGTCGATCAGGACGACCGACAGAGGGCGGCCCTCCGATGCGTCGGCGCCGGACGGATGGATGAAGAGGAAGTCACCCCCGATCTCGCGCGCCGGCTCGTAGAGATAGTCCACACGGACCGGCCCGCTGGCGACGGGCGGCGGGAAAAGGGCCTCGTGCATCCGGCGCGCGTCCGTGAGTTCCTGCTTGACGTCGGCGTAGCGGCGCGACGCCTCCCGGGCCATGAACCGCTCGTTGAACGAGCGATGCAGCCACCACGACCAGAGGAAACCCGGCAGACCCGCCAGCGGCGCCAGCCCGATCAGCGTCAGCTTCAGCATCGGGTCGGTCTTCGTGATGAAGAGCGTCACGCCCGCGAACACCGCCAGGATCGGCAGGATCAGCTCCAGCCCTTCGCGGGGCGAGAGCGTCACAAGCCACGTCGCCACGAAGTGGATCGTGAACACCGCGATCAGCGTCGCAAGCCCCTGCAGGAACGCGGCCCGCGGCTCCGAGATCGGCAGCGCGTCCTTGATCAGCGACGTGTTGTCCGTCAGCGGCGTCGCAAGGATCGCGATCGTGCACGCGATCGCGATCACCCACGACATCGCGCGAACGATCGTCTCGCGCGAACGCCTCACGCCCAGCAGGAAACCGAACGCGCCCACGTGCAGCAGCATGATCGCCGCGTCCGACCCCAGCTCGACCGCCGCGCCGCGCGCCGCCTCCCCCGTCTTGGCGAGGACATCCATGATGCTGCGGGGCACCTTGAGCATGAGGAACGCCACGACGATCCCGCAGTACATCAGCGAGCGCTTGCGCAGCACGCGGGCGCGCTCCGTCTCGTACAGGGACGCGAACTCGGCGGGGATGGAGTCCGGGGGCATGTCGTGGGACGCCGCAGGGTGTACCGTGTCGTTGGGAACGGCCGGGAGATTATGTCGTTCGAGCGTCAAAGAGCGAGCGGGAAACAGCGCTCGTGACCCGGGGCGTCAGCGTCACGCCCGCGCGGGCCAGGACCGCACGCTCGTGGTCGAGCAGCCAGCGCTTGCGCTCCAGCCCGCCCCCGAACCCGGTGAGAGTGCCGTCGGCGCCGATCACGCGATGGCACGGCACGACGATCGGAATCGGGTTCCGCCCGTTGGCGTGCCCCACGGCCCGCGTGGCGTTCGGATCGTGGATCGCCCTGGCGATGGCGCCGTAGGTCGTGGTCGCGCCGTACGGAATCGTCAGGAGAAACTCGTAGATCCGCCGCTGGAAAATCGTCGTGCGCAGCGCGACCGGGACGGTGAACGCCGTCAGATCGCCGGCGAAGTACGCCTCCAACTCGCCCCGGGCGTGATCGAGCATCGCAACCGACTCGCGATCACGAGTCTGGAGACCGTCGGCGAACGTCGGTTCGGCGTCGAAATGGACCGCCGCGAGGCCGCTCTCGATGGTCTCGATGCCGAGGGAGCCGATGGGTGTCTCGATGACCGCGCGTGCCGCCATGCAGGAAGCGTATGCGCCGGCGTCGGGTCAGCGGATCGGCGCGAAGGCGCGGGTGACACGGGGCGGCGAGACCGCGTCGTAGGTGATCGTGCGTTCCTCGCCGCCGCTGTCGCGGACGACGGCGACGGCCTGCGAAGGGCCGCCCGATCCACCGTCCATGCGGAACGAGACCATCGCCATGCCATCGGTAAGCCCCGCCCTCGCGGCTCCGGAGCCGGGGATCACCCCGGTCACGATCTTGGACTCTCGCGTGGCCTCCACATCGAATCCGGGGTCCGTGGACCGCATCGTCCGGGTCGTCAGCTCAAGAGCGGGCACAGTGGTGCGGTCCGGGACGGGCGCGGGGCCGCCGGACTCGACGAACTCCCGCATCCGGTCGGCAAAGCCGGGGTCCGTGAACGCCTCGACGCGCGCAAACAGCGCCTCGTTGCCGGGGTGCTCCCCGTTCTCCACAGCGCGGACAAGCAGGTCGCGGAGGAAGGTGTCGAGAGAGCGCTCGCCCCCGGAACGAGCACGGATCTCCTCGTCGAGCGCCAGGGCCAGAAGATCGCCCCGGCGGTAGGGGAGCTCCCGCACGTTCGGATCGGTCCAGAACGCCTCGGCGATGCGAGCGTTCGGAGCGGCGATCTCCGGGCTCTGCTCGTACCTCCCGAGCGAGTCCGAGAGGTCGCGGGCGTACTGCTCGTCCGACCAGAGCCCCGCGCTGTGAAGGACGCGCCGCGCAAAGAAGTCGGTGAAGCCCTCGGTGAACCAGTAGTGGAGGGGCTCATCCACGACGGAGGCCTGCTCGGACGACGGGGAGATCTTGCCGCCGATCCATGTGTGCATGTACTCGTGCGCGAGGAGCCGCTCGATCGGGGCGAGGTGGTGCGAGCCGGGGTCGAGCGAGATGCCGGCGGAACAGAAAAGGGCAAAGGCATTGGTGAGCCCCGTGCCGCCGAGCGAGTAGCCCCCGCTCGCGATGCTCCCGCGTGGGACCATGGTGACGAGGAACCAAGGGTCGGTGTGGTCCGCGAAGAAGTCGCGCTCAGTCGCGATGATCCGCTGGCAGAGGTCGGCAAAGCGGTCGTGATCGAAATCGAAGCCGTCGTGATGGACGTACACGCCGACGCGGTTTGCCCCAACGGTGCGCTCGATCAGCCGCCCACGCCCCGCGACGATGGTGGAGTGCAGAAACTTGTCGCCGGGCATGCGGACCGTGCGCGGTCCGGGGCCGGGCCCGAAGGACGACGCGACAGCCCAGTCCGGGCGATCAAGACCGGAGAGATCCACGAGAATCGTTCGCGGGTCCGGCGAGCGAAGGTGCTCGGGATAGGCAAGGGCGAGGTGGCCGATGATCTGGACAAGGTCCGGGGAGACCGTCGAGCGATAGTCGTTCCCCAGGACCGGCTTGTCGCGTCCGACGGGCCGGATGAAGTACGAGCACCGGACCCGCTGACCCGGCGCGTGCTCCACGCGCCAGGCACGAGGACCGTCGGCCACGATGCGGATCGGCGTCGCTTCCGGTGAGTCCGCGATGGCCGTGATGGACGCGACGTCCGCGGCATGATCCGCGATCCCGCCCCATTGCTCCGGCAGCGAGATCGTCGTCGAACCGTCCTCGTCACCCTTGAACGACAACCCGACCGACAGGGCCGGAAGCTCACCGTCCTCGTAGGCGATCGAGTAAGACAGGTCCGGCAGATCGCCGGGCGTATGCACGGTTCCGCTCGAACCGGCCGAGGCCTGCACGATCGCGCCGATGAGTGCAACGAGAAGAACGCGGATGGCTTCGAGGATGGCTGCCATTGGGAAGTCCGTGGCGGAGAGCGATGTGAGCCGTGACGCCGAGGGGTTCTGACGCGTCGCCGATTCGGACTCCGCAATGCGTCCGGGCCGACCCACTCAGCAAAACGATGCCAAGCCGGACGTATTCCGTCGCGCCAAGCCGGAATTTCACGGGAGCCGGAACCCGAATCGCGCAGGAACCGCCACCCGTGCAGGCGGTACACTCGGCTCTTGTAGCCCGAAACTGGACTGGAGGTCGCAGATGGCGGAGGTCGGTCGATCCTTGAGACGCGCGGTGCGGATCGTCGCGGGCGTTGCCGCGGCGACATTTCTCGCTTTGGGCGGGCTTCCGGGCTGCTCGATCGAAAGGTCCGGCGGAACCCACAAGAAATCAAGCGTGCCCCTCGTCTCGGAAGTGGCGTGGCCGGCGATGCGGACCGTGGAACACGCGGAGAAGCCCCGCGTTGTGGTGGAGTACGGCGTGTGGATCCCGATGCGAGACGGGGTGCGCCTCGCGGCGGACATCTACAGGCCCGCCGACGACGGGACCTACCCGGTCATTCTCAGCCGCACTCCATACAACAAGGCGGGAGCGGGTAAGGCTTCGATCGATCGATACCGGTCGTACGTCGAGCGCGGCTACGTCGTTGTCGTCCAGGACGTCCGAGGGCGAGGCGACTCTGAGGGTCAGTTCCGCCCTTGGTTCCAGGAAGGAGACGACGGGTACGACACCATCGAATGGTGCGGCACGCAGCAATGGTCCAGCGGCAAGGTCGGCATGATCGGCGGGTCCTACGGCGGCTACGTCCAGTGGACAGCTGCGGTGCGCAAGCCCCGGCATCTCGCGGCGATCGTCCCGACCGTCGCGTGTCCCGATCCGTTCGTCGACGGGCTGATCAATGGGCCGACGGGATTGCCCTCGCCCATCTGCGTGAGCTGGTACTTCTACACGTCGGGCCGGCTGAACCAGCAGTCGCACGCCGTCGAGTGGGCGAGGGTGTTCGAGCACCTGCCTCTGGTCGAACTCGACGACCGCGCCGGACGCCCGATGCCCATGTGGGACGAGATCATCGCCAACAGCCGCCTCAGCCCGTACTGGGAGCCGGCGCGATACCAGAACAAGCTGGACACCGTCGACATCCCGACGCTGAACATCTCGGGCTGGTACGACGACGAGCAGATCAGCACGATCCGGAACTTCGCGGGGGTGAGCGCGGATGGGAATCCGGGCGCGGATGGCGTGCACCACGCGCTGCTCATGGGGCCGTGGCCGCACGCCACGAACAGCGGGACCAAGATCGGCGAGATCGAGTTCGGCCCGACGGCCAAGATCGATATGGATGGGTACGTGCTGCGATGGTTCGACCGATGGCTCAAGGGAATCCCGAACGGCGTCGAGCACGAGCCGCCCGTGCGCTACTTCACCATGGGCGACAACCAGTGGCGCGATGCGGGCGCGTGGCCGATCCCGGGGACGGTGTTCACGGACTATTACCTGCGGAGCGGCGGGAGCGCGAACACCAGGATGGGGGACGGCGTGCTGAGCACCGAAGCACCCAAAGCCGACGAGCCGGCCGACGAGTATGTGTACGACCCCGCAGACGCCACGCCGTTCATCACCGATCCGATGTTCAGCCAGGTCGGCGGCCCCGACGACTACTCAAAGATCGAGGAACGCGAGGACGTGCTCGTGTTCACCACGCCAGTGCTGACCGAGCCCCTGCAGGTCTGCGGCCCCATCAGGGCGACGCTCTGGGCTTCGAGTGATGCGACCGATACAGACTTCATGGTCAGGGTCCTCAACGTCCACCCCAGCGGCTTCTCCCAGCGGCTCTGCGACGGCGTCGTGCGCGCGCGATTCCGCGACGGCATGGAGAACCCCACCCCGATCGAACCCGGCAAGGTCTATGAGTACGAGATCGACGTGTGGACAACCTGCCAGACCTTCATGCCGGGGCACGCCATCCGGGTCGAGATCATGTCTGCCAGCTTCCCACAGTGGGATCGTAACCCCAATACTGGTGGACAGTTAGGACACACGACCGATGGCCGCCCCGCGCGCCAGACGATCTATCACGACGCTTCAAGGCCCTCACGCGTGGTGCTCCCGGTCATCCCCTGATTCACCATGCCTCCGATACCACGTCGTCCCGTGCCCTGGCCCACTCCGTGTGCAGCGGCGCGGCCCGGTTGTTAATCTGCGGCCTTGTCGGCGGTCGTGCCCCTTGGCGATCCGTTCCCTCCCGGAGATCCCATCGCAATGTTCAACGACATCGTCAACTTCATCAACTCGATCAATGCCGTCCTCTGGCACGATTACGTTCTGTATGCCGTCCTCGGCGTCGGCGTCCTGTTCACGCTCTGGTCGGGCTTCAGCCAGTACCGTGCCCTGACGCACGGCGTCTCCGTCGTTCGAGGCAAGTACGACGATAAGAAGGACGCCGGCGCCATCAACCACTTCCAGGCACTCTCGACCGCCCTGTCCGGAACCGTCGGACTCGGCAACATCGCCGGCGTGGCCGTCGCCGTCGCCCTGGGAGGTCCCGGCGCCATCTTCTGGATGTGGGTCGTCGGTCTCCGAACTCAAATATGGTACGTAGAGTTTCATCCGGCTTTCCTAATGGAAACAAGTAGATCAGCTTCATATTAAGGTTGTAATTAAACATAGGAACGAAATCAAAATCTTTGACTTCACCGC
>JAPKGU010000148.1 GCA_026647565.1 Phycisphaerales bacterium | reverse complement strand
TAGCGAACCTCGAAAAGCACGCGGCAGTACTCGAACTGCGTGAAGTCCACCTTCCAGTGGTCCATGAAGTCCTGGCGCGGCGTCACCTCAAACCGCACCCACTCGCCCACCACCGGCTCCGGAGGGCCCGCAACCACAAACTTACGATTCGAGATCGACAGCGGCGCCCGCTCAACACCCGCGAGCGTGTACGCGATCTGCACGTTGTTCGCCCCACGAACATTCGGGATCGGCTGACGAACGTTCCACAGGATCACCACCACCTGCAGGTACTGCTTCGGCGCCCCGCGCTGCCACTCGTCCACCCGGTACCACCCGCTGATCCGTGCCGGCGGACGCTCGCACGCAAACTCCTGCACCGCACCCAGGATGCACGTCCGCCCCTTCCGCGTCGTGCTGTCCAGCGACAGCATCACGGCCTGCTTCCCGCTCCGCGCCACCGTGTCCGTCACCGTGAACGGGCCCCAGGAGAGCGGGTTCCGATCGTGCATGCTGAACCACGGCTCCGCGCCCTCCTCGAACGAGCCGTTCTTCAGAAGGTTCTTTGAAGGGTCCGGCTCCGCCGGCCCATCCTCCTTCGGCCCCTCCGGAAGCCCGAACTCCGGCACGCCCTCCCGGGGCTGCTCGGGACCCTGCCCCGGCTGAACCCCCGGCTGCGTGCCCGGCGCCGACGGGGGCTGACCCGCCGGATCGGCCGGCGGCGCCGGACGGGGAGGGTCCACCACCGGGTTTGCCGCCGGCGGCTGCAGGGTCGAGCACGAGATCACGCAAGCCAGAGCAAGAATCGATGGAGAAACCATGAATCAAGTGTACCGAAGCACAGGGCGTCAACCCCGCCTGTTGCCAACAGAATCGGCAGAAGTTAGGTTGTCCGGACCCGCGGGGCATCGGCGCGCCGGAACGCGCCGGCCACCCGCACATGCGACGCGAGCGGAGGAGCCAACGGATGATCGTCGTCAACACCGAGTACGTGCCCGGCATGGTCGTGCGCGAGATCAAGGGCCTGGTCCAGGGGAACACCGTGCGATCCAAGCACTTCGGACGCGACATCGCCGCAGGGCTGAAGAACATCGTCGGCGGCGAGCTCAAGGGGTACACCGAACTCCTCACCGAGGCGCGGCGCGAGGCCACCAGCCGCATGATGGCACAGGCCCAGCAGCTCGGCGCCAACGCCGTGCTCAACGTCCGCTTCAGCACCAGCAGCGTGACGAGCGGCGCCGCAGAGATGTACGCCTACGGCACCGCCGCGATCGTCGAGCCCCAGCACGCCGTCTGATCAGGAGAGCGCACCATGGAGTTCATCATCCAGGTCGCCATCGGCGCGACGCTCCTCCTCTTCGGGCTGTTCGCCGGCAAGATCGCCGAGAAGAAGCACCTGAAGAGTCTCGACACCCGCGAGGCCGCGCTGCTCACGGGCTTCCTCATCTCCGACCTTCGCACCTGCCCAGGCGCCGTCGCACCGGGCGCCGTGCTCGTCACCGGCGAGTCCGTCATCTCCAGCGACTACTTCAAGACCTTCGTCTCGACACTCAAGAAAGTCATCGGCGGCGAACTCACCACCCTCCAGACCCTCATGACCCGCGCCCGACGGGAGGCCATCCTCCGAATGGTCGAGAGCGCCCGACGCCAGGGCTTCGACGCCGTCTGCAACGTCCGACTCGACACCGCCGATATCGGTGGCAGCGGCGTCTCGGCCGAGAAAGTCCTCACCATGGCCACCGTGCTCGCCAGCGGCACCGCCTACCGACGCGCTCCGGCAACCGACACCCCCGCGCCCCACGCCGCGCCGCGCGGAACCGGATCGTGAACCGCCAGCGCCCCAATCCCAGCGACATCCGCAACGAACCGGCGCACCAGTCGGCCCGCCGGCCTCTCCAGCCCGACGACACGCCCCGCGAGCCCGCGCTCTCCGGCACGGGCCTGTCGCCCACGGCCCCGAGCGTCGACATGGTCTGCTGGCGCTGCGGGTACAGCCGCGCCGGTCTCGCGCTCGACCTTGCATGCCCCGAGTGCGGCTCCCCAGCTTTCCGCCCGCACGACACCGACCCCGACGCGAGCGTCTGGGAAGAAGTCACGACGGCGCCCGCCCTCGCGGGACCGCCGCCGCGCGACGCGACGACCTATGCCCGCTGGCTCGAGGCCCGTCTCCTCGAGCGCGACGTCGGAAAGTCATGGGCGATGACGGGCCTGATCGCCCTCTTCGCCGGGCCGCTCGCGATCGTCGCCTCCTTCTGGGGCGCGGATCAGTCGCTCGTCGGCCTCTCACTCCTCCTCGTGATCGGCCCCGTTGTTGAAGAAGCGGTGAAGCTCGCCATGCCCACGTGCATCGTCGAGCGCCGTCCTTATCTCTTCCTGTCCCGCTTCCAGGTCATCGTCTGCGGCGCCGCCGCGGGACTTGTGTTCGCCGTCATCGAGAACCTCCTCTATCTCCATGTCTATGTGCCCGCGCCCTCGCCCGCGCTCGTCGCGTGGCGCTGGACGGCCTGCGTCGCCCTGCACGTGGCGTGCTCAACCCTCGCCGCCACCGGACTCGCCAACGAGTGGAAGCGGGCGATCGACGCCCGCCGTCGCCCGAGCATCGACGCCGCGGCACGCTGGCTCATCCTCTCCATCATCCTCCACGGCTCCTTTAACGCCCTCGCCCTCTCGATCAATCCGTGGCTTACCCGCTGACCCCGCTTGGCGCGTCAATCTGGGCAATTTTCGGGCCGCTCATACGCCAACTGGCGCGCGCGATCTCACCGGATTCTGTGGGACAGACTTCTTGTTTCGGCTTGCGATCGGTAAACTCCGGTCACACATGATCTTGCATCGTGTGGTCGCGCGGGAGGAGGTCTCGCGCCCGATCCGTGTCCCGCGACCGCGCCGCGGCCGCCGACTGAACGTCTGGGAGAAGCCGCTATGTCGTTCCGCCACACCGCCGTCGTCGCCGCCGTCTCGGGCCTTGCCGTCGCGCTCCCCGCCCACGCGCAGTCCATCCCCTGGCTGAATCCCGTGAGCGGCAACTGGAACGAGGCCGCGAAGTGGACCGGAGGCAACATCCCCGATGCCCCCGGTGAGATCGCGCGCCTGAACGTCGCAGGCACCTACACCGTGACCCAGAACGTGAACGGCCTGACGCTCAGCGCCATCAACGTCACCACGCCGACCGCGACGCTCAACCTGATCGGCCTTCCCATGACCCTCGTCGGCGCGGGCGGGCTGACCAACAGCGGCACCGTCGTCAACTCGGGCGGAGCCTCCGTGATCACGGGCGCGATCAACAACAACGCGAGCGCCAACATCAACATCAACGTCGCCACGGGCCTCCAGCTCAGCGGCTCGATGGTGAACAACGGGCTTCTCACCGTCAACCCGCAGGGGAACAGCAGCTTCACAACCTCGCTGACCACCATCGATCCCTACGTCGTCACCGGCACCGGCGCCATCGTGCTCAACGCCAACGCCGGCGCGGCACAGATCACCGGCTCGATCGAGAACGGCACCGGCCACACCATCCGCGGCTGGGGGCAGATCCCCGCAACCCTCGACAACAAGGGCACCGTGAGCGCGAGCGTCAGCGGACAGACGCTCACACTGAACACAGCGCCCAAGGCCAACAGCGGCCTCATGCAGGCCACCAACTCCGGCGTTCTCGCGATCAGCAGCAACACCATCAACCAGACGGCCACGGGCGTGATCGATGCGAACACGGGCGGCTCCGTTCAGCTCTCCAGCTCGACGATCAACGGGGGCACGCTCGACTCAGACTCGGCCGCGATCGCGAACGTGGGCGGCACGTCGACGCTGAACGGCGTCACCAACCTCGGCAACCTGCACGCGAACGTGAGCACGGCGATCACGATCGGCGGCTCCACGTTCACGAACGAGGGCGTCACAACAATCAATCCGCAGGGGAACGCTTCGTTCGCCACAACGCTCCAGGCCCTCAGCAACATGCTGATCGATGGCTCGGGCGTGGTCGTGCTCAACGCGCACAGCGCCGCGGCGCAGATCACGAACCTGGACGGCACCACGCTCACCAACGGACCGCTCCACACGATTCGCGGCTACGGCCAGATCACCGCCGAGATGACCAACAACGGGCTTATCAGCGCGGATGTCGCAAGCACCACGCTGGCGCTGAACAGCAAGGCAAAGACCAACAACGCGCTCATCGAGGCCACCAACAACGCCACGCTCGCCATCTCCGGCATCTCGATCCACCAGAGCGGCGGCGGCACCCTCCTGGCCGATGCGGGCACCATCACGCTCACAAGCGCGACGATCAACGGGGGCGATCTGGTCACCGCCAACGGCGGGCTGTTCGTGGGCATCGGCGGCACGCAGACATTGAACAACGTCGATCTGGACGGCGACTATCACATCAACGTCAACACCGCCACGGTCCTGTCGCCCGGCACCTTCACCAACAACGGAACCCTGACCGTCAACCCGCAGGGGAACAGCTCGTTCTCGACCACGCTCGCCGCGGGCGGCGTCGTAAGCATCGACGGCGCGGGCACCATCGTGCTCAACGCGAACGCCAACGCGGCGCAGATCACCGGCGTGCCCGGCGAGCCGCTGACGCTCGGAGCGGACCAGACGGTCCGCGGCTGGGGGCAGATCACCGCCCCCGTCGTCAACAACGGGCTTATCCAGGCGGATGTCAACGCCCAACGCATCACGCTCAACACCAATGCCAAGACCAACAACGCGCTCATCCGCGCCACGGGCGGCGGCACCCTCGACATCGTTTCGATCGGTGTCACGCAGGGACCATCGGGCGTGATGGAGGCCGACAACGGCACATTCATCCTGACAAACGCCGTCATCACCGGCGGTTACCTCGAGTCCGTCGGCACCGGCAGGTTCATCGGCGTCGCGGGCAACCAGACCCTGAACGCCGTCGAGCTGGACGGCGCGTTCGACATCAACGTGAACACCAGCGCAGTGATCGGCGCCGGCTCCCTCACCAACAACGGCGTCCTCACCATCAATCCGCAGGGCAACTCCTCCTTCACCACCACGCTCGCCTCCGACGGCAACTCCACCATCGACGGCGTCGGCGAGATCGTGCTCAACGCCAACGCCAGTGCCGCCCAGATCACGAGTTCGGGCGGCGGCGTCATCACCTTCGGCGCCGGCCAGACCGTCCGGGGCTGGGGACAGATCCCCGCGCCCTTCGTGAACAACGGCCTCATCCGCGCCAGCATCGCCGGACAGTCGCTCCTGTTCAACACCTCGCCCAAGACCAATCACGCGCAGATCGAGGTCGCCCCGTCCTCCACGCTCCAGATCAACAGCATCACCCTGACGCAGTCCCCCTCGGGCAGCATCCTCGCCGACAGCGGCTCGGTCACGATGTCCAACGGCGCCATCACCGGCGGCGTGCTCGAGGCGTCCGGCACCGGAAGATTCATCGGTGTCGGCGGCACCCAGAACCTCAGCAACCTCATGCTCGACGCGCCCTTCGACGTCAACGTCAACACGACCGCCACGCTCTCCGGCGCGATCGAGAACAACGGCACGATCACCGTCAACCCCCAGGGCAACGCGTCCTTCACGACCACCCTCGCGATCGTCGGGCCGGTCAACATGACCGGCGACGGAGAGATCGTCCTGGTCATCCCGAGCACCGCCTCCCAGATCACCGACGGCGGCAGCGGCCTGCTCACCCTCGGCCCGGGCAACCGGCTCAAGGGCCAGGGACACCTCGCCGTCCCCATCGCCAACCATGGCACCATCGCCCCCGGCTTCTCCGTCGGCACCCTCATCATCCCCTCCACATCAACGCTCGTCACCTGGCAGCCGACCTCCGTCCTCGATGTCGAACTCGCCTCGCCCTCCTCGTTCGACAAGATCGTCGGCGGCAGCCACACCATGAACGGCGGCACCGTCAACGTCACCCTCACCGGCGGCTACACCCCCACCCTCTTCACCAAGCACGCCATCATCGACGGCGCTTCGGGCAGCGCACTCACCGGCGACTTCGCCTCCGTCACCGGCCCCGCCCTCCCGGAGCCCTGGGTGTGGAAGGTCGGCATCGTCGGCAACGACGTGGTCGTCGGCGTCTCCTGCCCCTCCGACATCAACAACAACTTCGACGTGGACATCCTCGACTTCCTCGACTTCTTCGACGACTTCGCCTCCTGCGAGCAGCAGCCGGCGCCCTGCGGCAACACCATCAACTCCGATTACAACGGCGACACCTTCGTCGACATCCTCGACTTCCTCGACTTCCTCGATGCCTTCGCGAGCGGGTGCTGAGCCGACATACGCCTGACAACCTCCGCACGGAGCGACCGATCTCCGCGCAAGGGTCTCCTGCGCACCTCGTGCGTCAACTTTCTCCCGCGCGCACGGACTCGTTCCCGGTATCTTTCTCATAAGTAGTCCCGCGCCATCGTTCCGCGGCGCGCTCGTTCCACATGGAGAACTCGACATGCGTACGGCTCGTGAGGCGGTCCCGACCATCGTTCGGGGCGTGGCAGTGGTCGCGGCCCTCTCGCTCGGCGCCATGTCGGCGGCCGCGCAGTCGCGGATCCTGACCGCCAGTCCCGTCCTGAAGCACGGCGCGCCGGGCGAGAAGGGCGGCGGCGGCTCTGTGGCCGGCGGCGGGTCTCGGTCCTCGGACTGCAACCTGGGCGTCGATGACGGAACGACGGAGGCCTCGGTCGGGCTATTCGATGACGGCACGTTGATCTGGTTCAACGCTCTCGAAGCGACCCCCGACTGCGAGCTGATCAGCGAGATCTGGATCGTCTGGGGTTCCTTCGGCTCGCCAAGCTCGCCACCGAACGGCTCGGCCGCGCACGTGTACCTGTGGGAAGATCCCAACGACGACGGGAATCCGAGCGACGCGGTGCTGCTGATGGCGCACCCGGTCGAGGTGCAGAACTCCGGCACCGGCGCCGAGGCGCGGTACAACATCCCGATCACACGCGTCAGCGGCTCGTTCTTTCTCGGCGCTTCGTACGATGGCCCCGCCCTGACGTACTCCGGAGCGGTCGACACCACTGCCCCGGTCGTCGACCCGCCGGTCTCGTGGTTCACCGCTGCGATCTTCGGCCCTTTCGATCCTGAGAACCTCGCGGCATTTGGCCCCGAGCTGCTGGTGGATAGCGGCATCGCTGGCGAGTGGGTGATGAGAGCCGTCGGCGGCTCCGCCGGATACGCCTACCAGGGACTGCTCGAGGACGCCGGACAGCCCGTCGACGGCGTCGTCGACCTCTCCTTCTCGCTCTTCCTCGACGCGACGGGCGGCACATCCCTTGAGAGCGTCGCGATCCCCGGCGTCACGGTCGAGGACGGCCTCTTCTCCGTCACCGTTCCCCTCTCGCCCTCGAACTTCGACGGCGCCGATCGCTGGCTCGCCGTCGCCGTCGCCAACCCGGCCGGCTCCCCCCTTGTGCCCCTCGACGGACGCCAACGCATCACCGCGGCCCCCATGGCCTCGGTCGCCAACGCGTACTACGGGGACCTCGGCTGGTCCCAGCTCACCGGCGTCCCCGCGGGATTCGCCGACGGCATCGACAACGTCGGGACCGTCGACGGCCACTCGCTCGACGCCGCCGACGGCTCACCCACCGACGCCGTCTTCGTCGACAACACAGGCCGTGTCGCGATCAACCTCGCGGCGCCGCCCTCGCCCCAGGGACGCCTCCACGTCCGGGGCGGATCGGGCGACCATCCCGCGGTCATCGAGCGCACGGGCGGCGGCGGCACGCTCGTCCAGTTCCGCCTCGACGGCTCCCCCGTGGGCGAGATCACGGTCTCCGGCGGCGGCAACGTCACCTACGGCTCCTTCACGGGCGTCCACCTCGCCCAGACCACCGAGCCGCTCCCACACGCCACGCTCGTCCGCCTCTCCGGCAACAACGCCCGCGTCTCCGACGACCCCTCATCCGAGATCGTCTACGGCGTCGTGCCCACAACGATCGCCAACGATCCCGCTGTGATCGGCGCCTCCATCACCCAGGCGTCCGGGCGCGAGAACGTCATGTCCGTCGGCAACGGCGAGATGTGGGTCGTGCAGACCTCGCGCGCGATCTCGCCCGGCGACCTCCTCATCTCCTCCGACGTCGCGGGATGCGCCATGCTCGACGACCCGTCGCGGTTCGCGCGGGGCAACATCGTCGCGCGTGCCGCGGAGCCCGTGGACTGGTCGCGCGTCGCCCCCGGCCCCGACGGCGCCCGCCGCGCACTCGTCTCCGTCCTGTTTGACCGCTTCCAGCGCGGCCCCGACACCGGATCGCTCCAGCAGCGCATCGACTCGCTCGACGCCGAGAACCGCGCCCTCCGCGCACGCCTCGATGCGCTCGAGGCGCTCCTGCGGAACCCCGCGCGGAAGGAGGGCGCCAAGTGATCCAACGCCGCCAGACGCCGCCCTCGCCCCCACTCGCGCGCCCGCCCGCGCTCGCGCTCTTCCTTATCTTCCTCCCCGCGCCGCACGCCCTCGCCACCGGGCCGATCACCATCCCCTGGTTCACCCTCGACTCCGGGGGCGGCACCCTGAGCAACGGCAGTCTGCGCCTCCGTGGCACGATGAGCCAGTGGGACGGCGCCCGACGCGGCGCCCTCACCTCCGGCTCGCTCCGTCTCACCGGCGGCTTCTGGGGATACGGTGTCGCGCCCCCCTGCCCCGCGAGCTACAACGACGACGGCGTCCCCGGTGACATCCTGGACTTCCTGGACTTCCTCGACGACTTCGGCGCGTGCGAGAACCAGCCGACGCCCTGCGGCTCATGGGGCGATCCCGATATCAACGGCGACACCTCCGTTGATATCCTCGACTTCCTCGACTTCTTTGACTCATTCGGAACGGGGTGCTGAGACAACCCGGGCCTTGCCAATCCTGTGTGCATCATGCGCCCGCTCCGGCGGGACGCCATCGTGGGGGTGTGATCATGTCGATGCGTTGCGCGTGGATCGTCGCTCTTCCCGCCCTTGCGTGCTCGCTCCCCGCGCACGCCCAGTCGATCTCGTGGCTCAGCCCCGTCAGCGGCACATGGAACGACGCCGCCAGGTGGACCGGGGGGAACATCCCCGATTCGCCGAGTGAATCGGCCGTCCTCGGCCTGACCGGCGCGTACACCGTCACGCAAGTGCTCGGCACCTTCACGCTCGACGCCATCACCATCACCAACCCCGACGCGACACTCGAACTCCAGGGCGTCACCGTCAACCTGCTCGGCGCGGGGCTGACGAACAGCGGCACCGTGCACGTGTCCGCGTCGAGCACACTTGACGCTCACTTCACGAACACCGCGCTCGGCACCATCAACATCGACAGCGGCGACAACATCACCCTGCTCGCGAGCGGCACCAACGACGGCACCATCGCCATCAACCCGACTGCCGGCCCATCCTT
>JAPKGU010000147.1 GCA_026647565.1 Phycisphaerales bacterium | reverse complement strand
CCGATCCGCCTTCACCGGAGGGGCCACCCGGTCCACCGCCCCCGCCTCGGCGTCGGCGGCGACGGCGTTTGCGGCGCTGGCCATCGCCCTGCGGCTCGCGGCCCCCTTCGCCACCGCCTCGTTCGCCACCGATCTCGCCGCCGGCCCCACTGTTGCCCCCACTGTTGCCACGCACCTGGGCCGGGCGCGGCGCACCATCGCCCCGCGTCCGTTCGGGCTGGCCCGCTCCACCATCTATTGCTCCGCCCATTGGACCGCCCGGCCCACCACCCTCCGGCCCGCCGCCGCCGCCGCGGCGCCGCCGCCGACGCTTCTTCCGCCGGGGCTGTCCATCGGGGCCGAGTTCGGCCCCTCGGTCCGACGGTCCTCTGTCGGAGGGCGCCCGATCGGTCGGAGCGTGATCGCCGCCATCGCCCGCATCGGTCTCGATCTCGTCGAAGTCAACGAGCGATGGATCATCGGGGGCCCGCTCGCCGGTTGGCGGGGCACCCTCGCGCCCGCGATCCTCGGCGCGGGCCGGTCCACGATCTCGATCGGGTCCGCGGCCCGGCGCCCGCTCCGGTCCGCGCTCGGGCCGACGCGCGTCGGCGCCCCGCGCGGGCGAGCCACCCTCGCGACCGTCCGGATCTCGGCTGCGATCCCGACCCCTTTCACCACCTCTTTCACCGGCCCTTTCCGGCCCGCGCGCATCGCGCATGGGGCGAGCTCCCGGCCCGCCCATGGGGGAGGGGGCGGGCATCGAGGGGGGCGGCGGCGCCGTGGCGCTTTCCGGGGGCGTGAGGTCCTCGATCGGCACGGCGACCCGCTTGTCGGAGTTGTCGAGCAGCACCAGGGCAAGCTGCGTCAGGATCTGGGTGTCGATCACGATGCCGTCGCCGTCGGGGGTGCCGACGCGCGATTTCTTGCGAGGAAGGCGCTTGGACAGCTCCTCGTACGTCTGGTCCTCGTATCGCAGGCAGCACATCAGCCGCCCGCACCGCCCGGAGATCTTCAACGGGTCGAGCGTCGCCTTCTGCACCTTTGCCGACTTCATGCTCACGGGTTTGAGGACCTTCAGGAAGTTCTTGCAGCAGCAGTGCTGCCCGCACTTCTCGTAGTCCGCGGTCAGGCGCGCCTCGTCCCGTGCTCCCACGAGCTTCATTTCAACCCTGGTCTCGGGGTGGAGCTTCTGCAGGTCCTCGATCAACAGGTGCAGGTCGAGGCGTTCTTCCGAGTAGTAGTAGAACGTCAGCCGTTCGTTCCCGAGGATCGGCTCGGCGTCGACGATCTTGGCCACGCTCTTGCGCGCTTCGGCGAGGCGCCGGGCCTCCATCTTCAGCCCGTGCCTGGACTGCTCGATCCGTGCCTGGGCGTCGAGGTCCTCGCGCGTCGCGATCCGGAGCACGCGCCCCTGCGTGAAGAACGGGTAGTCACGGCCGCCCGAGTTCTCGATGTACTTGAGCATCTCCTGGCGGCTGACGCTCTTGGAGCATCCCGAGTTCGGGCATCTCGATGGGTCCGGACGATCAACTTGCTCCCGCACCCCGGCTTGGCATCGCCGTCGTAGGGAAACTCGCCCACCAGCTTCATCGCGCCGAAGCGCACCACGAGCGACGTCGGGGCCTTCAGGCGCGCGTACGTCGCCCGGTCCTCGGCGTCCAGGTGCTCCTTGAGGTCGGTCTCGAACTGCGGCAAGGGGAAGATGGACATAAGTGTGCTTCGATCGGGTCGCGTCCGGGGAGTTCCCGCCGGGAAGGGCGGCGCGCACGCGCGACCGACCCAAGCCGGAGAGCCAGAAAGCGCTGGTTTGTCGCCGGGCCGATTCAGGGAGGTCTCACGCAAGGCCCGACACCCGCGTGAGTTTCAAACGCGATTCACAAACCAAGTCGGCTCAGGCCCGATCGCCCGAAGCCGGATCGAAGCAACACCGGCAACCCATGCCGACCAGACCCCAAGGGATCCGATCGCCAGCGGGCACGCGATGGTATCAGCCGACCGCCCACCCCGGCGCAACGCCCCCGACATGCCCCGCCACTGTTTCGGGCGCTTGACACCCGGACCTTCGGCTCGCACAAAATGAATGCACACCGCATCGTTTGACATGTCAAAGCATGAAGACCGTGGCGCATGTGCGGCAGCGCTCGCGATCCCTCTGGTAGACTAGTCCCGCTCTGCGTTCGCGTGCCCGATGGGCCCGCGTCATCATCTCGACCTCGGAGAGTTCGCCCATGACCATCCGCATCTCGGCTGCCGTTGCATCGCTCGCGCTCGCCACTGGCGCACTGGCCGGCTCCGTCCACGCCCAACCGGCCTCTCAACCGGCCGCGTACACCCTTGACCGAACGTCACTCCCCATCGCCGAGCCGGACTACCCCAAGAGCACGGTCCTCGACGCGCGCGACGCCAAGGCCCCGCCCCGCTTCCAGGTCACGGCGCCCGAGGGCGCGCCGAACGTGGTGATCGTGCTTGTCGACGACATGGGCTTCGGCATGCCCAGCGCCTTCGGCGGCCCGGTCCGCATGCCAACCGCCGAGGCCCTCGCCAGCCGGGGGCTCCGGTACAACCACTTCCACACCACCGCGCTCTGCTCGCCAACGCGCGCCGCCCTGCTCTCCGGGCGCAACCACCACATGAACAACATGGGCGCGATCACCGAGATCGCCACCAACCTGCCTGGCAACACGGCCCAGCGCCCCAACAACGTCGCGCCCCTCGCCGAGATGCTCCGGCTCAACGGATACAGCACCGCGTTCTTCGGCAAGAACCACGAGACCGCGGTCTGGGAGGTCAGCCCCTCCGGACCGACAAGCCGCTGGCCCACACGCTCGGGATTCGACAAGTTCTACGGCTTCATCGGCGGCGAGACGGACCACTGGTCTCCGACGCTCTACGACGGGCTTACACGCGTGCCCACGCCGCACTACCCCGGTTACAACTTCATGACCGACATGACCGACAACGCGATCGGCTGGATGAAGTTCCAGAAGGCGCTCACGCCTGACAGGCCCTTCTTCGTCTACTTCGCACCGGGCGCGACCCACGCCCCGCACCACGTCCCCAAGGAGTGGATCGAGAAGAACAAGGGCCGCTTTGACCAGGGCTGGGACAAACTCCGCGAAGAGACCCTCGCGCGACAGATCGCCCTGGGCGTCGTCCCCGCCGGCACCCCGCTCGCGAGCAAGCCCGAGGCCATCAAGGACTGGGACTCGCTCAGTCCCGACGAGAAGAAGCTCTTCGCCCGCCAGATGGAGGTCTACGCCGCGTTCGGAGAGTACTGCGACTACGAGATCGGTCGCCTCTTTGGCGCCATCGAAGAGACCGGGCAGCTCGACAACACGCTCATCTTCTACATCCTCGGCGACAACGGAACCAGCGCCGAAGGCGGCATGGAGGGCATGTTCAGCGAGATGACCTACTTCAACGGCGTGCAGGAGACCGTCGCCGACATGCTCGCCCACTACGACGAATGGGGCGGCCCCACCACCTATCCGCACATGGCGGCGGGATGGGCCATCGCCGGAAACACGCCCTTCACGTGGACCAAGCAGGTCGCGTCCAACTACGGCGGCACACGCAACGGCATGATCGTCTCCTGGCCGAAGCGCATGAGATCGACCAACCAGGTCCGAACCCAGTGGCACCACGTCATCGACATCGCGCCCACCGTCCTCGAAGCGGCCAATCTTCCCGAGCCCCTCTTCGTCAACGGCACCAAGCAGGAGCCCATCGAGGGCGTCAGTCTCCTTTACTCCTTCGAGAACCCCGACCAGAAGAGCACCCGCACCACCCAGTACTTCGAGATCATGGCCAACCGGGGCATCTATCACGACGGCTGGTTCGCGGGCACCATCCACAAGGCCCCGTGGGAGCGGCAACCCAGGGTCTCGCTCGCCAACGATGTCTGGGAACTCTACGACACACGCAACGATTTCAGTCTCGCCAACAACATCGCTGCCGCCAATCCCGAGAAGCTCAAGGAGATGCAGGACCTGTTCATGCAGGAGGCCATCCGCAACCGCGTCCTTCCGATCGATGATCGCTTCATGGAGCGTCTGATCCCCTCTGTCGTCGGACGCCCGGATGTCATGGGCGACCGCACGTCCCTCACCCTCTCCACCGGCATGGTCGGCATGTCCGAGGGCGTCTTCATCAACATCAAGAATCGATCCTTCTCCATCACCGCCGACGTCGATGTCCCGCAGGGCGGGGCCGACGGCGTCATCCTCGCGCAGGCCGGCCGCTTCGGCGGCTGGAGTCTCTACGTCAAGGGCGGCAAGCCCACCTTCTGCTACAACTTCCTCGGACTCGAGACCAGCACGATCACGGCCGACACGACCCTCCCTCCCGGCAAGTCCACGATTCGCATGAACTTCGACTACGACGGTGGCGGGATCGGCAAGGGCGGAACCGCGTCGATCCTCGTGAACAACAAGGCCGCCGGCAGCGGGCGAATCCCCCGCACCCAGGGCATGATCTTCTCCGCCGACGAAACCGCGGGCGTCGGCATTGATGACGCGACACCCGTGACCAGCGACTACAAGGAACGCGACAACGGCTTCACGGGCACGATCTACAAAGTCGTCGTCGATGTGAAGCCCATCGGAGCCGCGACGAAGGCCCAGTAGGACGCAAGGGGCGCAGCGGTTCGCGGCGGGCCCGATGAGTCG
Source organism: Phycisphaerales bacterium (assembly GCA_026647565.1). GTDB lineage: Bacteria > Planctomycetota > Phycisphaerae > Phycisphaerales > UBA1924 > JAHBWV01. The sequence goes on along the minus strand of JAPKGU010000147.1, from coordinate 6,207 downwards.
GGACCCGCGCTCCGTCAGTGAAGACACCTGTTGCCAGTTCCATCGAGGTCCGTTTCGGACCTCGATGTGTCTTTGCGTCGATGGCCCGCATCGGGCGCCGACGATTCCCGTTTCGTGGCGCGAGAGAAGCTCCGGGCGCGAGAGCGCTGCGGCGGGACCGTCCCCTCCCCGCGGGCCCACGCGTGTTTCTTCAGAAACTTTTGCCCCGCCTCAGGCCCCGCCTCGCATGGTGGTGTGCCGCGGGCGCCCGCGTGGGCGTCGGCGGCGGGGCCTGGCGTCCAGCACGCCGATGCCGGAACGTCGAACCAAGCGAGGTGTGAGATGTGTGCGATGCGTGATCTTCGCGAGCGGGCATTATCGGGCGTAGGATCGCTGAGCCGCGCGGGGGCGGTGGCGATGGCGGCGGGGCTGGCGTGGGTGGGCGGGGCGATGGCGCAGCCGGGCGGCGCGCCCATCACATTCTGGACCACACCGACGAGCGGGAGCTGGTTCGACTTCACGAGGTGGGATCAGGGCGTGCCGAGTTCGACGACGACCGCGCACATGAGCGGGGTCGGGGCGTATCTGGTGGAGGTTGTGAGCGCGGATGCGCACTGCCACCACCTGAGCATCGGCAACGCGGGCACGACGCTCGGGGTGCGCGCCGTTGGCGCGAACGGCTTCGTCACGGTTTATGGAACACAGATCGAGAACGCCGGAACGATCTCGATCGGCGGGCCCCCCAACACGGCATCGGCGCTGCTGAGGATCGCGACCAACTGCACCGTGAACGGACCGGGCGAGATCGTGATGGATGGTGCGGTGGGCAATGCCGAGATCAACGGGCTCTTCGGTGTGCCGTACCTGCTGGTGCAGAACGCAGGGCACACGATCCGTGGCAGCGGACGCATCACGAACCCGTTCCAGAATGAAGGGCTGGTTCATGCTGACATGCCCGGACGGGAGCTGGTGCTCGGCTGGTGGGGAAAGACGAACAACGGACAGATGCGGGCGAGCGGCGGGGGCGCCCTTCGCATCGCGATCAACACGGGCAGCTTCACGCAGGGTCCGTCGGGCGAGATCGTCGTTGAGGACGGGTCGCGGCTCTCGCTCCAGGGCGTGGGGGACGGCTTCGTCGGCGGCAGAATCCGCACGGAGGGGAGTGGATTCGCGCACATCGAGGCCCAGGGCATTCCTCTGAACGGCGTCACGTTCGAGGGGGAGATGCGGTTCTTCGGCAACTGCGGCGTCCACATCGGCGGCTCGGGAATCACCAACAACGGGCTGATCAATCTCGGTGCGCAGGGCTTCTTCGCCTCGGAGGTGGGCGGCAGTGCGATGGTTCTCGGGAACGGCCGCCTGCAACTCGAGGGGGGACAACTCGGCAAGTTCCTGGACGGATTCTCGTACACGATCGTGAACGGAGCGGACCACACCATCGGCGGCGTCGGCAGCGTGCAGGCGCACGTGACCAACTACGGAACGATCAGCGCGGACCGCAACGGGCTGACCACGGGCCCGAGCGAGCTGGTCTTTCAGCAGGCGCCGAAAGCGAATCACGGGCTGATTGAGGCGACAGATACCGGTGTGGTGCGCTTCCAGAGCACATCGCTCGCACAGTCGGGAGCGGGTGAGCTGCACGCCGCCGACGGGTCAGTGGTGGCGATCGGAACCTCATCGATCACCGGCGGCACGCTCTCGACGGCGGGCTCGGGCCTGATCTACGTCGACGGATCGGGAGAGACGTTCGCCGATCTGGTGATCGCGCCGGGGGCACGGGTGCTGGTGCCGTGCGTGCGAACCTTGACGTTGATCGGATCGATCGTGAACGACGGCGTGATCACGGTGGACAACAGCGGGTGCGGGCTCTCGGTTGCCGCGTTGCGCACGACGGCGGGCGCGACGGTGAGCGGAGCCGGCGAGATCCGGCTGGATCGGAGCGCCACCAATCCGTCGGTGACGCTGCAGGGGGGGGGGACTGCGGAGACGGCGATGGTGCTCGCCGGGGATCAGCGCCTCACCGGCGCCGGGCGTGTGTCAGGGCGCGTGAGCGTGTCGGGGGTCATCGCTCCGGATTCGCCCGAGGGCGTCGGCTCGGCGTCGGGATCGGACGCGGGCGAGATGGAGGTGCTCGCGGGCGCGACGCTCGCCATGTCACCGGCGACGCGGACGCGCGTCGACATCCTCGGCGCGTCGGCGTTCGATCGCCTCAGCGGCGCGGGGTCGGTCGTGCTCGACGGGACTCTCGAGGTGGATCTCACGGCCTACACGCCCGCCAACCTCGACACCTTTGACATCGTCCTCGGGCCCTCCCTCTCCGGCGCCTTCCACACGGTGGTCTTCCACTCACCGAACCAGGTCGGGGGGCGCGTGGAGGTCACGTCGAATCGCGCGCGGCTGATCATCTGCTCCGGCGATGTCACCGGCGACGGACTCGTCGACATCCTCGACTTCCTCGACTTCATCCAGGCCTTCAGCGAGTGCGAGGGCCTCCCCGCGCCCTGCGGCAGCACCCTCAACGCCGATTTCAACGCCGACACCACCATCGACATCCTCGACTTCCTCGAGTTCATCGACGTCTTCAGTTACGGCTGCTGAACACCAGCCGCGAACGTTTATGCAGCGCGTCGGCTGCGTACGCGCCGCCGCTTCAAACCGAACGTCGCGCTTGGTGGGGACGGACCGATCCGGTAGGATCGGTCCGTTCTGCTTCCAGGGGTCAGCCATGCACGACAAGGTCAGAGCAGCGTCCGTCCGTGTCCTTCTCCTGTGCGCAGGAGCGATGGCCCATGTCGCGCCCGCCGCGGCCCAGGAGAAGCTCCACTTCACCTACCTCTGGCACCTCGAGCAGCCCATCTACTGGCCGGACCAGCAGGCCTCCGGGCAGGACCGCTACGAGCGCGCCTGGGAGAGCATCCAGCGCAAGAACGCCGGCGCCGTCCATCCCACCAACAACCTCACCGACATCTTCGGGCTCGACGACCGACGCGCCGCCTACCAGTACCGCATCAAGGACTCGATCGATGCGATCGACTGGGCGCCCGAGGCCGGGGCGCAGGTCTCCTACTCCGGAGGCCTGATCGAGAACATCACCAGTCTCGGCAACGCCAGCCAACTCGGCTACTCGCCGACGTGGTATAGCAGCAATCGCACGGCGCGCTCCTGGCTGACCAGCGGCCCGAACGCCAGGCCGCGCCTGGACATCGTCGTCTTCCCGTTCCACCACGCCCTTATGCCCCTCCTCGACGAGAGCGCCATGCGCAAGCAGGTCCAGCTCTACAAGGAGGTCTACGCCGACGCCTGGGGCGCTTCACCCGGGATCTCCAAGGGGTTCTTTCCGAGCGAGATGGCGTTCAGCACGCGGATGATCCCGGTGCTGGCGTCGGAGGGGATCGAGTGGTCGATCGTCAGCGCGGAGAAGGTCAGCCGCGCGTGCGCGGACTTTCCCGTCGTCTTCGGCTCCGGCGGCGTCAACACCGACCCGCCCAACAAGGCCGATCAGGTGAACCCTGCCCAAGGCAACTACTACCGCCAGTCGATCTCGCGTGGCTGCGCCCCCGCCGAGGCCGTTCCCTTCGCCCTCACCCCCCGGCGCGCCAGGTACATCAACCCCAGCACCGGCGCCGCATCCTCCATCATCGTCGTGCCCTCCTCCCAGTCGCTCTCCTGGAAAGACGGCTACGCGCCGCTCGGACTCTCGGACTTCAACAACGTCCAGCCCTTCAACAACCCGTCGCGTCCGATGCTGGTGGTGCTGGCGCACGACGGGGACAACGCGTGGGGCGGGGGCTATTCCTATTACATGGAGGCCACGCCCAACCTCGTCTCCAGCGCGCACGCCGCGGGCTATGTCCCCACCGTCATCCAGAAGTACCTCGCCGACCATCCAGTCCCCGCTGACGATTTCGTCCACGTGGAGGACGGCGCGTGGGTGAACGCCGACGGCGACTTCGGGGCGCCGCAGTTCATCAACTGGAACTGGCCCCTCGTGAACGCGAGCGGGCAGATCGATGTGGAGAACGGGTGGGCGGAGGATGCGCGGAACTGGGCGGTGATCACCGCGGCGCAGAACCGCGTCGACCACGCCGAGAACATCAGCATCGGCGCCAACGGTCCCCTCAACCTGCGCAAGATCCTGTATCCGGATGGGACGACCCGCCCCGCCGAGCGCGCCTGGCACTACTTCATGGGCGCTCTCAACAGCGGGTACATGTACTACGGCACCGCCGAGGACTTTGAGGTGAAGCCCTCGATCGCGTGCAACGAGGCGATGCAGCACGCCGATCCGGTGATCGCCGGCGCGGGACCGGCGGGCGACCTGACGCCCCCCACCGTCTGGATCCCCCAGCGTCACCCGTGGAACCCGGGCTCCACCAACTTCGGCCCGCAGTACGGCTACCAGCAGCAGTCAAACAACGGGGACTTCTGGGTCTGGACGTTCGCGTACGACGCCTCGGGCATCAGCAGCGCCGCCCTCAAGTACCGCGTGGATGCGGACGGGGCCAACTCAACCGCGACCACGCACAACGAGACCTACGCCGGCGGCGCGGACGTCGGCGCGTGGCAGTCCATCGCCATGACCCGGCGCGTCTTCCCCGCGGGCAACGTCTACAACGATCCCAACATCAACTTCTTCGAGATGCCCCAGTACATCGCCGACCAGTACCACGCGAAGATCGTGGGCGTCCGCTCCAAGCTCCTCGACTACTACATCGAGGCCGTCGACACCAGGGGAAATGTCACGCGCTCCCCCATCCAGCACGTCTGGGTCGGTGACGGCAGCGGTGCTGGGGGTGGGGGCGGCCCCGCGGTCACCATCGCGCCGAACCCCGCGATCGCCGGGCAGAACGTCACCATCACCTATGACCCGACCGGGCGCCCGCTCGCGGGTGCGCCCGCCGTGAAGCTCCACCACGGCTTCAACAACTGGTCCACCGTCGTCTCGCCCGATCCCTCGATGGCCCTGGCCTCGGGCAAGTGGACCATCACCGTCCCCGTCTCGCCGAGCGCGACCCAGCTCGACATCGTCTTCAACAACGGCGCGGGCACGTGGGACAACAACGGCGGCGCTGACTGGCACTTCCCCGTCACCGGCGGCGGGCCCGTCGACGAGTGGGAGATGGACGGCATCCGCGACACCGACTCCGTGCTCATCGCGAGCAACGGGGGCGTGTCGCTCTGGGCCGGGCTGAAGGGCGATGAGCTGTACGTCGCGACCAACGACGCCGGGGAGGGCAACGACCACTTCATCTTTGTCGCCCGCGATGTGCTGCCTCTGCGTGCCGCGCCGTGGGCCAAGGCCGGACAGGCCGCCGGGTGGGACGCCTTCCTTGCAGATGAGAACTCGAACGACTTCGAGGGGTGGTTCGACGCGAGCGGCGCGACACGGGCGATGACCGGCGCCAACGGGGGCGTCCTCGAGGGCACGATCAACCTCGTCGGCGAGTTCGGTTCGCTCCCGCCCTCGATCCGTCTTGCGGTCGGGGCGTACACGAATCCCGACGGGGGCGCGCTGGTCGCCTCGTCACAGGTTCCCGGCTCACTCGACAACGACGGTAACCTCGAGTCGAACGAGTGGATCGTCGTCGAACTCTGCACCCTCACGCCCGCGGGATGCTGCCCGGCTGATGTGAACGGCGACACCGAGCTCGACGTGCTGGACTTTCTGGACTTCATCGACTCGTTCGGGAACTGCGAGAACCAGCCGGCGCCGTGCGCGGGGTCAAGCGGGATCGAAGCGGACTTCAACGGCGACACACTGGTGGACATCCTGGACTTCCTGGACTTCTTCGACGCGTTCGGGACGGGGTGCGACTGAGCGACTGAGTCCGATGTGCGCGTGCTCCGCTGGCCACACGCGGCGCGCGCCCGTGGCCACGCGCGAGCACCGCACGCGGCCACGATCTCACAATAACGGACAATAAGGTGTTGTTTTCCCCGGATCGTGGGAACTCGTCCCGTCCTGTGCGTCGGCACGCGCTTTGCACTCGGCAAAGCACGGTTTGTGACAGAACAAACCACACCCCCGTCGCATATAAAGGATATGATTGTCCGTAAATAGAAACCTGGGCAGTCTCGCCCCTTCCCGAGCGCGGAAAGAGGGCGTCGAAGAAAGGGGTCTCGGTGTGCGAAGCAACCTGAACTCAAGAATGTTCGTGACGGTCCTGGTGGCGGGTGCCGCGGCGACCGCGTCGGCGCAGCCCCAGTTCGCCTGGCGGTACTACAGGC
>JAPKGU010000146.1 GCA_026647565.1 Phycisphaerales bacterium | reverse complement strand
GGACGATCTCGCAGGCGTCGCTGAACTACATCGTCGCGGTGGTGACGGCGTCGGCGGCGTTCGCGAACATCACCAGTTTCGTCTGGGTCCGCGCCAGCCACGGGCGCGACAAGATCCAGTTCCTGGTCGGCGCGCTGGTGACGATGGCGGTCCTGGTCATCATGATCGGGCTGATGCCGACGACAGTGATGGGCCTCTACCTGACGGCGGTGGCCACGGTGCTGGCGCGCGTCTGCTGGGCCGGGTTCCTGACGATGCGCTCAACGGTGTGGGGGAGGAACTACCCGCGCGCGGAGCGCGGGCGATTGACGGGGAAGCTCTCGACGGTGCAGGTCTCGATCATCGCGGTCCTGGGTTTGGGGCTGGGCGCGATGATGGAGTGGAACGCGGAGGCACGCCACGTGATGCTGCCGCTGGGCGCGGTGATCGGGTGCGGCGGGATTTACATGTGGTCGCGGGTGAGGGTGCGCGGGCGCGAGGCGTTCAAGCGAGCCGAGCGCCTGGACACGGGGAAGGACCGCCCGAGCTTCAACCCGATGAGCATTGTGGAGGTGCTGCGCACGGACCGGAAGTTCGCGTGGTTCATGCTCTGCATGTTCCTGCTCGGGATCGGCAATCTCATGGTCGATGCCCCGCTGGTGATCGCAGTGCGCGAGGAGTTCGGGGGCGGGTACGCCGCGGGGATTCTCGTGATGGCGACGCTGCCCCAGGCGATGATGCCGCTGGCGATCCCGTTCTGGGCGCGGCTCCTCGACAAGGGTCACGTGGTGAAGTTCCGCGCGATCCACGCGTGGTTCTTCGTCGCGGCGACCTTGTGCCTGGTGGTCGCGTTCCGGTTTCACTTGTGGCCGCTGGTGGTCGTCGGCGTGCTGATCGAGGGGATCGCGTTCGGTGGCGGCGTGCTCGCGTGGAACCTCGGGCACCTGGACTTCGCGCCCGCGCACAAGGTCTCGCAGTACATGGGCGTCCACGTGACGCTGACGGGCGTGCGCGGGATCATCGGGCCGTTCGCCGCGGTGTGGCTGTACGAGACCTTCAAGGGATGGCTCGGCGTGGGCGGAGGGAGCTGGGTCTTTGTGGTGTGCCTGGTGTTCGCGATCGCGGGGTCGATCGGGTTCGTGCGACTCGCGCGGCTGATGGGCGGGGACACGGTGGTGCGCGAGGGGCCGATCGAGGCGACGCCGCCGAGCAAGGCACGGGAGTGACACAGTGACACTGTGACGGAGTGGCCCAGGAAGAAAGTCACTGAGTCACGGAAGGGTGAACCGTCAGAACGAGACGATCCAACGCCCCATGTCTTCAGTCCAACAGATCGAGAGATACAGCAGCGCCGACAGGATCCCGGCAGCAGCAGCTGCGCCCACGCTCAAGAGGAGGCAGGTGGCTAGGCCATGCTTGAACCGCCATCCTCGCAGGATTGCCGACCACCAATAGGCGATGATCCAAGGCAACGGCAAGAGAGTGAGTAGCTCATGGATCGTGTGTCGCAGTCTGAAGTTCAGAGCCAAGAGCGATCCGCGACTCGTCATGCGCGAGAAGATGTCATCTGACATCAATATGCACACAAAGAGCGAGTTTACGAGCACTGAGACACCTAGCGCCACTGGCGCGTATGCCGCGGCGCGCCACACATGGGCATGACGCAGTTTCGTGAGACGACTGGTCTCGGGGAGCACCCAGATGATGAACGCCGCCATCGCGATCGTGAACGCGATCGGCGAGAGTATGAGGTTGAGGAACTCCGTGGGACCAGTGATGCGAATCGCAGCGAGCGGAACCGGCGGCCATCCCGCCGAGTACTCCCACTCAATTCGGGGGCCGAAGCAGGCATCGAACAACGCGCAGCCATGCTCACTTGATCGCGCCCAGTTCGGCCGAAAGCCAGAGGCCCCGAGGGGATTGCGGGCGCCCCGCACACCTGGAATGAGCAAGAGACCCACCCCCGCAACCGTCGCCCTCATCAGCAGCGAGATCACGATCATCCACCCCGCGAGGCGGATGGCGCGGAGCGGCCGCATCGAGTGGTGCAGCTTGACCTTTCCCCAGAAGACCCAGGGGAAGATGAGCCAGAGCGTCGTTCGCCACCCCCACACGACCCGCTCGCGGCGTGTGCGGGCGTGCTCGTAGAAGCCGGGCAGACGCTGGTAGATCGGGTTGAGGATGTCGCGCCAGAGCAGCGCGTACCCGCATTCCGAGCAGACGCCCTCGGTCGGGCATGATGCGCCGTCGCCCTCGCGCACCCATGATGCCACCGTGCCGCCGAGGTCATAGCCGCAGCGCGGGCAGGTCCGGCTTTGCGGTGCAGCAGCTCCCGGCATGTGCAAAGCATAACACGTGCCGCACTCACTCCGCCAGCGGCACGTCGAACTCGATCGACTTCAGGCACTCCTCCGCCCAGTCGCGATTGGCCTCATCCCGGTACATCAGTGTGCAGAGAAGGAACGCCCCGCGCGTCGCGATCAGCCCCTGCGTGATGTACGTCGGGCCGTCCTCTTCTTCCTCGTCGTCGGCTTCGGCGGCATCGAACTCGGAGCGATCCTCCTCGTCGTCCGCCTCCGCGATCATGTGGACGCCGCGCCCGACCTGATCAAGGTCCGGCCGGTCCGACGACCACTCGAAAGGGTCGCCCGGCATCTCGACGTCGGACATGAGATCGTCCCACGCCTGTTCCAGAAGTTCCGTCGCCGTGCGATCCGCGGCGCCGTCGTTGAGCGTGTACGGCGTGATCTGCACGGACGCGCTCCCTCCCGCCGCGACCCACGCATCGTCGGTCAGCATCCACGTCAGATCGCCGGGGATCTGGATCGAGGCCCCGAACGGCAGGGGCACGGTGATCTCCTCGCGTCGATACCCGATGGGTGTCTCCGGCTCCGGCGTCGATGCGGCTCGCGCGTCGACCGTCGAGCGGATCTCCCGGTCCTCTCCTGAGCACTCGATCAGTTCCAGCCACTCGTGCCACGGGTAGTCAAGGTCCGGATCAAGCTCGTACGCGGCTTCGAGGAGGTCGAGGGCCTGGAGCATGGCGCGGTGGGGCGGGCCTTCGGCGTCCGGCGCGTCCTCCGGGTCCAGCTCGCGCCAACGCACATCGCACCACATCAGAGACTTCGCCGCCGCCAGCAGCGTCTCCGCCGACGGCGCTCCCTCCATCCACGGCATCCACGCGCCCGCCTCCTCGTCAGAGGCCGCTCTCGCCTCGAGGTCCTCGCGCGACGCGGGGCCGTACGGCGTCACGCAGTACGCAGGGAAGTGGAACCTCTCGCCGATGCCCATGCAGACGGCGAGGTTGGTGTGACCCTCGAACTGCTCGCTGGTCATCGACCGTGCGACCGAACGGGACCAGTCCACGAACGCCTGTCGCGTCGCGGCATCGTCCTTCGTGACATAGAAGTCCGTGTCGTCCGAGACCTCGCTCCAGCGGAACCCCAGCTCGCTCGCGAGCGCCTCGATGTACACGCAGCAGAGCATGTGATACCCCGCGCCGACCGGCGAGGTGCGGACCTCGAGCTCGACGGCGCCGCTCTCGTCGATCGCGATCGTCAGCTCCTCCGCGTTCGGGAAGAGCGAGAGCCGCGCGTGGTCCTCGGCGATCCGTGCGCCCGCGAAGAACGGGGCGAAGAACTCGCCCGCGAGGTCCGCGGCCTGCTCGAAGATCCGGTCCCGGTCGGAGGTCCTGATCGTGCCGATAGCGGTGATGCCGATGCCCATGGGGGCGAGTGTAGCGGGAGGGGGAGGGGAATGCCCTGTCACTGCCCCTGCGCGAGCGAATACCCCTTCACGCCGTCGAACGTGCGGAGCAGCTCGTAGGAGCAGACGGTGAAGGACTCGGCGATCTTGTCCATGAGCGCCACGCAGCGGCTCTGGCCGAATGAGCCGGGCACCACGCCGTCGCGCAGCTCGAAGCGGACGCGGTAGTAGTCGACGCACTCGGTGTAGACCGAGCCGGTCGGCCACACCTGCGTGCCACGGTTGGAGATGACCGTCAGCTTGAAGGGCGTGTCGGCGCAGACGCGCTGCATCTCCTCGGCGAGCGAGATCGGGCTGAGCGGGGTGTCGAGGTAGATGTCGCAGCCGACAGCGTGCGTCACGAGATTTTTGAACGTGCGGATGACCTGGGGGCCGCTCGGCCTGGGAGCGCGGACGAAGCAGGTCTCTGTCGCATCGGGGACCGCCGCCGCGGGAACGCTCTTCGGCTTGCTCCCGAGGTTGTTCTTGATCGCGTCAACAAACTGCTGCGTGCCGACGGGGGGCGTTGACTTATCACCAAAGTCACCGGTGTGGACGCCGGACTCGAGCGTCGCGAGGAGCGCGTTCTCGAGCGTCGCGGCCTCCTTGCCCATGCAGACGTGGCGGAGCATCATGAGGCCGGAGAGGATGAGAGAGGTGGGGTTGGCGATGCCGCGTCCGGCGATGTCGGGCGCGGTCCCGTGAACCGCCTCAAAGATGGAGATGTGGTTGCCGATGTTGGCGCTGGGCGCAAAGCCCAACCCGCCCACGAGGCCGGCGCAGAGGTCGGAGACGATGTCGCCCTGCAGGTTCGGCAGCACGATCATCTGGTACTGCTGCGGCTTCACGACGAGGTTCATGCACAGCGCATCGACGATCACGTCGCCGGTCTCGATCTCCGGGAAGTCCTTCCCCGCCTGCTTGAACCGATCGAGGAACAGCCCGTCGGTCATCTTCATGATGTTGGCCTTGTGGCCGCAGTGCACCTTCTTGACGCCCAGCTTGCGGGCGGTCTGGAAGGCGAACCGGTGGACCTCGTCGCATCCAGGCGCGGAGATGAGCCGCTTGCACTGGACCATGTCGTTGGACAGCCGATGCTCGACGCCCCCGTACGTGTCCTCGATGTTCTCGCGCACGACGGACATATCGATGTTGATCCCGGCCTTCGAATAAACGGTCTGGACGCCGGGAAGGGTCTTGAACACGCGGAAGTTGGAGTGCGCGTTCCACATCTTCCGAGCGGTCACGTTGATCGACTTCCCGCCGCCACCCTTGGGCGTCTCCATCGGACCCTTGAATAGGATCCCGCAGTCCTCCACGACGCGGACCGCCTCGTCCGTCATGCCTCGCGTGTTCCCCTTCGCGAAAACCGACGCACCCATCTCGACCGGAATGAACGCGAGGCGTTCCAGCACGCCCGCGGCCTTGAAGAGGTCCAGCGTCGCGTTCATGATCTCAGGTCCGATGCCGTCACCAGGGGCCAGGGCGATCGTCAGGTGCGATGGCATGTCGTATCTCTTGCTGTGACAAGGTCTTGAGAAAGACCGAGTCGGGTGCGTGAACGCCGTCGGCGCGTGTCTGATGCGCGGGGCAAAGGATAGACCCCACGACCGACTCATGGAAGCATCGGCCATTCCGATGCGCGACTTATGGGGCGTCGCGGCACACCCGCACATCAGGCGTGCCGGAAGAGCGCAATGCTCGCCGTGTGCCCGTGGAGGTGCGCCTGCTGACCGACCGGACCGATCTCGCCCGACGCGAAGAACCCCGCGAGCGGGACCTCCGCGCGATCCGTCGCAATCGCGGTCCCCCCTTTCGCCAGTTCCTGACCGCTCGCCATCGGCCTGAATGCCCTCTGGATCGCGCCGACATCATGCCCCGGCGTGTTGAAGAGGCGACGTCCCCGGTGCGTGCACGTGAAGACCATCGCGCCGACCGGCGGACCGTGCAGTTTCTGACCGTCAAGGAGCATCTCAAGGTCGCTGGTCGCGGTCTCCGCGTCCCGGACGTGCAGACGCACGGTCTGGCCCACCCTCACGATCTCGCTCACCGCGATCGCGCTCCGCTCCTGGTCGGCGCCCACCATCGCGCGGATCAGATAGTCCCCGACCCCGAAACGCTGCTTGTACTCGTCGGCAACCCGTCCGAGCAGCAACCCGCGGCGCAGCGCCATCCGCTCCTGCTCGTTCATCTCTGCGAGAATCTCCTGCACGACCTGCAGCGCAGGACGAGAGCCCAGCTCCAGAATCAGGTTCGCACGCGCCTTGGTGATCACAAGGTTCGGCCCGATCGGGCGGCACCCCTGCGACACCACCGCGTCCATGCGGATCGCGCCAGAGAAGGAGACTCCCACGCCCCCCCGATCCACGATCCGATCGTCGAGCGCAAACACGTTCCCGCCGCCCTCCGGCGTGCGCGGCGCCGACGCCATGCCGCCCACCAGAGGCGCACGACTCGGACGGACGCGATTCATTGCCGGCAGCAGACGCGAGATCGGAATCGAGTAAGGGTCCAGCAGAAGCACCGTTCCCCGCAGCTCGGCAGATGTGTCCGTCGCCTCGGCGAGACGCGCCCCATCGTCGAGTGCGTTCTGCCCTTCGGATCCGATCAGGTCGTCCACCATGAACGGAGAGACACGAACACCCGGAAGCCACATCGAAAGCAGCGAGATCCCCGGCACGCCCTCCAGCTCGTGCGAGCCGCCCACGACCGCCTCGCACGTGGCGCCGATCAGCCGTCGTGGCTCCGCCAGACGCTGCACGTGCTCCGTGATCGAACGCATCGCCCACGCATGGTGCGCCGAGACGAAGACGAATGTCACATCCGGAGCGCCGGCGCCCGTCTCGGACGCGCCGATCAGCCGCTCGCACGCCTGTGCCGCGCCCGTCAGCGGATCCGGCTCCGCCGAATCGCCCGAAGCCATCGCCATGCTGCGTCGGATCTTTGACACGCAGGGGAAGTGTACCGGCCATCCGGGCGAACCGATCCACACATTCTCCGTATCAGAATGTGAACGCAGAGGACGCTGAGAGGCAACGGGCCGAGGTGTCGCGTGTGGCAACTCTTGATCCTGCTTTGCACGGTCGTGATCGGTTTCGTGCGAGTCTCGAAGCGACCACGCATCGTCCGAGGCGAGTGCACGCAGTGTCGGTACTCCCTCCGAGGTCTCGCCACAGACGGCGTCTGCCCGGAATGCGGGACACCATTTGCCTGCAACGGACAGGCCGTCCCCGGCGCCGACGCGACGCTCGTCACCCTCGAACGCCCCTGGCTTCTTGCGCTCTCGCTGGTCGTGTTCGCCCTGTCGGCCACCTGGCCGATCTGGGGGCAATCGGGCGTCCTCGACTGGATCGAAGCCAGCATCCTGATCGATCGCGGCTACCGACCCGAGGTTGCGTGGGACGCCGCACGCCGACCCGATTGGCGCAGCACCGGCGAGCCGGGTTTGGCGGCTTGCCTCGCGTCGCTCCTCCCGCTGGCCGGACGCATGCCGGCCCGGTGGGGGATGAGGGTGGTCCTTGGCGCGGCAACGCTCATGCTCGCGGCTGGTGCCGCGACGTGGATTGATGAGTGGGCAATCAGCTGAACGAGGTTGGTCCGTACAAACTCGGCCCCGTCAGTTCGCGCCGGGCGTGCGTGCGTCCGCGGGAACATTCGCCAGCACGTCCACCCGCGTCGCCTCGATCGTGCGAAGCCCGGTCTGCGGATCGAGCACGATATTCCCAACGACGCCCACGTTCTGCCCGATCTTCGTGTCAAGCGCGAGCGCCGCGTCCGGCTTGATGTACCCGATCGTGCGGGTCGTCGGACCGCCGACCGTCTGCACACGCAGCATCCTCGGCAGACGCGTTCCATCGTACAACTCGCTCGTCATCAGGCGCCCGGTGATCGTGTAGACCCGGCTCTGCTCCAGGTTCTTGATCGCCTCCGCGGAGGCGGAGTTCGACACGCTCGCCGCAGCCCGACGCTCCTCGAGCGCTCGCATCCGATCACGCAGGTCAGACCGGATCGAGAGGATCTCGATCCGCTGCTGGAGCCCCGCGCGAGTCATGCGATTCTGGGGCGTGTCCTCGATCCGCTCGAGCGCCGCCTGGAGCTCGCCCTTGAGTTCGTCGATCTCCGCGCTGGCGTCCGGCTGCGACTGCACGCGCTTGAATGCCTCGTCCAGCGCCTGGAGCGAACCCGGAGCCGGTGCCGCGGGCGCGACCACGACAGGACGCTGCTCGATCACGACAGGTCCCTCACCATCCGCGACCGTCGGGGTCTGGGCAGGAGGCGGCGTCGCCCCATCCGTCACCGGCGGCGTCGTGAGCGTCACCACGTCTCCGGTCGGCGGCGTCGCCGCGGCCTCACCCGTTGATCCCGAGGCCGGCGTCGCCGTCGGCTGGACGGCCGGTTCAGGGCGAGCGTTCACGCCCGCCGCCGCCAGTTCCTCCGGCGTCGGCGTCCGAAGCAGCGCCCGCTGCACGAACCCGCGGGCGGAATCCGGTGCCGCGACCTTGTAGCCGACGACCGTGTTGGCCCCGGACCGCACGGTCTCGAGCGCGCGGAGCGTCGTTCCGGCAGGGAGGGCCTGCGACTCGGACAGGAGCGCCTTCCAGGACCCGTCGAACCCGGCGACCGCGTTGGCCGCGTACAGCCGCGAAGACGTCGTCAGCACCAGCGTGTCAGGCGTCTCCCCCTGCTTCACGGCGTCGGCCCGAACGAAAGCCCCGAGCCCGGCGGGATAGGAGACCCGCGCCCAATCTGCGCTCTCGCCATCCACACGCACCAGCGTGCCCGGCTGCAACTCCGCCACGCGGTAGTACCGCTGCGAATCCCCGGAATGCAGGACCGCAGGTCGCTCCACGGCGGCCCAGGTCGGCTCGATCGCCTTCACCTGCTGCGCCGCCGCGTCCGACGACACCAGCGCAAACATCGCCCCCGCCGGAGCGACGTACCACATCGGGGCGAGCGTGGTTGAAGCGATGATCGCAAGCGTGCGGCAGGTTCTCATGGGGTCTTTCCTCGGTTCAGGACCGCAAAGTCCCGGATCGTCAACGTCTATGGGGGCCCGCGCGCACCCCGGCCGGTCGACCGGGTGGGGTTTGCTCCTCACCCGGAGCAATCCCGAGACCGGGACGAGTCGCGCAACCAATCGTATCGGTCAGGAGGCAGGAAGTTGAGTAAGGACCGTGACCAGGACCCCATTCAATTGCCCCGTGCCTCGGGGGGCGCTAACTTCTCCCTCGCATGACCAGCCACTCCCCAGTCGGACGCACCGCGTCCGTAGGCCTTGGATCCATGGCGCTCCTCCTGGCCCTGGCCTCGGGCGGCTGCTCCACCCCCATTCGCGACGCCAGCGAGAAGGATCTCCGGCGCTCCGTCGTCGAGAGCGTCCAGAGAGAACTCGCCGAAGGACAGGCCCACCCGGAAGACCGTGAGACCAGCCGCGATGCCGGTGTCGAACGCCTCGGCCTGAAACCCGAGATCCTCAAGACCCTCGACGAGATGGCCGGTCCGGGCGCCTATGTCAACCGGGGACTTGCCCTTCCCGACGACCTGACGGCAAAGCCCTCCCGCACCGTGACCGTCTCGCTCGACGTATCCCCGCTGCCCTTCACGGTTAGCGCCTGCCCATCGGCTAAACTGAGATAGGCGTAGTGAACCTCCCCCAACCGTTCGACGGTGCGAAGCGTTCCCGTCAGCTCGGCCCCC
>JAPKGU010000145.1 GCA_026647565.1 Phycisphaerales bacterium | reverse complement strand
ACACTCACACGTGCGACCGATCCGCTGGACATTCGACACCCTCGGCGGCCTCTGGCAGCTCGCCCGCCTGGGCCTGATCACCGGCTTTCGGTTCAGGGGGAGCTACTGGCAGTGGCGATTGCACACGGCCTTTGGCAAGGGATATCCGAGTCGAGGCGAGCTCGCCCGCTCGATTCTCGAGTACGGGCGATGGGTCCATCGCATGCGGCGGATGTGATTGTCCATCAAGGTCGGGTACGCGCAGATCTCACCCGGCGGTCGGTGCATGTGAGGATGTTTTGAGGTGCAGCGGCCTGGATGAGCGGATATCGTGTGTGGCGCGGGGCATGCTGCTGAAGCCCGATCGCGTCGCGCGCCGATCTTCAGGTGACATCATGTCCAGCGAACACGCCCACAATCACGATCACGGCGACTGCTGCAAGCACTCGCATGCCACCAACTCGTCCGGGTCCGGCGGCGGCTTCCGCTACTTTGTGCCGGGCTTGGTTGTCGGTTTCATTCTCGGCGCGGTGGTCGGGGTGCTTGTGCCGGAGATGAGGGGGGGTGGGCCGCCCCTGCAGCCGCGCGGCGACAGCCCGCCTCGCCAACAGGATGAGGATCGGAATCCGCAGCCGCCGGAGATGCCCGCCGAGGGCGCCGATGCGAGTACAGACGGCACCACGCCTCCGCCGACACCCGACGCACCCGCGTCGAGCGGCGGGCACTGAGGTCCGTCACGGCTTTGCGTCACAATCTGATGTTCAGCCCAGTGGGAATCGCTTGCAGAGCGCCCGCACGTCCGCGCGGACGGCTGTTGTCGCGGACGCGAGCGCCGCTTCGTCCTGAACGCCCGCGCTCAGCACGCGATCGATCAGGTTCGCGACCTCTTTCATCTCGGCTTCCTTGAAGCCGCGTGTTGTCAGCGCCGGCGTGCCGAGGCGCAGGCCACTGGTCACACGGGGCGGTCGCGGATCGTCGGGGATCCCGTTCTTGTTCGTGATGATGCCCGCGGCCTCGAGCCACTTCTCGGCGTCGGCGCCGGTGAGCGCGTCGCTCTTGCCTCGGAGGTCGACGAGCATGAGGTGGTTGTCGGTGCCGCCGGAGGTGATGCGGTACCGCTTCTCGACGAGCGACACGGCGAGAACCTTCGCGTTCCTGACGACCTGCTCGCAATAGGCCTTGAAATCTGGGCGGAGGGCCTCGCCGAAGGCGACGGCCTTGGCGGCGATGATGTGCATGAGCGGTCCGCCCTGCACGCCGGGGAAGAGGGCCTTGTCGATCTTCTTGGCGAGTTCCTCGTCGTTGGTGAGGATGAGGCCGCCGCGCGGGCCGCGGAGGGTCTTGTGGGTCGTGGTGGTGACGACGTGGGCGTGCGGGAAGGGAGAGGGGTGGACGCCGGTGGCGACGAGGCCGGCGATGTGTGCGATGTCGGCCATGAGCAGGGCGCCGCACTCATCGGCAATGGCGCGGAACCGGGCGAAGTCGATGACGCGGGGGTAGGCGGAATAGCCGCACATGAGCAGCTTGGGCTTGTGCTCCAGGCAGACCCGGCGCGCGGCGTCGTAGTCGATTCGTTCGTGCTCGGGATGTGATGCGTCGTAATGGAGCGGGTAGTGGACGGGCTTGTAGAAGGTGCCCGAGAAGTTGATCTTCATGCCGTGGGAGAGGTGGCCGCCGTCCTTGAGGACGAGCGAGCAGAAGGTGTCTCCGGGTTGCAAGAGAGCCATGCACGCGGCGGTGTTCGCCTGGGCGCCCGAATGGGGCTGGACGTTGGCGAACCGCGCGCCGAAGAGCTTCTTGGCGCGGTCGCGTGCGACGTCCTCGATCCTGTCGTGGAACTCGCAGCCGCCGTAGTAGCGGGCGCCGGGGTATCCCTCGGCGTACTTGTTGGTGAGCCACGAACCCATGGCGTGCATGACGGCGGGCGAGACGTGATTCTCGCTGGCGATCAGCTCGAGCGTGGTCTCCTGACGGTCGCGCTCGCGGGACATGAGATCGGCGACCTCGGGGTCGTGCCGATTCAGCATGGCGAGGAGTGCGTCAGACATGGGGTCGGCGTGCGCCGAGGCGGAAGCGGGGGTGGCGGATGCGTTCGAGGAAGCGGTGTGGTGGGACATACGAGAGGAGGGTACGCGCCGGGCAATCGCGGAAGCGGTGGGGGCCGCGGTTCCGAGGGCGGGTGACGCGGCGGACGAAAGGGGTCGGGCGGGATCCAAGTCCGACAACGGGCGCGCGGGAGTGGATTTGGGCGGGTTTCAATCGTTTGGGTTGCACCGACACAGGTCGGTGCGGTAGGGTGCGTGGGTGGGCGCAAGCCCACGAGGAGCCCCGCCCATGCGATCTCGCCTCGCCTCGTCGATGATGAGAAGAAGAGTGTGTCCAATCGCTTGCGCGGCGTTGGGCGCCTTCGGAGTGTCCGCGTCGGGCCCGATCGAACTCCTCGACGGGCCGCCGTCGACGCCGCCGCCGGCGTGGTCGGTGCCGGGGCCGAGGCCGACATCGGGGGTGTGCGCGAGCGTCGATCCCGTCGCGTTGGCGGCGATACTCGACGGCGCTCCGGATGAGCGGGTGGGTGTTGATCTCCGCGAGTACGGGTTGGTGGTCGCGCTCCCTCATCCGTCCGGCGACCTGGTGCCGTGCGCGGTCGCGTCTTCCCCGATGATGGAACCTGGTCTGCGAGCGAAGTTCCCGTGGATGCGTGCGTACGTCGTGCAGGCCGTGGACGGGCTTGCGAGCGGGCGGGTCGAGGTGACGCAGAGAGGATTGACGGGCATGCTTCGAGAGGCGGCGGACCCCGGCTTCTCGGACGGCGGCACGTGGATGATCGATGCGTGGGACTCCGGTGACGCAACGACGGTCGTCGCGTACTGGCTGCGTGATCTTCCGGGCGGGAACGACTGGACGTGCCACACGGTGGTCGATCCGGCTGACGCGAGTCGCGATCCGGCTGAGGCGGAACGGGACGCAAAGGGGACGCGCGCGCTCCAGACGCTTCGGACGGCGCGTTTCGCCGTCGCGTGCACGGGCGAGTTCGGGGCGCACCACAGCGCGCTCCAGGGGAATCCGCCGAACGTTTCGGATCCGCTGGCAGTGATCCTCACGATGGTGTCGAGGAGCAACGTGGTGTACGAGGCGGATCTGGCGGTTCGTTTCGTGCTTGTGGCGAACAACGATCAGGTGGTGTACTTCGACCCGGCGAGCGATCCCTATCCCGATACGTGCGACGGTCTGGGAGGAACCGACTGCTCCTCGCCGATCCTCGGCGCAAACAGCGGCGTGCTCAACGGCGTGATCGGTTCGTCGAACTACGACGTCGGACACTGCGTCACACGCATCGCGGGAGGCGTTGCGTCGCTTCGCAGCCCCTGCGGCACGGGCAAGGCGCGTGGCGTCTCCGGCATCCCGCGAGGCGGCGATCTCGACCCATTCTCCGCGCTCGTGGTCATCCACGAGCTTGGACACCAGTTCGGGGCGAACCACACGTTCAGCGGCACACGGGGGCGATGCGGGAACAACGCGAACCTGCCCACGGCGTGGGAAGCGGGAACGGGATCATCGCCGATGGGCTACGCGGGCGGCTGCCCGGTCGGCGATGCGCCGCCGAGCGACAACATCGTGCAGTTTGCGGATCCATGGTTCCACCACGGCAGCATCGGCGAGATGCGGACGTATCTGGCGTCGTCGGACTCCTCGTGCCTGCCTTCGGTCGGAACGTCGAACAACGTGCCGGAGATGGTCTTCCGCACGCCGGACATCGAGATTCCGCCGGGCACGCCGTTCACGCTGAGCGCGATCGCGACCGACGCGGACGGGGACACGCTCACGTACTCGTGGGAGCAGCGAGACTCGGGCGTGAGGCGGCCGCTGTCGGGCGAGGATTCAGAGGACAACGGCCAGGGCGCGCTGTTCAGGATCTTCCCGCCCGTGCTGGAGGGGAGCCGCACGTTTCCACAATGGTCCGACATTCTCTCCGGCGTTCCGACGCCCGGTGAGCGGCTGCCCACGGTGACGGACGCAACGCGGCGTTTCCGGGTGCTGGTGCGGGACAATCGTCCGGGCGCGGGCGGTGTCGTGATCAGTTCGACGGCCGACCTGTACATCCCGCCCGGCACGTCGCCGTTCGGCGTCGTTGCGCCCGGCGAGGGCGCCGTGCTGTCGCCGGGGCTTGTTGCGGTTGAGTGGACCGTGGGGAACACGAACAACGCACCGATCTCGTGCGCGAGCGTGACCATTCGGCTCTCGACCGATGACGGCGCGACCTGGCCGCTCACGCTCGGGTCGTTCGCGAACAGCGGCGCGGCGTCGGTTGCGATTCCATCCATCGGCACCCCGCACGCGCGGGTGCGCGTTGACGCGGACGGTGAGATCTTCTTCTCCGTGTCGCGACCGTTCGTGATCCACGCGTGCACGAGTGATTACACGCGCAACGGCGAGGTGGACATCCTGGACTTCCTGGACTTCATCGACGACTTCGGAGCGTGCCAGGGCCAGCCGACGCCGTGCGCCACGTGGGGAGACCCCGATCTCAACGGCGACACAGCCGTCGATATCCTGGATTTCCTGGAGTTCTTCGACGCGTTCGGACAGGGGTGCTGACACAACGTAACCCGAATCGTGCCCCTTCGTTCGCATTCCTTTCGAGCAGAGGGAACCTGTCTCTTTCGACTGTCGAAATGAAGCGTGGGCCGCTCGGCCCGCGGAGGCAGTCGATGCGCACCGATCGCACAGGTTCGTTCGGATTGGTCTCGATGGTGGTGGCCGCGGCGATGATCGGCGCTTGCCGCTCGGCCGGGTCGGCTCGGTCGGAGAGTCCGGCGCCGGCACACTCGGTCTCCGAGCCGGTGAAGCTGACATCGCTCTATCCGAACCATGCGGTGAAGCCCGAGGGAGTGGAGGTGATCCGGGCGCGGAAGCTCGGCCCGCCGCCTCCTGGACACCCGAAGATCGTGGGCGAGCCGGTGCCCGATTGGCGCTGGGGCATGGAGCCGCGGACGGTGTATCCGCTGAACTGGGTCTTCGCCGGCCCGTCGCAGATCTCTTCCGAGTACTGGTCGGGGAACACGAAGGCCTCGGGACGGGTCGTTTCGCTGGCGCCGCATCCGACCAACGCGCTGGTTTGCTACGCGGCGTCCGCCTCGGGCGGCCTCTGGAAGACCACCAACGGCGGCGCGTCGTGGTCCCCGCTGACCGATCGCCTGTCGATCCTGAACAGCGGGTTCGTGGAGCTGGACCCGGTGGATCCCGAGATCGTGTACTACGGCACGGGCGAGTACTGGACGGGCTCAAACGGCGACGGCGTGTTCAGGTCGCTCGACGGCGGCGCGACGTGGGACCGCATCGCGACGGCTGCGCAGGTGGGGAGCCAGATCACGGGCATCGCCGTGAACCCGGCGAACACAAGCATCATCCACGTCACGAGCAACGCCGGGACGTACGTCACCTTTGACGGCGGGGCGAACTGGTCGCAGCGTCTGAGCGGGGCGTGCCCGTCGCTCGCGCTCGATCCGATCAACCCCTCGAACGTGCTCGTGGGTCGCCAGAGCCAGGGCGTCTATCGCTCGACGAACGGCGGCCTCTCCTACACGAAGCTCGGGGGCGGTCTGCCGACGACGAACATCGGGCTGGTGCTGGTGGACCTGTGCGACGGCAGCCCGAGCGACATGTACGCCGCGATCGTTGGAACGAACGGCAACGTGAACGGGCTTTGGCGCTCGAGCAACGCGGGCGCCTCGTGGGTCAAGAAGACGGCAACGCCGAACTTCTGCGCGCCCCAGTGCTGGTACGACGCCTATGTCTCCGTTGATCCGGCGGATCCCGAGACGCTCTATCTCGGAGGCGTCGATCCTCGCTACGCGACAGCCGGCGTGATCAGGTCGATCAACGGGGGCGACTCCTGGACCGAAGTCTCGCAGTTCTCCGGCGGCACGCTCCACCCCGACCACCACTGCCTCGAGTTCGGCGCGGGCGGCGTGATATGGGAGGGCAACGACGGGGGCGTCTGGAAGTCGGCGAACGACGGCGCTTCCTGGACGAACTGCAACAACGGGCTCGGCACCGCACAGCTGTACACCATCGCGCTGCACCCTGACTTCCCGGATCGGATGCTCGGCGGCACGCAGGACAACGGCACGCCGGAGCGCCTGACGGACTCGACGGACTGGCCCCAGCTGCAGGCGGGCGACGGCGGATTCTCGGCTTTCGACCACGCGAGCAGCAGCCGCCGCTACACGACGTATGTGTACCTGACGGTTTATCGCTGGTCCTCTTCCGGTTCGCGTGACATCACGGGCCCGTGGGGGAGCGACTCGACGAACTGGATCTCGCCCCTGGTGATCGATCCGGTGAACTCCAGCCGCTTGTACGCGGGGACGAA
Organism: Phycisphaerales bacterium; assembly: GCA_026647565.1. GTDB lineage: Bacteria > Planctomycetota > Phycisphaerae > Phycisphaerales > UBA1924 > JAHBWV01. The sequence goes on along the minus strand of JAPKGU010000145.1, from coordinate 3,070 downwards.
CCGTGTGTGGCGCACGACGAACGCGACGATGACGAGCCCGACGTGGACGGCGGTAAGCACGAACGCGGTCTCGAACGGGGGGACGCTGAACACGATCGCCGTGGCGCCGTCGAACCCGAACACGGTGTACACGGGCTCGTCGAACGGGCGCGTCTTCGTGACGACGGACGTTTCGACGTGGAACAGTCGCTCGACGGGGCTGCCGACGAGCGGGGTCTCGGACATCATCATCGACCCTGCGAACGCCGCGCACGCCTACGTGTCGCACTACAGCTCGTCGGGCGGGCGGGTGCACCGGACGCTCGACGCGGGCCTGACGTGGACACCGGTGGCGTCTTCGCTTCCGGCGGGCGTGGTGCCCCGCGCGCTCGAGGTCGACTTCGCGTTCGATCCGCCGGCGTTGTTCGTCGGCGCGGGCGCGGGAATCTATCACTCGCTGGACGGCGGCGCGACGTGGACGAAGAACGACGCGTCGTTCCCGAACGCCAACGTCGGCGACATCGCGATCGATCGTGAGCGGCGCCGGATCGTGGTGGCGACGTACGGACGCGGCGCGTGGCTCGCGGACCTGCCCAGCCCCTGCCCCGCGGACTACACCGGCGACACCTCGCAGGATGTGCTGGATTTCCTCGCCTTCATGGACGACTTCGGCACCTGTGAGAACCAGCCCGCTCCGTGCGGCACCCAGGGCAATCCCGACCTCAACGGCGACACCATGATCGACGTCCTCGACTTCCTCGACTTCATGGATGCGTTCGGGCAGGGGTGCTGAGGAGGGAGTGACGGAGAGTGGAAGGCAGGAAGGCAAGGAGGCAATGGAAAGAGAGGGGCAGAGGGACGGAGGGACAAAGGGGCAGAGGGGAAAGGCACGGAGGCGGGGAGGCGGGTCAGCCGCGACGCGGGGAGATCGGCGGCAGAAAGTCCGAAAGTCGCTGGCACGACCGGGAATCGTGTGTCACACTTTCAGTGAGTATTCGGGGGGGGTTAGGGCCCATTGGCCTCCGGCGGCCTCTCGCCGGCGGACGGGCGGCTGCTGATGCCGCTGGGTTCTGGCTTCGGACGACCCCACTTCGAGGCCGCGCGATGCTGGCGCGGGAGGATGTGCATGGCTGATTCATTCGGTACGGCGCAGCGCCCGTGGCGGAACATGTGGTACGTCGAAGGCGCGATCGATCTCCTCCCGCTTGGGCAGTTCGCGTACAGCAACACTCGCCCCGCAACTCCGGCTCCGCCGAACGCCGAGCAGTATTTCGTGCTGGGCAGCGACACCCTCCCGCTGGAGGTCGCCAACTCTCTGGCGCTCGTCTTCTACGGGATGGAGCGAGAGGGCGAGAGCGTGGTGCAGGAGGCGCGGGTGCGTGTCTGGGCGGTCTCCCAAGCCGCTCTCAACAACATGGCCCCGGGCGCGTGGATGGGTCTGCCGCTCGTCGATGCGACGCTCACGCTCGGCACGACGGAGATCCAGCCGTACACGAACGCCGTCATCCCCGGCGGCACGGCGACGAACCCGATGCGCTTCGTGTCGGACATCATTGTGACGAGTGACCGGTCTCTGACGCCCCCATCGGCTCGCGTCGTCGGCCAGGACGCCACACAGGGCATGTGCATCCTGCTGCTCGACTCCATCGGCGCGGCATCGGTGGTCGTGCAGATCACGGTGAAACGGGCGGACGGCAGCACGGGCATGCTCAAGTGCGGCGTGCTCTACCGGACACTTTGATCGGAGGTGCTCGATGGCTCTTCTGATCCCGGGAACCGAGCAGCGTGTCTGGACCCGCATGGGTGCCGCGGCCGGTCCATTCTCGCCGCTGCCGACACGCGGGGCGTACGCGTTTCGGACCGCGCTCCCGATCGGCTACGACTTCGACGGGACGTGGACCTTTGCGATGGAGAATCACGCGGCCAGCGGCGAGCCGGTGACGGACATGTGCTGCGGGCTTCGTTTCTTCTTTGTCAAGCGAGCCGTCACGATCCCGACGGCGATTGCTCGGGTGTGGGGCGTGTCGAAGGCGCAGCCCCTCGCGGGGGGCGACGAGGCGTTCATGGGAGTGTATCTCGGTCAGGTTCGCCTCTCGATCGGCACGTGCAAGGGGCTTCCGATCGATGAAGACCCGATCGACATCTACAAGAACGTGCTGCTGGACGACCAGTACCTGGCCTCCCAGGTGACGGTGGAGCACGACAGGGCGTTGAAGCCCCCGGGACTGCGCGTGATCGGAAACGGCGGTCCGAACATGGGGACGACGCCGATGGTGCTCTTTGATGCGCTCGGCTTCGACAGGATCGTGGTGACGATGCGGTTCACGGCTCCGTACGAGAACAACGGGTTCTTGTTCTTCTGGACGACGATGTAGAGGTTCCAAGCGAACAGGCGTAATCGGGCGTGCGAATCCGAGAAGAGCCGCCGATCGGAGAAAGGAAGGGATCGTAACATGAGCCATTCGATGACACGCCCGCTCGCGGCCGCACTCGCCGCGGCGTCAACGCTCTTGCTCGGAGGACACGCCATGGCAAGCCCGATCGTCGTGCTGAATGATGGACCGGATCGAGATACCATCATCTCGCGTGGTGACTACAGCATCCATCTCTTTGCGACGGAAGCAACGATCGATCCGATCATTCCGGGGGAGTTTCCCGCACCGTACACTCTGCGAATCAATTTCGGCTATGTACTTGGAGAACTGGGCGGCTCAATAGCGGGAAATCCGCTGCCCGACTGGCCACCACTTCCTGTGCAATCCCCAGCGTTACTGGTGCCTGGCAGACTCATGCTGGATGGATGGACACTCGACGAATCACTCGAGTTCATGCAACCAGATTACGATCCTACTTCCGGCGGCACGAATATATACTCGTTGGTGCATGGCACGAGCCCATCATCCGCGTTCAATCTCAACGATTTTGCCAATGTAGGCGACATGGCTTACATCGGGTATGAACTTGCCCATCCCCGGTGGACGGTGTGAGTGTATCAGCGACGGCTCGCCTCGAACTGTTCGGGGCTGACGTAACCGAGGCTGCTGTGGATCCTCTGGCGGTTGTAGAACACCTCGATGTACTCGAAGATCGC
>JAPKGU010000144.1 GCA_026647565.1 Phycisphaerales bacterium | reverse complement strand
CGGCGTCGTCAGCCCGCGCAGCTCCACCCCCGCGTTCCGCAGCACCAGCAGGTCATACTTCAGGTTGTGGCCGAGCTTCGGCCTCGCCGGGTCCTCAAGCAGCCCCCGCAGCGCACCCAACACCGTCGCCTCATCCAGGTGCTCACCCGGCGTCGGTGATCGAACCGGCACATACCACGCCCTGCCCGGTTCTGTCGCGAGCGACAGGCCGCACAACTTCGCCCGATGAGGCGAGAGCGACGTCGTCTCCGTGTCGATCGCGAACACCGGCGCACTCGTGAGGTGCCTGACGAGCGACTCAAGCTCCTGCTTTGTGCGCACGCACACGTACCCGTCAGTGGGGGGGCGCGAGAGCGTCGGTGCCGACGCCGGAAAGTCAAACAGTCCGCCGACCGGCGGCGCTTCCGGCACCACCGGCTTCGCCGCGGGCCTCGATCCTTTCACCGGCGCCGCCTCGCTCGCGCCGCCTCCAAAGAGACCGCCCGAATCATCGTTCCGCGCCGGCTTTGATTCCGGCTTCGTCGCGGCTCTCGCGCCATCGGGCGACGGAATCATCACCGGTGGCGGCACGCCCATCAGGTTCGCAAGGTCTGTCTGATACCGATTGAACCCCAGCTCCTTCAGGATCGGGCTGAGATGGCCCAGCCGCAGCGCCTGCGTCCGCGCCGCGTTCAGATCAAGATCCGCCGGCGCATCCGTCCGCAGCGTCACCAGCTGCCTCGAAAGGGCCAGCGCCGGGATCGCGGCACGTATGTTCTCGCCCCGCTTCCCCTTGATGTTCGCGGCATCCGCGATCAGCGCCTCCAGCGTCCCGTACTGCGCGATCAGCTGCGCCGCCGTCTTCGGCCCCACGCCGTCAACACCCGGCACGTTGTCCACCGTGTCGCCCATCAGCGTGAGCATGTCGATGACCTGCTCGGGCGCGATCCCCGTCTCCTGCCTCAGCGTCGTCGCCGTGATGACGAGGTCCGTGTGCACGTCGTACAGCTCGACGCCCGGCTCCCCCGGCCCCTCATCCCGCAGCAACTGCTTGAGGTCCTTGTCCTTCGAAATGATGCGGATCTTCAGGTCCGGGTGCCTCGTCCGCAGCTTCGCGACCAGCGTCGCGATCACATCGTCCGCCTCGAACTCCGGCGCCCCGACGATCGGCACGCCGATCGCCTCCAAGAGCGCCAGGCACCGATCGACCTGCGGCCCAAGGTCCTCCGGCGGCTCCGGCCTGTGCGCCTTGTAATCGGGGTACAACTGCGAGCGAAACGTCCCCCGATCCCCTGAAACGTCCAGCGTCACCGCCACATAGTCCGGCGATCCGCCCAGATTCCCCTCACCCCGCAGCAGCTTGAAGAGCATCCCGATGAAGCCGAACGTCATGTTCGTCGGCTCCTTCGTCACCGGGCTCGTCATCGGCGTCCGGATCGCGTGGTACGCGCGGAAGAACTGGGCGTACCCGTCGATGAGGTAGAGGGTCTTCATGAGTCGATCCGTTCAGAAGCTCACCACGGAGGGCCACTGAGAGCCACGGAGAGAGACCCGTGATGACGAGGATTCAGAGTACACGCCGCTTGATGCCCGTGTGAAGCGAGAGAACGTTGAAGTTGATGAGCAGCCCAACCCTTAGCCCGGAGAGCCGCATATAGGTCATCAGCTGCGCCTCGTGGATTGGATCCACCTTATCCACCGCTTTGAGTTCCAGCAGGACCTTCTCTTCGATGACCAGATCGAGTCGGTACCCAGCGTCCAGAACCATGCCCTTGTACGAAATCGCCATTGGTTGCTGACGCGTGAACGACAGGCCCAGACCGCACAGTTCGTGGGACAGACACGCTTCGTACGCCGATTCGAGCAGTCCCGGGCCCAGGTTCTTGTGCACCTCAATCGCGGCTCCGATGATCTGCTCGGTCAGGTCCTCATGCAGCAGCACACGTTGTTCCTCCCGTCTTTGCTCCGGTCATTGCTCTCCACTCCGTGGTCCTCCGTGGCCCTCCGTGGTGAACTCTTGGAGTCTCTTCGCATACTCCATCGATGGCGAGATCTTCCTCCGCCCCATCGCCGCTCTCGCCACCTCCATGAACTTGTCAAGCCTGTACGACCGCTCACCCGCGTCCGTGGCCCATGTGAACGCTGGAACCGTCCCGCTGATCGGCTTCGTCGCGGCCCACATCGTGCCCGTCCCCACGATCGACCCCGTCATGATCCGCGTGCAGATCGCCATCTTCACATGATCCCCGATGATCGCGCCCAGGAACGTCTCCCCCGTCCGCTCGTTGGATCCGCTGGGCGTCGCCCTCGCGATCACCTCGCCGTACGTGTTCAGCAGGTTGGAGTTGGTCGTCCCAGCGCCGAGATTGACCCACTCCCCGAGCCACGAGTCCCCCAGGTGCCCGTCGTGCGCCTTGTTCGAGTACCCCTGGATGATCGTGCCGCCGACCTCGCCCGCGACCTTGCAGTGCGGGCCGATCGCCGTCTGCCCCTTGATCAGCGTCCGATCCAGCACCGTCGAGTGCTCCCCGATCGCGCACGGCCCGATCAGGATCGATCCCGGCCTCACCACCGCGTGCGGCCCGATCCAGATCGGCCCGTGCTCCACATCCAGCACCACCGTCGGACACACCCGCGCCGACGGCTCGATGTGGATCGGGTAACCCCCGATCGGCGTGACGCCCGCCGGGATCGCCGTCGGCGTGCCCGCCAGCACGTTCAGGTCCGCCGCGATGCACGCGTCGCGCAGCGTCCGCACATGCCACGGCCTCGTCAGCAGCACCCGCCGATCGACCACGCCCGTTTCGCCCGCTCGAACCGGCCCGCCCTCCGAGACCCGACGCGCCCCCTCCATCGTCGTCCGCCACGCGATCAGGTGCCCCGACGCCCGCTCCACGATCGCCGCGCCCGGCGCAAGACCCAGCGCCTCGGGCAGCACCAGCGGGCAACGCGCACTCACAAGCAGCACCTCGTCCGGTGCACCGTGCGCCAACGCCAGACCGCTGTTCACCCCGAACGAATGTCGCTCCCGCGTCAACGCCGCCACACCCCGCGGCACCAGCGCCCCGACAACCCTCACCACCTGCGACCACCGCTCCAGCGTCGTCATCGCCCCCGTCCGCACGTCAAACGCCGCGCGGAGATCGGTCAGAGGCGACAGCGCCGAGGGCCCCGTATGCGGCACCGGCGACCCCTCGGTCGCCACGTCAAGGTCGAACATGATCGCGTGTCTCATCGCAGCCAGTGTAAGGGATGGGGCCTCGTGCCCGCCGCTACGCTTGCCCCGTGACCGAAGCCCCATCCCTCCAGGCCGTGATCTTCGACTTCGACGGCACCCTCGTGGACTCAGAGCCCATCCACGGGCTGGCCACGCGCGAAGGCCTCGCCACCGCCGGCATCGACCTCTCCGTCGAGGAGTTCCTCGCCCGCTGGGTCGGCCTGCCCGACATCCAGTGCTACCTCCAGGTCGCCGCGGATCGCAACGTCGACCTCGCCCCCGACGCCCTCGAACGCATCCGGCGCACCAAGAACGACTGCTACGAGCGCCTCGCCCTCGCCGGCGAGGTCCCCCTCGTCCCAGGCGCCATCACGCTCATCCATCAGTTGGCGCCGATCGCGCCTCTCGCCGTCTGCAGCGCCGCCCGACGCGTCGAGATCGAAGCCGCCCTCACACGCCACGACCTCGTCCAACGCATCCGCACCGTCGTCGCAGTCGAGGATGTCACAAGATCCAAGCCCGATCCCGAGGGCTACACGCTCGCCACCCAGCGCCTCGGCGTCCCGCCCGAATCCTGCGTCGCCATCGAGGACACGCCCCGCGGCATCGACGCCGCCCTCGCCGCCGGCATCGCCGTCATCGCCGTCGCCCAGACCGTCCCCGCCTCACGCCTCACCCGCGCAACCCGCGTCGAACGCTCCCTCCGCCACATCACCGAATCAACCCTCCGCGAAGCCCTCGCCGCCCACAACAACCGATCCGCCGACTCCACCCGCGCCTTATGACCTGTTCTGGTGGCACCGCTCTCCAGAGCGGTGTCGTGGCTCGGGCCGCATCAGCGCCCGTTCGCGTGGCACCAGTCCCGGCCGCGCCTACCCCAGACCAATCCAAACCCGCGGCCGCCCCCTGCCCACCTTCGACCACCGACAAAAACCCAAAACTTTGGTGGCAAATCTCTGGTGATCGGGCAGACTTCGCACGGAGGGCTTCGACTCCATCGGCTCGGGCTCTCTGGGCATCCAGATGACTCGGCGTCTCGGTTCGGGTGCCGACGACTACGGCATGCTCAACTGCGGCGTCACCGCTCGTTCCTTGTGAAAGAGAGCACCACGGATGACAACGCTCACACCGGGAACAGTGCAGCGAGCGTGGCGGCGGTATGCGCCTATCGCGGGGACGCTCCCGGCAATGCCGACGGTCGGTGATTACGCCTACAGGGCCTCATTGCCAGTTGGCGACCCTGCATTCTCTGGGAATTACGTCTTTCAACTCGACCACGACACAACGTCCGGCGAGTCCGTGGGAGACATGACCTGCTCGCTCGCTTTCTTCTTCGTGAAGAACGCGACCCCACTCCCGACCGCGGTGGCCCGGATCTGGGGGATGTGGCAGGCGGAAGATGGCCCCGAGAACGCGACGCCATATCTCGGCGTGTACCTCGGCGAGGTTGAGTTCACGATCGGGGCGACCCACGGCATCCCGTTCGTCTCGAACCCGCCAAAGAACGTCTTCGCCGAGAACTGGTTCATGGCGTCGCAGGTCAGGGTGACGGTCGACCGGGGGCTGAAGCCGCCGGGGCTGGCCGTCATGGGTTCGGACCGATCGCTCGCCCCGGCATCGTCCGGATGCGTGCCCTCGGTGGCGTTCGATGCGATGGGCTTCCGGAGGATCGCGGTCTCGCTGCGATGGGTCGGCTCCTCTGCCGCGAGCAACGGGCTGGGGTTCTTCTGGAGATCGGCGTAGGGATTTGGACAAACTGGATGTTGGCAAGATACGACTCGATGGATGCACGGCCGGACCTGTATAGAAGAGGGGATCACACAATGAACCGCACATCAGCACTCGCACGGATCGCCGCGGTTGGATGCTCGATCGCGATTGGAGGGAACGCTATGGCCGGACTCGTCACCGTGCGTTACTCGGATTACTTCGAGGACGACCTGATCGTCAATCACAACGATATCTTTATCGCTGGCTTCACGCCCGTGCTCACAGTTGCACCGACGGACACGATCCTGCACAACTCGCTTCGGTTTGCGTTTGAGCCATCTGGAGGGAACATCACAGCTCTTATCTCCGGCAACGATCTGCCTCTATTCCCTCCGGAGCCATTTCTCACGTTGTCGCTGTGTATCGACGGAGGGCTCAATCAGCTTGGTACAACGATGGATTCAAGCCGAGAGTGGGCAACTCCTAACTTTGATCTGGACAATGGGGTTGTAAGCCCCGCAGTGCTCATTGGGTTCAATAGTAGTGGACAGATCGATATTTCTGCGATACCGGACTTTGGCTACGCGTATATCGGTTACGCTACGTCCGATCTCGGTATGTTTGGGTACATGCAGATCCAGCGTCTCTCCCTCTATGAGTGGCGATTGATTGGATACGCCTATGACGATTCTGGCGCACCGATCGTCGTTCAGAACATCGTGCCATCGGGCAGCACTCTGGCCATGCTCGGTGTTGGCGCAGGAGTGGGTGGGCGCAAACGGCGTCCACCGCTTTGATCCACGTTGTTCCTCGTCGGGTAATGTGGTGGGAGGCATAAGATGGCGACGTGGATGCTTGATCGTCCTGTTGAGGTGAATCACGAGGGGAACGTCATCGTCATCGGGTTTCGTGTGACGGGTCTTCCTAGCACCTTCGTGCCTTCCCTGAACCGAAGCACCATCAATGCCACAATCCCGACGGAACTCGGTACGCAATGTCGTGTTGGCCCAATCGTTGGCTGGAGAATTAGCGATGCTGGCAGGCTGTTCTACCGAGCTCGCAACGATCGCGAGCCGGCTGCATCCGCAGTCTCGCTGACGCATCTTGCGCCGGATGGCTCGGACTGGCTTGTTGATGTCGCCGTGAGGTACAACGAGGCGCAGTTTATCGCCATCAATGCAGGTGCAGACAAGATCCCATCTGGAACCACCGACTGCTACGTCCAGCGAGTTCGCGCAGGCGTCGTCGTCCTGCGACCTTTGGAAGGCAGCGATCCTCCGGAGCCATCGGGGGATCTCTCATTCGCCGACGGTGTCGGCAATCAGAGCATTCGATTGGCCGCGGAGAAGATCGGCCGCCTCCCGGGTTGGAGTTCGGGCACGCCGACGCTTCGCGTTCACGGCGATGTCCAGGCGGAGCGCGTGCGACGCACTGAAGTCAATCCGGGCGCGGCCACGATACCCCTCTCCGAATGGGAGAACCTCCGTGTCGGCGAACCCGCCTTCACCGGCTCCTCCGGCTCCAGACCGGACGTTCGTACCAAGGGCAGTAGCGGCGGCAACCCCTACATCCGCTACGTCGAGGATGGAGCCAGCACCGACCAGACGCGCCTCACCCTCGATGCCGCGGCCGCGGGCTTGAATGTCGGCTCCGGCAACGTCACCTTCGGCGTCGTCGCGTGGTCGAGTCAGAGTACGCTGGCGCACCTGATCGGGCGCTGGAACGGACCGGCGACTCCGAACTCCAGCAAGCAGTGGCGGATCGTATACGACCCGACGACAAGCCCCCAAGCCATCCGCATCGACTTTGCACGCAGCAACGCCGTCACCTCCATCTCCACGCCGCTGGCGGGCGACCTCTCCGAACGCACGCTCATCATGTACCGGGCCTCGACGGGGATCGATGCGTCGTGGGAGGTGTGGATCAACGGCGAACTCGTAAACGGTGGGTCTCCCCTACCGCTTTCCGGCAATACGGGAGCGAACAAGCGGCTCACGATCGGGGCAAGGGGCGGGTGGCACCGACCTCCTCCAGAGCTCCGCCCTGAACACACGGACCGCCGTGGCGGGTGGCCGGATGCGTGCCCTCGGTGGCGTTCGATGCGATGGGATTCAGGAGGATCGCGGTCTCGTTGCGTTGGGCCGCAACCTCCGCCGCGAGCAACGGGCTGGGGTTCTTCTGGAGATCAGCGTAGAGCAAATTGAATCCTGTAATCGGGCGAATCCAAGGATGCAAGGCCGGACCTGAGTAGAAGAGGGGATCACACAATGAACCGCACATCAGCACTCGCACGGATCGCCGCGGTCGGATGCTCGATCGCGATCGGAGGAAATGCCATGGCCGGGATCGTGACTGTTGTCCTGAGCGATGAACTGATCGTGACGAACAATGACGTTGCGATCGCGTGCTTTGAGCCGGTGCTCACGACCGTGGCCTTCCCCTCCGGTCCCCTCCTAAAGAACTCCTTGCGATTCTCGTTTCGAACACTTCCATCTGGGACCGTGTCTGCATTGATCACGGGCAATGATCTTCCCCAATTCCCTTCGTCTCCATTTCATACACCAGCGATCGTAGCCGACTTGGGTCTCAATCAGGTCGGTACTCAAATCGACGCCAATCGTGTCTGGGACACCCCGACATACGATGCAACCACTGGCGACCTGATGCCCGCATTCTTGAGGCAGACAGGCGATGACGGCGAGATCGACATTCGTCCGATTGCCGTCGGCAGCTTTGGTTATGTCGGGTATGCGACATCTGATTTCTCTGCATTTGGATACATGCAGATTGAAAAACTGTCATTGACATCTTGGCGACTTGTGGGATATTCGTACGAAGACTCAGGCAATCCGATTGTCGTCCAGAACCTCGTCCCGTCATCGGCAACGGGGCTTGGTATCGGGATTGGGATGGCAATGACCGGAGTCAGGAAGCGGCGGTAGTGTTTGGCCCAGATGAGGAGGGCGGGTGGCACCGACCTCCTCCAGAGCTCCGCCCTGAACACACGGACCGCCGTGCCACCGAGGTTGGCCGCTCTGGGCCAAGCTCGGCGCCCAGACAACAGACTTCGCCCCCTCCCCTCACCCCCGGTTCGCCTCCACACCCCGTCACCATCCGCAACACGTCCCGCCCGCCTCGGGCGCACGACGGTTGCCGATTGGGGGCGAATGGCCCGTCGCCCTCCGCGTTGAGCAGTTCCCTCATCTTGAGCCCGTTGGCCCTTCCCCGGCCCCTCTGTGTCCTCGGTGCCTCTGTGGTGAGTCTTCTTCTTCTCTGTTCGCCCTACGTTCTTCTGAACGCCCTTCTTGTCCCCGGCGTCTGCAACCCCATGAACGGCGCGACCGCAAGAAGGAACGGCGCCAGCAGCGTCGCGATCGCGCCCGTGTAGAGCGCCGCCGACAGCCGGGCCAGCAACTGCCTCGTCGGGCTCCAGAGAATCGGCTCGTCGTAGAGCGCCGTGTGCAGCGTGATGATCGCGACCACCACAACATTCACCACCACCGCCGCCGCGCCCGCGAGGAACCCCATCGTCAGCGGGTTCTTCTTCACCATCACCCCGCGCAGCGTCAGCACGAGCTGCCCCGCCAGCAGGTACCCCAGCGCGTAAGGCCCGATCAGCGTCGCCAGCCCGGAGTCCGTCCGTGGGATGCTCCACGTCAGGTCCGCCAGCACCCCCAGGATCAGGCACGACCAGAGCGCCACCGCTGAGGGCGCGAACATCGCAACGAGCACCGCCACCGGAACCAGAAACGACGGCGCAATCGGCGTCGGACCCAGCTGCAGCGCCGGCTTCAGGCCCGTCTCCAGGCCCAGCGCCACCCACGCCACCAGCGCAAACATCAGCCATCTCATGGCTCGCCCCCTTCCGCCGGGAGCGTGTCGATCGACAGCCGCAGGATCACCTCCGAGAGCCGATCCAGCCGCAGCGTCGGACGCACGGTGATCACCGACCGCAGCGGCTGGTTCGGCGACGGCTCAACGCTCTCCACCACCCCGATCAGGAGCATCTGCGCCGAGCGAGGCCACGTCGGATCCTGCAGGTTCACACGCTGCCCCGCCGCCACCGGCCGCGCGCCCCCCGTGTCCTCCACCGGACCCACCAGCGTCCCCGATCCGCTCGGCTTCAGGAGGCACCCCGGACCGGCCGTCGCCGCGTCCAGCATGATCACACCGCCGATCTGCCCCGCGCCCGCGTCCGTGATCGGCGCCACCGAGCAGACCCGCTCCCCCACGTCCTGCACCCGCCCCACCAGTTGCACGCCCGAAGTGGTCGCCACCGACCCGCGCGTCACCCCCGAAGCCCGCCCTGCGCGCACGCGGATCACCGAACTCGATCGGTCGCTCGAAGCCCCGATCACCGGCGCGATCAGCTGACGCAGCTTCGGATCCGGATAAAGCGCGATCCCCGCCTGCAGGTCCGCGATCACCGCCCGCAGACGCGTCACCTCGTCCCGCTCCACCCGATACAGCCGCTCCAGCTCCGATCGCTCCTGCTCCAGCCGCCGCAGCTCCGGCTCGTCACGCCGGGGCGAAGCCGGCGATAGCCACTGCGCCAGCCGCGCCGACCAAACCGAACATATCCTCAAATTACGAAAGACTGCCCCACTCAGGGCTACGTCAAGTATAAGCGCAAGTACTGACACGTAAAAAAGAAAAGGAATAAACTGGCTTTTTCA
>JAPKGU010000143.1 GCA_026647565.1 Phycisphaerales bacterium | reverse complement strand
GGGAACGTGCGTGGTTCTTGGAGCGACCTCTAGGCATGACATGTCTCCTGGCTGTGTGAGCAGCCATGTGCCGGAACTTGTCACTGATCGCTCGTGCGCGACACCTCTCGTGACGGCGCACCGAATGCACTGAGCACTCCGCAGGAGAACACCTCCCGCGAGCACGCTCATGGGCACACCATCATGCGGTCGCAGCAGGCCACCTTGCCACACGCCACCATGCGACACCACGCACGACGAATCGATCAGTGATGGATGAAATTGTGAGTGAAAGACACGCTCGTTGGCATCAGCGTCGGCATTCCGCCAGTGCCTTGCCGACGGGAGCTTTCCGCTCCCGCCCTACCGCGTCGCCGGTATTCCACCGGGCTTCTGGGCTTGGGCATTCCACCCTCGTCCAGACCAGTTGGCCGCACGTGAAGCGCGGTCAAGTGCAAGAAGACTAACCGAGATCACCGGCAGCGTCAAGCGAATGTTGATTCGTCATCGCGCTTTCGAGAGTCTCGCCTCGACGTACTGTGCGATCAATCGTGTTCACTTGGGATTCTGTGGTCGCCCGGTGAGACACCGTGCAAGTCGACGTTTGCCCGCCATCGTGAGTCGCCAGCTTCCGGTCTTGGGCGCGACCACATCGCCCGCGACGCGAAGCTGATTCAGGGCTGTGGGCACGCTGGCCGGTGAGAACCCGACTTCCATCGCCATCGCTCGAATGTCCGAGACCCGCATCGGCTGGTCAACTTCAAGCAATGTTCGCAGGATAAGTCCGTTGAGCGTCTGGCCCGGCACGATGGGATTGCCGCCGCCTCGACCATCGGGTGTTCGGAACCGGCCTTCCAATGGCGTGGAAGCGACAGCGCGGGCGATTGTGGACCGCCGCTTCCTGATCTCCTGCCGAGCCTCGCTGATCGCGGCTTCGAGGTCGGCGATCTCGGCGGTGAGCGTGCGGACCAGTTCCGCTCGCAACTGTTCGGTCGACATGGAACGGGGCGAGGAGCTGGTTCGGGCGGACGCGTTCTTTGCCTTCGCTATGCTCCGACGCGCCATCTCAGCGCCCCTCACGCATGGCCAGTTGCCCCTGGGCCCAGGACCGCCACGACTCGTCGTCGCCACGGAGAGCGATCTCCCTGAGCATGCCGGGGGTGCGGTCGTCGGCCTTGCCGGTCCTGAGTTGCAAGGAGGTCATCGCCTGCATGGCGGCGATGTGCTCGGGGGCCACTTCAAGCGCTGTGCCGTAGGCGGCGAGTGCTTCATCGGTGCGGCCCGCGGACTCCAGCGTCATCGCGAGATTCATACGCGGATCGGGATGGCCAGGCATGAGCTTGCGAGCCCACTCGAACTCTCCGGCTGCCGGATACAGCTCCCCCCGGCGTAGGTAGAGGACGCCGAGGTTGTTGTGGGCAGGGCCGCAGTAGAGATCGGCGGCGAGCGCCTTGCGGAGGAGTTCCTCAGCCCTGTCGGGATCGCTGTCCATGAGCTTCGACGCTTCCTCGTTCAGCCGCTGCGCGAGCGTGGAGTCGCGATCGACGTCGGAGAGGGGTGAGTAGGGATCCGTCGGGCGCGTGGAGGCACACCCGCCGAGAGAGCATGCCGCGAGCGCAAGAGCCGAGGCCAGTGCAGCGAGCAGTTGAAGAGACTGTCGAGTTGAGTGCGGGTTTGTCATGGCGTCTGGTTCTCGCGCGGTTGGTTCTCGAAGCTGAGCGTCTCGACGACGAGAACGACCCGGATGGGCAAATCCGCGCCCGGAGCGGGCTTCGAACTCGTGACTGGGGCGAGGTCGATGGAGGTGACGTCCCACGCGGGCTCTCGGGCTCTCCACTCGCCGATGAACCGTCCGAGGTCGCGGAGCGTGAGCGACTGCAGCGTCAGCGTCGCGCGGCGGCGCAGGGCGGTCCCGGCATCGGAACGCTGGGCGGTCGACTCTGGCGAGAGCCCGGCGAGGTTGGATTGGCTAAGCCCGGCGGCCGACAGCACGCCTGAGACGCGCGTCGCCAGCGAAGGTGTGGGTGCGCCGCTGGTGTCCGCTGAGCCGTCGGGCGATGCTGCCAGCTTCGCCCGCAGCTCTTCAAGTCGTCCGACATCGGCAACGATGGCCTCCGCGCGTGCTTGCTCACGCCGGAGGGATGCTCCGGATCCCCCGGCCCGCACGGCGAGGGGTATGAGCACAATCGTTGCGATGACCGCGAGCGTCAGTGCAAGTCGGTGGGTGCCGAAGCCGCTCGACTGCCTTCCGGTGATGTTGAGTGGGCCGCTCAGCGTCCGGCCTCCATTGTTGGTCCAGTCGCCTGCGCAACGGGAACAAGTTCGATCGAGAGACGCGTGGATGAACCCACCTGCGTCAGACGCGGCTCCTTGAGGTGCCAGCCGACGGGCGCTGGCAGACGCTCGATCAGAGACGTCGGGTCACCCTCGACGAGGACGGAGATCGCGACGCGGCCCGCGTTGATCGTGACTGATTGGACCTCGTGCGATGTTTCCAAGTCCACGGGCCAGGAGCGAAGGATGGCCGCCAGGGTGCCCGAGACATCGGTCGGTCGCTCGGCGCCAGAGCGTGCGTTCAAGGCCCGCTGGAGCCGCTCGATCTCCGAGCTGAGTTCCATCTCCATGCCAGAGTTCATCACGGTCAAGCCCGGAAGTGCGTTCTCGATGGCTTGCGTTCGCGCGGTGCGAAGGTCTGCCGCGTGAGACTGCCACGCTTGGCTTCGCCTGAGAAGACCAACGCCGATCGCAAGGGCCAACACAGTCCAGAGCAGCGCAAACCCTGTGATCGCGAGCCGCCGTTTCCGCCGTGTCGCCAGCGGCTCGAATGCGCCCACCAGCAGGTTGATCGCGGCGGGATCGACAACGCCTTTAAGGAACGGGGGGAGCGTGGCGGGACGGAGCGAGCGTGCGCTCGCGACCAGCGGCATGAGATCTGCGCGACGGGCGGCGCAGACAAGGATCCGACCGGATTCGTGGCTCGTTCCAGAGTTGGGATCCGCATCCGCCGACAGAGGGGTCATGACCGGATGCAGGTTCTCGAGCGGCACGGGCACATCATCCGCGAAGGAGAGCGCCATCGCGGGCGGGAGCGCCCCGGAACGCCGAACACCCGGCGCTTCGAGGGTGCCCCAGAAGAAGCGTTCGGCGGGCCAGACGATGTCCACGGGGCTATCGACGGTTGCATCAAGGTCCGGCGTTGGGATCATCGGGGCAGATGGCGATGTCATCGCGGCCTCCCCGGCTTGGAAGTCGTGGTTGGCGGGGGGGGAGGCTCGCGGAGCGAGAGCGTCTGCGTCCCGCGGGGACCACTGATCTCGACCTCACGGTCGCTGATCGAGACGATGGTGCGTTTGCCAGAAACCTCGCCGACGAGATCGCCCACCGCGAGCGTGAGGACCCTCTTGGTATCAGGGTCATAGAACATCACCCGGTTGCCGGAGGGCTCGCGCAGGATCGAGAGCAACTGGACCTTTAGCGGCGATGGTGGCGGCTCGGACGCGGGAGGTGTGGTCTCAGGCGCAGGTGGCGGTGGCGGCGGTGCCGGGGGGGCCACCCAGAGCGGCGTGGCGAAGGCGTCGGCGTCGAACGCTGCCCGCGTGACTGTGAGTGATGGCGCGGCCTCACCGGCTTGCACTCGAGGGATCTCGGGCGATCCCAACGGCCATACCGCCCACACGATGGAAGAAAGGCCCGCCACGCCCAGTGTGGGAACCATCCAGTGGGTCTTTGCCTTGAGAGGGCGGCGTTTGAGAAGAGTGCCGGTCATGTCTGCACCTCCTCGCTGGCGGCGATGACGCGCGCGACTTCGGCGGCCGTCGTCAGGCCCTCGGCCACCAAGGCGTCCCCGTGCTGCTTGAGCGTCCGCATGCCGCTGTTGATCGCCACCGCCGCGACCTCGCCGGTTGAGTACCGGGTCTGGACCAGTTCCTTCATGGCCGCATCGCACACGAGCAACTCGAAAACACCCGTCCGGCCCCGGTAGCCGCTCCCAAGGCAGTCTTCACAGCCCTTCCCTTCACAATGGCGATGCACCCGGCGTACGAGGCGCTGGGCGAGCACGGCCGAGAGCGAAGACGACACGAGGAAGGGCTCGACGCCCAGGTCCACCAGACGCGCCACCGCGCTCGGCGCGTCGGTGGTGTGAAGCGTGGACATCACCAGATGACCGGTGAGCGACGCCTGCACCGCCATGCGGGCCGTCTCCTCGTCGCGGATCTCGCCGACCATGATCACGTCGGGGTCCTGTCGAAGGATGTGGCGGAGGCCGGTGGCGAAGGTCACGCCGCGCTTGGCATCGACCTGAGTCTGGCTCACGGAGAGTCCTGCGCCCGACAGGTCGTACTCGACCGGGTCCTCCACCGTCATCATGTTGACTTCGCAGCCGGTAGCCCGTCCCTTGCCGCGATGCTGAGCGGCACTGCCGCGCGTGTTGCTTGAGCTGATCCATGCCAGCGTGGTGTAGAGCGTGGTGGTCTTGCCGCTTCCGGTCGGCCCGGTCACCAGCACGATCCCGTTGGGCCGATCCACCTGCGCCAGGTACGGACGCTCGACATCCGAGGGCATCCCGAGAGCGGCGAAGCTGAGGACGTGGGGCGACTTGCTCGGATCCAGGAGCCGTATGACCACTCGCTCGCCGTAGGTGCTGGGGAGCGTGCTGATCCGCAGGTCCACCCGCCTGCCGACCCAGTTACCTTGAGATCCATCACTGCCCTTGGAGCCGACCGTGACAGTCGCGCGCCCATCTTGCGGGGCGCGGTGCTCGGCCACGTTCAACTGCGCCATCACCTTGATGCGGCTGACCAATGCCGAGGCCATCGACCCCGGCAACTCGCGCACCGTGTAGAGTGCCCCGTCCATCCGGTACCGGATCAGGGTCCGACCCCGCACCGGCTGGATGTGGATGTCGCTGGCATCCCGGAGCAGGGCCTCGAAGAGGATCAGGTCAACCAGCCGCACGGCGGGCGCCTTGCCGTGGGTGCTCAAGAGATCGCGCTCGGTCTCGGAGATCGCATCTGAGAGGTCGCGCTCAACGTCGCTTGAACCCATGACCGTGACCTGGGGTGTGTCGGACGCGCTCGGCGCGTCCTCATCAGCGGCGAGATAGACGCGGTCAATGGCCGCCGCGATCGACTCGGGCGAGCCCAGCGTGGTCCGGATCGCACGATGGAGTGTGACGCCGACGTTGTAGATCGCCGCAGGACTGGTGCGCTCCGTGATCAGAAGGTGCTCGACCTCAACGGGTGACGTGCCTTCGGATCCCGCGCTCAGGATCAGGTGGCGTCGCGCGAACTCGTGCGGGATGAGCGACAGGAACGCTCGGCTCGGGATCGCCGCTTCAGGGAGGATTGGCGTCGGGACCGAGTGCGGCGTGTCCGGAGCAGGAAGCGGCTCGACCTGCGAGCCAGCGAGGGGAACCGGGCGGAATACCGGCTCGATCACCACATTGGCCTCCGACGCCGGGTTCACCGGATCACCCGCGACTTGGAGGTGGGCCAGCCCGGATCGAGTCCTGCCTTGGCGATGTCCTGGGTCGAGATGTACTTCAGATCCTCGAAACCGCGTCCGCGCAGGATGTTGGCGCGGATGAAGACGTAGAAGCGCGTGCGGCTGGCGTTCTTGCCCCGGCTCTTGAACGCCTCGCCGATGATCGGCACGTTGCCGAGGAAGGGAACCTGCGAGACGGTCTTGCCCTTGTCTTCAAGCTCGATCCCGCCGACGACCACGGTGTAGCCGTCGGGGATGGTGGCCGCGCTGCTGACGCGGTTCTGCTGACGCGCGGGGGGCAGCGTCGGCTGCGAGGCAGCGCCCAGGAACGAACTGAGCGAGACTGTGTAATCCAGGACGAGGTGGTCCCCCTCGGCGATCTGCGGCTTGATCGTGACCGTGGTGCCCGCGTCCTGCGTCCCGCCGAAGGAGGTCGTCGAGACGGTGTTGGAGGCGTTCACGCTCGCGAAGGGCTGCTGGACCACGGAGTCGAGCGACGCCTGCTGGTTGTTGCCCACGAGCAGACGCGGCATCGAGAAGGCCCGTCCGTTGTTCATGGTCTCGAGCGCGCGCAGCACCACTGAGAAGTCGCCGGGATTGATCACCACGCCGCTGAGGCCAGCGGCGCTGCCTGTCGACGGGTTGCCATCCGTGCCACGCTGGGACAGCCCGAAGAGCGAAGCGATCCGAGACTTCGTCTCGCCGTCGATCCTGAGGTACTCAAGCTCGACGCCAAGATCCAGAGTTTGGCTCTCGGTGAGCGTGACGATCAGGACCTCGAGCATGACTTGTGGCTGACGGACATCCAGCGATACCAGCAGGGACTCAACCTGGGCCAGGAGGCGCGGCTCACCCACGGCGATCAGCGTGTTGGTCCCCTCATCGGAAGAGAGGATCAGTGGCCGGTCTTCGACCTGCGAGCCGGCAGAGTTGCTCGGGAGCAGGCCCCCTGCACGACCTTGGGAGGTTTGCCTGCTTGCAGTGTCTCCGCGCCGCAAGATTGAGGCAGATTGATCACTGGACACATCGGCAGCGGTGGTGATCCCCGCTCGCGACCGTTCATCGCTCGGCACCGGCGGCATGGCCATCACGTCGACGGCTCTGGAGTCAGGACCAGCCCCGTTCTGAAGGTTCAGGGAGTCGCCGCCCATTGCCGGGTCGGAGGCGGCATCCAAGACGCCGGATCGGAGCAAGTTCTCCAGGATCGACTGGATCTCCATGACGGACCTGTTCTTGATGACGAAGGTCCGCACGGGACGGCGGGCGGCGGCCGGTGCGGCATCGAGCCGATCGAGCAGCGCTTGCACACTCGCGTGCTGGCTCGGCGTCGCCGTGATCAAGAGACTGCCCGTCAGTTCGTCGATCACCAGGTTCCAGCGGTCGTCGGCGGCGTTCTTCACCGTCTGTTCGATCAAGGGCGCGACGTCGCGCACCGCGTAGTGGCGCGGCGTGTAGGTGATTGTGTCGATCCGCTCACGACGGTCCAAGCTGGCGATCAAGGCCTTCCAGCGCTCAACTTCAGATGGCGGGCTGACGAGTAGGACGGAGTTCCCATCCGGGCCGGGGAGGATGTCGCCGCGGGACTTCTCGCCTCCCGCTTGGCCACCGGACTGGCTCGCCACCTGCCCGGCGATCGCGTCACGCTTGGCGACCACCTGCGCGAACGTCACCGCCATCTGATCAGCGGAGACGTTGACAACGGGGACTTCGACGACGATGACCCCTTCAGAGGGCGTATCGAGGATCGCCAGGAGCGCAATCGCCTGATCCACGCGTGAGGCGAGATCGCTAACGAGCAGCAAGCCCCCCGCACCCCCCACGCCCACACCATCCGATCCAGCGCTGATTCCGCCGCCTGATCCGAGCGCCGTCACGCTGCCCGAGGGCTTGGAGATCACCTTGGAGAGCGGCTCAACCAAGTCCTTCGCCGCTCGATGCACGGTGCGCAGCACCACGGTCACGAACCCTGCGCCGGGACTACCGGGTTGAGTCGGATCGGTGGGATCGGGACGCAGTGCAGCCTGGATGGGCGCGACACCCACAGCATCCGAGACCTTCACGATCCGATAGGTGCGCTGGGCCGGATCCAGCACCGTCGTCAGCCCGCGTGTCGCCAGCACGCCGTTGAAGAGTTGCCACAACTCCTGATCTGAGAGCCCTTCCTCGGTGCGGATGTTGACGCTGCCCGTCAACGATGCTGGGTCGTACTCCAGATTGAGCTTCAACCGCTCCGCCACCATGTCCGTGAAACGGGCAAGTTCAAGTTGACCGGCCAGTACAAGAGACGCGTTGGTGGAAGGCGTCTCAGGTAGCGATTGCGCAGCAGCCCCGAGCGATAGTGCCGCCGCAATGCCGACCGCAACGCAAGCTACAACCCATCGACATCGCGCTCGCGGAGACACACGAGTTGCCATGTGACGCTCGCTTCTTCTCAAATACCCAGGGTCACGCAGCATCCTTCATGACGTTTCTCACTCCTCGCTGGAGTGTCGGGGCACGAGGGGGCGGCTAGTCTTGGAAAGCTGCCCGCCACGCTGTTCTCGCTTCAGCCACGTCGCGCAATGCGGTATCGGCATTCAAAGTTGCCGTCACGGCGTCAGCACTCAGAAGGAGTTGTTCGGCCCAGTCGGGCACGTCGAACCCTTGCCGCGTGGCATCCTCGGATTCCGAAATCGCATCTCGCAGAGCCGTCCATTCTGCCTCGGGACGCTCCACTACGAGGTACTTCAGCGGCAACCGCCACTTGTCCGCATTCGCATAGATCAGCGTGAGGCGATCCTGAGTTTGTTCATTGGTTGTGACCCCAATCAGTTCAATGAGCTCGGCAAGCAAGTCCTGCCGCAACAGCATCGCCTCAGCAACAGCCCCGCGGGCTTCGTCAATACCCTCACCACTCGACTCGGCGGTTCGGAGCTGAGCATGGGCCCCCGCAAGAGCGGTCTCGGCGGCTCGCCACCGATCAATGTTGCTCACGCAGTAGCCATCAATCGACTCCACAACTTCCTGAAACTCACTAGGGGAAACCCCAGCGGCCAAGAGGCGCTCAAGCGTAACCCCTGCTCGAGCAAGGAACTGCGGGATCTCGGATGCCACCATATTCGCCGCAGCCGAGCTAAGGCCAACGCCCGCTGTCACAATGACCATGATGAGCACACGCATACTAAGAGCACGGTACCAACACGTCTTCATAATCGACTCCTGACGTTGGAAGAGGTATCGACATCCGTTCGGAGCACGTTGACCGGATCCCAGTCGAGCGTACCAAGGACGGTCCAAGGTGTCCACCGGCGGCCATCGAGACTCCGGTCACTTGCGTGTCCTGATCTCTGCAGGTACGCTAGGCCCGCGACCCTTAGTCAGTACCCTCTGCTTCGGAGCCACACACCATGCTGCGAGTGCTCTTTGCTGGCGTTGTTGCTGTTGCAACTCAATCACACGCAACGGGCCAGCCGTTGCTCGAACAGCATCCTGCATCGCTTACTTCAATGTTGGCGACTGTCCCATCGCGCGTGCAGGACACATGGCCGTCAGCACTACACCGAGGCGTAAATCTCGATGGCACGCTGCGTGCTACGCCGTCTTTCAACTGGGCCATCGCAGCCAACCCGTTCGGCCAGGAGTGGAATGATCACAATCGCCATGGCTCCGTGCGGCTGGACGCGGGCTATTACGAGATCGACGAAGTAGACCTCGCCATTCCCTCCAAGGGGATTCCCTGGGTCATTGGCCGCACGTACAACCCCGTGCAAAACCTTGATGAAGAAGTTCCGCACTCGAGCAACGGCTACCAGGGCCGCAACTGGTTCCAGAACTCGCAGCCGGAGCTGGTCTTCCTTGGCGGCGGCAGTCCCAACGACGACTTGATCTACTTGGTCTACGGGGCAGATCGCTTCCTGGAGTTTGCGCGTGTGCTGGATGGAGAAGAGGAAGCGACCGACACCTTCCGCGGCGTCAACGGAGCCGCTGGCGCGATCGTTTTCGAGGAGGACGGAGAAGCGGCGGATACATTCACCTATCACGACCAGATGGGAAACCGGACGGTGTTCTTCGGCTTTGACAATGATGCCTACCCCGCGACCGGCCAGTTGTGGAAGCTGATCGACCCGGCCGGTAATACCGCGTATGTGGGCCACGAGTCATCAAAGGCATCTGCGATTACGAACGGCTACGACGTCGATGGCCGCGTGGCGGAAGTAAGCCTGTTGCGCAGTTCCGGGCATCGGTTGCTCGATCAAGCCGCGCTCAGCGCTGCGCGTGCCTGGGTTTTGGAACCGGCGCACCAAA
>JAPKGU010000142.1 GCA_026647565.1 Phycisphaerales bacterium | reverse complement strand
GTGCTTCCTCATGGCCACCACCCACCTCGGCCACGACGTGCGCATCGGCAACAACGTCGTCATGGTCAACGGCGCCGGAGTCGCCGGCCACGCGGAGATCGGCGACAACGTCATCCTCTCAGGCAGCGCGCTCGTCCACCAGTTCGTCCGCGTCGGGCGCTACGCCATGATCTCAGGCGGCGCCGGCACCTCCATGGACGTCCCGCCGTTCTGCCTCGTCCCCGAGCGCAACCGCCTCGGAGGCATCAACCTCGTCGGCCTCCGCCGCGCCGGCTTCTCTCGCGACGAGATCACCGGAGTC
The DNA here is from genome assembly GCA_026647565.1 of Phycisphaerales bacterium. Lineage (GTDB taxonomy): Bacteria > Planctomycetota > Phycisphaerae > Phycisphaerales > UBA1924 > JAHBWV01. The sequence continues at coordinate 9,453 of JAPKGU010000142.1, read as the reverse complement.
CGACGCGCCTTCCGCAGGGTGCTCCGCGTCCCCACGCTCACCAAGCAGGAAATGATCGAACGACTCAACGATCTCGGCGCCAACTGCGCGCCCGTCCGAGAGATGGCCGCGTTCGTCGCCGAGCCGAATCGCCGCGCCATCTGCCCCGGACCGGCGCGCCCGCCCAGACTCTTCACCACCTACATCCACATGAAACGCCGGGGCATCTCCTCCGGCCTCGACGACCTCACCGACGAAGAATGACCCCGACCCGCCTCCCCCGCAGGCAACCGACGCCCCCGCGGGCAACCGACGCACCAGAACCAGTGATGGAGCGACGCATCATCGAACCGATCTCGCCCACCGCCCACCCCTGGATCTCCGTGCTCGCCAGCGGCTCGTCCGGAAACTGCTCCGTCATCGTCTGGCAGGACGACCACAGGACACACGCCGCCCTCATCGACCTCGGACTCAGCCCCCGCCGCACCACGCGGCTCCTGGCCTCCCTCGGGCTCTCCATCGACGCCGTCTCCTTCGCCCTCCTCACCCATCTCGACAGCGACCACATCCATCCCGGCTGGTCCGGCCCCCGCTCCCCTCGCTTCCCCGTCCACCTCCACGAATCACACGCCGCTCGCGCAAGCGGACCCGCACGCGGGCTTGACCTCCACGCCTTCAGCGATCGTCTCACCCTGCCGGGCCTGCACGCCGACGCCATGCTCGTCAGCCACGACGAACTGGGCGCCTCCTCGTTCCGCCTCCGATTCGCCTCCGGCGAACACCTGGGCTTCGCCACCGACGTCGGACGCGTCACCGCCGAACTCATCGACCACCTGCTCGGCGTGGACGTGCTGGCGCTCGAGTCCAACTACTGCCCCATCCTCGAGCACGCCTCGAGCCGGCCCGACTTCCTCAAACGCCGCATCATGGGAGGGAGCGGGCACCTCTCGAACGAGGAATCCGCCCGCGCCGCTCGCGCGATCGGCCCACGCGAACACCTGATCCTCCTCCACCTCTCTCGAGAGTGCAATCGACCCTCCATCGCGCTCGAGCGCCACGCCGCCATCGACTGCCCGGTCACCGTCTCCACCCACGCCGAGCCGACCCTTCCCATCCACATCCGCCGATCCCCGCGTCCGCCCCACCATCCGCAACCGGTCGTCCGCGTCGGCCGACAGTCCATGCTCTTCGCCCACGGAGTCCGCGCGTGAACGCCCCCCTCTCACACTCCGATCTTCCCGGATCGTCCCTCGGGGCACGCCTCAGGAATCTCCACCGCCAGATCCGCCTCATCCTCGGACTGCGAAGAACGCACACCATCGACGGCGTGCGATACGTCGAACGGACCCACGAGCCGCTCCGACGCGCGATCAGCCGCAAGGGCCGCGGCTACAAGGACTACGAGGTCACCTTCCGCTCCGGCGAACGCATGCGCATCCGCTTCACGCCCGATCGCGTCTACGCCGATCTCGTCGGCGGCTCCGCGCTCTCCTTCTACCGCCCCGCCGACGAGCACATCCGCCCCGGCATGCGACTCCTCGTCCTCGACGCAGGCACCGGCTTCGGGCCGGCGTGGCTCGCCTCGCGCGTCGGCCCGTCCGGCGCCATCGTCGCGCTCGAGGAGGACGGCGAGAGCGCCCACTTCGCCCCAAGACGCTACACCCTCAACAACGTCGCCTTCGAGCGCGCCGGCACCGACGCGCTCGGCGGCGAACTCGACGGCTCCTTCGACGGCGTCCTCGCCCACACCGTCCTGGCCGACAACGCACGCCGCGCCGACCGCCTCACCGAGCTCTGGCGCGTCCTCAAGCCCGGTGGCTGGATCATCCCCGGCGGACCCGCCGCCGGAGAATCGATCGAGGCCATCCTCGCCGACGCGTCCATCCCCGCCGCGCAGATCGCCGACTCCGCCATCCTCACACGAGGCCCCGAGGGCGTCACCACGTTCCTCGTCCGCAAGCGCCTCCCGCCGGCCCAGCTCGACGACAACCAGCCGCCCGATCACCACGGCCCCGGCTCGCCTCCCGCCGAGGGCGGACGCGGAGATACCGGGCGATGAGCAACGACAGCACGCCCGCGCACACGCGAACCGGGCACGTCCCCGGCCACGCCCCCACCGCCTTCGACCCCGCTCGACCGTGGGACGCCGTCTCGCTCGCCATCTCCGGATACCGCGACGGCGCCGAACTCCGACCCGTCCTCAAGGACTGGATCGAGTTCATCGGCGCCCGCCCCGGCGAGATCGTCTATGTCGACGGCGGCTCACCCCCCTCAACCGTCCGACGCCTCACCCGCATGCTCGACGAGGGGCTTCTCGACCGCCTCGAACTCCTCACGCCCGGCCACTTCGAGAACCACCGCGACCGCTGCTACATCCAGGAATACCGCGCCGGGCGACTCGCCACGCTCCCGTACGTCATGTTCATCAAGATGGACACCCTCCCCTTCCGACGCGGACACCACGACTGGCTCGCCACCGACCTCCAGGCCCTCGACAGACCCGGCGTCTTCTCCGTCACCCACTCCCACCAGGACAACCCGCCCATCACACGCGACGGCCCGTACATCGTCTACGACTTCACCAGTCTCAACTTCGCGCTCATGAAGCGCTCCGTCTTTGATCGCGCCATCGAAGACCAGATCGGCGACCTCGTCCGATCCAACTTCCGCGCAGAGTACCCCCCCAAGATCCGCACCGAGGAACGATTCAAACGCATGCTCGTCGAGTGGCTCTGGCACCACCAGGTCCTCGACCACAACCTCCACACCCTCGCTCGCGCCGAGTCCGCCGACTACACCATCAACCACGTCAACAAACGCGGGCGCGAACTCCTGGCCATCCGACGCGCCTTCCGCGCCCGCAAGGGACTCGACCGCTTCTACGACGCCCCCCTCTACTATCGCCCGCCCCGAGGCCCCCTCAAACGCCTCGGACAGGGGATCGAGGGCCGCGTCCGTGCTCTCCGCGACGCCATCCTCAAACGCGCCGGAGCAAACCGCACATGACCACAAAGCAACCACACGACATCCGCGCCGTCGTCTTCGACTGGGGCGGCGTGATCCTCCGCATCTGCCGCTCATGGGAGGAGGGCTGTCGCCGCGCCGGCATCGAGCATCGCACCCGCCCCGGCGCCGATGCCATGGACCTCGAACGCCGCCGGATCAACAACCTCTACCAGACCGGCAGGATCGACTGCGACACGTTCTTCCGCGACATCGCCGCCACCACCCAGGGCGTCTACACCCCCGAAGAGATCCGACGCGTCCACGACGCCTGGCTGATCCACGAGTACGCAGGCGTCCGCGACCTCATCCTCGAACTCAACCAGATCGCCTCTCTCCAGACCGGCCTGCTGTCGAACACGAGCCATCGCCACTGGCTCCGCCACCTCCCGGGGCGCGACGGAGGCCCGCCCGACTTCCCGACCATCGGGCTGCTCACGCACAAGCACGCCAGCCACCTCCTCGGACTCGCCAAGCCCGACGCAGAGATCCATCGCGCCTTCGAGCAGGAGAGCGGCTTCCGCCCGGCCAACATCCTCTTCTTCGACGACCTCCCTGAGAACATCGCCGGCGCTCGCGCCGCGGGGTGGCACGCCCACCAGGTCGATCACACCGGCGACACCGCCGCCCAGATGCGTGCCGCCCTCCGCGACCTGCGCCTCATCTGACCATCACCATCACGTCCGCTCGAACACGCTCGCATCTCGCGCCCGCGCACGCTCCCCACGCACGCCGACCACGCAAGCCCACATCGCACCAAAAAGACAGCCCCCACGCCGAAGCGTGGGGGCTGGTTGACCACAGTCATGGTCACGCGGCTCTCAGGACGAGCCGCCCAGGGCCATTAGGTGCCCTCGCACTGACCGAACAGATCGAAGAAGGTGAGGAAGTCGAGGATGTCGATGAAGCCATCCGGGTTGTAGATGTCCGCGTTGAAGCCAGTCGCCGAGCAGGGCGTGGGCTGGTTCTCGCAGGTGCCGAAGTCATCGAGGAAGGCGAGGAAGTCGAGAATGCCGACCTCGGTGTCGCCGTCGTAGTCAGCCAGAGCGAAGTCCGGGCAGCCGCCGCCGGCGCCGCCGTACATGCCCATCCAGAACGCCGCGTACGGACCCGCGGGCCAGCCGCCGAACCAGTAGGTTGCGGCGTAGAGCTCGCGGAGGAAGCCGTTCGGGGCCTTCCAGAAGTCGAAGGCGTCATCGTCGCCCTGGGCGTTGCCCGTGGCGCCGGTGGCGATGCCGTCGTCCTCGAAGTTGCAGGCGAGCGCCGGCAGGACGAGGAACGGCCCCGTCGTGGCGAGCGGAGCGGCCTGGTTCTGCACGAAGATGTAGGAGTACGAGAAGTCGTTCTCGGGCGAGCCGTCCGAGTCGTCCTTGTCGCAGCCCGTGCTGGAGAGACCAGCGAGGCCGGTGAAGGTGCCGTCGGTGTCGCCCATCTCGAACTCAGCGCCCGAGCCGGCCAGGTCGACGGTGTAGATCCAGCCCGCGAAGAGCGTGGAGCCGAGGGTCGGATCGCCGCCGGCGATGCTGCTGAGGCCGATGCCCCAGACCGGGATCGCGGAGACGTCGTTGAAGCCGTCATCGCAGTCGAACCACCAGTTGATGATGGAGAAGCCGACGATGGATGACGTGCCATCGAAGACGGCCGTGGCGTACGCCGTGGTGTAGCCGTCGATGAACGTGTCGAACTCGAGGTCGCCCCAGTTGGAGGCCTCGCCGCCGATGCGCTGACCGCCGCCGACCGAGGTCGGGAAGTTCGCCGTGGGGTTGTCCATGCCCCAGAAGTAGTTGCCGTTGGACGCCGAGTCCTCGTTCTGCCACACGGGCGCGCCCATGCGGTTGTTCGAGTTGATCGGGTTCACGGTACGCTCGCCCGTGCGGGCGTTCACGTAGATGTGACCCTTCAGGACGACCTGGTTCGCCGTCTCGATCTGCGGCTCCGTCGCAAACGCTGAGCAGGCAGCGCCGGCCGCCACCGCCATCATCATGCAGCTCTTCGCCTTCATAGAACACTCCTCATGAAATGAGAAACCACTATCGGAAAAACCCCGTTGGGGCCACGTTGGACACACGAAAAGAGCGGGTCAGGAATGCTCTCTCGTCTGACACCAAATCACTCCGACGCCGAAGCGCAGCTCTCCGTCGTCGACTCACTGCCGGGAAAATCCCTCTCCCAGACACTCTCCTCCGGCGGCTCCCTCTGGCCGTTTGTCCCGGCCGCCGAGCCAGACAAACCTTCCTCCCGATTCCACTCGCGGCTCTCCAATGCCGCTTCTCCAACATCCGTTCCAGTCACCCGGAACGAATGGTCGCGACGCTTGCTCGGAAAGAGCAGCGCGTACCGACAAATGCGAATATACCGGAGCGTTCCGCGGATGCAAGGGTCTTAGACGGTTCCACGCAAAATTCCGTGAATCTCGTTTTTCTCGACCCCGTCCACTTTCCTGCAAGACCCGCCACCCGTCGCGACACCGGTCCGCGCCGGTACGCTTCGCGTTCGGGCCTGCATCCACACCTGTGAAAATGGCCAAACCTGGTCATATGGACGATTCACCCCCTCAAACCATGGACCCACGCCCCGCTTCCATCGACGCCACGAACTCGTCAAACAAATACGACGCATCGTGCGGCCCAGGCGACGCCTCAGGGTGGTACTGCACCGAGAAGATCGGCCGCCCCTTCACGCGGAATCCCGCCACCGTCTGGTCGTTCAGGTGAAGATGGGTGATCTCGCCCCCCGCCTCCGCCAGCGAGCCCGGCTCCACCGCAAACCCGTGATTCTGGCTCGTGATCTCCACATGCCCCGTCAATCGATTCAGCACCGGCTGGTTCGCCCCCCGGTGCCCGAACTTCAGCTTGTATGTCTTCGCACCGATCGCCAGTGAGAGCAGCTGGTGGCCGAGACATATCCCGAAGATCGGCAACTCCCGCTCACGTTTCGCCCCGATCACGCCCCGCAATGTCGCGATCGTCCGCTCAACCGCCGCCGGATCGCCGGGCCCGTTCGAAATGAACAGCCCGTCGATCTCCCCGCGATCGTGCATCCCCAGAATCTCCTCCGCGCCGATGTCGTGAGGCACCACGCGCACCTCGCACCCGCGATCCGCAAGGTTCCGCAGGATGTTCGCCTTCGCCCCGCAGTCCAGCGCCAGCACACGCAAGCCCCCGACATCCCGCCCGCTCCCGCGCCCGGGCGACCAGTCACCCAGCGTCTCCGCCCACGTCAGGCCCGAATCGCACCCGACCCGCGGCACAAGATTCTGCCCCGCCATCGACGGAGCGTTCCTTGCCATCTCCACCAGCGCCGCATCGGTCAGGTCCGTCCGATCCGTGATCACCCCCGCCATCGCCCCCGTCGTCCGCAGCCGACGCGTGATCGCCCGCGTGTCCACGCCCTCGATCCCAAGCACCCCCGATCGCTCCAGGAACGCCTCCAGCGATCGCGTCGCCCGAAAGTTCGACGCCCGCCTCGCCAGCTCCCGAACCACAAACCCCGAGACCTGCACCCGCCCCGACTCCACGTCCTCCTCATTCGTCCCCGTATTCCCTACCAGCGGAAACGTGTCCACAAGGATCTGCCCCGTGTACGACGGATCCGTCAGCGACTCCTGATACCCCAGCATCGACGTGCTGAACACAACCTCGGCAACGGTCGCAAGCCCCCGGCCCGTCGCCCCGAACGCCCTCCCTCGAAAGACCGAGCCGTCCGCAAGCACCAGCCGCGCCGGAGGACGGGTCTGCGCAGAAACGGCGACCCCGGCCTGCGTCGCGCCGGAACGATCAGAAGGAGTGGTGTGCTTCATCGGGCTAGATTGTACGCGTGCAAAGCGGCCAACTCCCCTTCTCCGGCCGAGCCGAACAGTCGAAAGGCGACGCAGGACTCCTCGTTCGCGTCGCCGTCGAACGCAGCGTCGAAGGCGACGGCCTCACATACCTCAGCCCCTGGCCCGACGTTCGCATCGGAGAGCAGGTCCTCGCACCGCTCGGGCGCACCCGAACCACCGGCGTCGTGATCGCCCGAGGCGGCGACGAACTCCTCGGCGAACTCGACCGCGATCGCCTCAAGCCCCTGTCCGACCGCCTCGGCGTCGCGCTCCCCCCATCGCTCATCGACCTCGCACGCTGGATCTCCGCCTACTACGCGACGCCGCTCGGCATGGTCCTCGCCTCGATGGTGCCCGGCGCCGTCAAACGCCGCACCGGCGCCCGCACGATCGAGGTCGTCGCTCGCACGGACGATCACACCGAAGCATCGCTCCTCCAGCGCGAGACCCTCACCCCGAGCGCCCGCCTCGCGTGGAACGCCATCGTCGCCCTCGGCAAAGACGCCCTCCCGATGCCGCCGCGCGCACTCGCCGCCGCCGTCAACACGACCCTCGCGCCCATCAACCGCCTCGTCAAGGCCGGACTCCTCGTCCGCTCCGAACGCGAGGAGATCCGCTCACGAGGATTCGTCCCCGAACCCGCCGGCGCCCGACCCGAATCGACGCCCACACCAAACCCGGAGCAAGCCGCGGCAATCGAGGGCATCGCTCCCACGCTCGGCTCCTTCGCCGTCCACCTCCTCTTCGGCATCACCGGCTCCGGCAAGACCGAGGTCTACCTCCGCCTCATCGAGCGCGTTCTCGAACGCAACCAGACCGCCCTCGTCCTTGTCCCGGAGATCTCGCTCACGCCCCAGACCTCGCGCCGATTCGAGGAACGCTTCGGCGCCCGCGTCGCCGTGCTCCACTCCGGATTGAGCGCCTCGCAGCGCAACCAGCAGTGGGACCTCGCCGCCTCCGGCGTCGCCCGCGTCGTTGTCGGCGCTCGCTCCGCCGCGTTCGCTCCACTGGAGAACCTCGGCCTCATCGTCGTCGACGAGGAACACGACGGCTCATACAAGCAGGACACGCTCCCCCGATACCACGGACGCGACGTCGCGATCAAGCGCGCCCAGATGGCCTCCTGCCCCATCGTGCTCGGCTCCGCCACCCCCTCGCTCGAGAGCTGGGCCAACGCCATCGGCCCGAGCGCCAGGTACAGACTCTGGAGACTCACCGAACGCGCCGGCGCCGGCAAACTCCCCCCCGTCCGGATCGTCGACCTCGCCTCTGAGCAGCCCTGGGGTCGAGGCAAGCCCAGCGCCGGCGGCCACGGCCGCGGCCCCCTCATGATCGGCGCCACCCTCCGCGCCGCCCTCTCCCGCACCCTGCGCGACGGTGGCCAGGCGATCCTGCTCCTGAAATCCAATGCCGAGCGCGATGCGATGTTGGCGGATGGTATGCCCGCCGTGATTATTGCCAGTAGCGGGATGTTGACAGGCGGGGCATCGGCGCTTTACGCCAAGAAAATGGTCGGAGACCCCAAAAATGCCATTTTCCTGACAGGGTATCAAGATGAAGAAGCGCCCGGTAAAATGCTCCAACGGCTGATGAAAGCGCGTGCCGATGGCGAGACCGAAGGGGTTATCAAAATTGATGGTCAACCTGTGACGGTGCGCTGTTTGGTGGATACTTATTCGCTGTCTGCCCATGCCGATGAAGCAGAACTTATCAGCGTGGCAGAAGCATTAGATACCACCGAAATTATGCTGGTGCATGGCGACCCCGCCGCCCGTCATAGCCTCGCCTCACGGTTGCGCCAACGGAGTCGGCATGTGATGACCCCGCGCATCGGCGAAACTGCGCGTTTCGACTTTCCCAAACGCCCGTGGGGGATTGCGAAGGTCAAAACAGGGAATAGCAAAGATGAAATCAATCCGAAAGCCTTGTGGGAATCGGTGAAGGGACAAGCGGGTAATTTTTTTAGCGCACGCGAACTCTCACAAATGTGGTGGGGGACGGGTGAACGGGCGAATGAGGTCATCAAAACACTGACCGATAATATTTATTTTGCCCAAGATTGGCGCAGAAAAGATACTTTTCAAGTCCGCACAGAGGAGCAAATCCAAAAATCACGCCGTAGCCGTGCGATTATGATGTCGTATCCGGATATTGTGGGCAAATTAGTTGTGTTGCGCGATGTGAATAATCGCCCACATATCGCGGTGGTGGTGAATGCGAGTGAAGATGGATTTGAGGCAGAGGTGCAAGGCGCAAAAGGTCGGCAATATACGGGTGATGCGTTGCTGTGGGTGATTGGCAAATGGGAAGCCGAAGCGGGGATGGGTATCAAAGTCGCGCTGAATGCGTTATCCACCAAAATCAAGACGATTCAAGATGTCGTATTGCCATTTGATATTCGCCAGCGATTGGTCGCAGAAGCCAAGCCTGTCGTGCCGAACCAACTTATACCACCCACTCTGCCCGATGGCATAACGCCTATCGAAGCATTATGTGCGGTGGTATGGGCGATGGCACAAGATGGCGCAACCCTAGAACCCGATGGCTTATTGCCCAAACGTGCCTTGCAAGAGGGACCCGTGGAGCAAAATCGCGCCCGTGAAATGGCGATGGAATTATTCCCACCAGAAGCGCGTTTACGCAAAGTGGGC
>JAPKGU010000141.1 GCA_026647565.1 Phycisphaerales bacterium | reverse complement strand
AGCGGAAACTGTGTCGCCGAAGGGCAGAACAAGGAAACCGAGCCGGAGCGAGTTGTCAAGCATCGGACCCGCTGGGAATGGCGCAGTCGTGAGTTCCGGCTCGAAGCACGCGATGACGATGTCGTTGTTCGTGACGACCAGTTGGTGGTCGAGCACAACGGTGACAAGGTCGGCGCGGGCGGGTGCCGCGTGGGCGATGGCGAGCGAGGTTGAGATCAGCAGTGTTGCAGCAGTGCGCATGAGGCGTCCTCCGTTCCCCCACGGCATCCGAGTGGAATATGCCACACGGATGGCGAACGGCAAGGGGAACCGGCGTGAAATGGTGAGATTGGCTAATCGAGCGGGACGGGCGTGTCAGGCGGCGGGCCGGTCTCGGGCGTGGCGGGATCGAGAAGAGAACGCAGAGGCCGCGGAGGAATCAGAGTCACGCAGAGGGGACAGGAAAGAAGGGTCAGAGGAAGAGGGCAATGGGGAATGGGCAATAGGCAATGGAGGGGCGGGCGCGGTGATCTCTTGTGCGGATTGGTCGGGAGCGGGTGAAGAAGAGGAAGAAGCGGAAGAAGAGGAAGAGGAACCCGAGCTCGCGCTCGGGGCTCCCTTTTGCGGGCGTTGATCGGTGAGTGATTCGGGAGCAGCGGCGGGTGCAGAAGCGGAAGCAGAGGTCCGCTCGCTCGCGGTTCTTTGTGCGGGCTTCGGCGCGGGGGCGGGTTTGGGGGCGAGGGCGCGGGACTCGTGCGTGATGGTGGTTGCGGTGCGGCGGATGAGTTCGGCGTGTCGGTGGAGCGTGCGCTGATCGGCTTCGGGGTTGTGATGGGTGAGCCGCGGGGCGGGGGACTCGAGGATGTCGAGGAGTCTGCGGAGTGAGATGGGGCGTGCGGCTTCGCCGATGAGGCGGGCGCGGAGGTTGATGAGCGCTTCGTAGGCGTTGATCTCGGCCTGGACTTCGGGGAGATGGAGGTAGGTGATGAGGGTGGAGAAGGGGATGCCGAGCTGAGCCGCGAGAGCTTCGAGGGGGAGTTGCGCGCGGATCATCTCAAGGACGAGATCGTGGGCCCAGCGCTGCATGGGTGTGATGGGTTCGGCGAGGGATGTGTCGGGGTTGGAGTCGGGATTGGAAGATGCGGGGAGAGGGACGGGGTGGGCAGGGGCTCTCCATGGGGAGAGGTCGGCATCGTCGAATGTGGGGCGAGTGCGGGGCGCGGAGGAGGGAGAGGGCGCGGGCGTTGGGGATGCGGCAGGCGCGGGAGTGGGCGCGGGCGCGGGAGTGGATGGGCGCGCGGGAGAGGGGAATGCGGCAGGCGCGGGAGAGGGCGCGGGGATCGGCTCGCGTGTGTGAGCGGGGCGGCGCGGCTCAAGCGTGGAGGTGGTCATGGCGTCGAATGTACGACGCGGATCGAACGATGCAAGCGCGGGGTGGGTTTGTCACTGACAGACGTCTGTCACTGCCTGTTGGAACAGATATTGGAAGTGGTTGGGGGAGAGGGAGTTAGGGGAGGATGGAAAAAGTGAGAATGTCACGGAGTCGGGAGGCACGAGGCACAAGGCGCAAGGCATGGAGTCGGGCCCGTCCGGGCCGCTCCATTTCGCGTGGTGAGACTTGCACCCCTCCGGGGTGCGGTGGTGTTGGGACGCTTTCCGTGGGTTGCGGTCGCGAAGCGCGACCTTACCGACGGCTGTCAGCTTTCAGGCCTGCGGCCTGACAGAGCGAGGACGGGAGGGCTTCGGTCGGAGTGCCCTTCCTGACGCTCGGGCTCCCTTCATGCCTGCTCTGCGAGCAGGCATGCCACCCGATCACGCCTTGATCGCCTGAAAGGCCGCGAGCACGCGGTCCTTCACGATCGCCCGGTCCACGATCGGCTCCGGGTACTTCAGCGTGGAGCGCAGGAGGAGCGGCAGTTCGGAGGGATCGTGGATCGTTTCGCTGTCGAGGTCGGCGAGTTCGGGCACCCAGCGCCGGATGAACGTGCCGTCGGGATCGAACTTGCGGGACTGGCTGATGGGGTTGAAGATGCGGAAGTAGGGCGCGGCATCGGTGCCGGTGGAGGCGGACCACTGCCAGCCGCCGTTGTTCTGCGCGAGGTCGCCATCGACGAGGTGGCGCATGAAGTGGCGTTCGCCGTGGCGCCAGTCGATGAGAAGGTCTTTGGTCAGGTACATGGCGACGACCATGCGGAGCCGGTTGTGCATCCAGCCGGTGTGCAGGAGCGAGCGCATCGCGGCATCGACGATGGGCAGACCGGTGCGCCCCTCACGCCACGCGTCAAACCCCTCGGGATCATCGCGCCACATGATGCGCTCGGTCTCGGGCTTGAAGGCGCGGCCCATGCAGAGGCGCGGGTATGCCGCGAGAAGGTGGCGATAGAACTCACGCCAGACGAGTTCGCTGATCCAGTGCGTTGCGCCGGGGGATGGGCCGTCGAGCTTGCCGCTGTTGGCTTCGAGCGCGGCGTGCAGACACTGGCGCGGGGAGATGGATCCGATCGAAAGGTGGTGCGAGAGTGTGCTGGTGCCATCGATGCCGGGGATGTCGCGATGGTCCTTGTAGGAGGCGATGGACTTCTCGACGAATCGACTCAAACGCTTCATCGCGGCCTTCTCGCCGGCGGGCCAGAGTTCCGGGCGGGGCCACGGGTCAAAGGTCATGAAGGGGCCCTTGATGCGCAAGGGGATCTCATCGGATGTGATCGTGAGCGGTTCCTGCTTCTTCGGGCGGGGCAGCGCCTCGGGGATGCCTTGGGCCTCCAGCAGCTTGATCCACGACTTCTTGAAGGGCGTGAAGACCGTGTACCAGCGGCCCTCGCCGGTGCGGAGGGATCCCGGCGGCACGACGGTCTGATCATCAAAGGCGTGGGTGGAGATTTCCTCATCGGCGAGGGCCCCGGCGACGGCCTCGTCGCGCCGGAGCTCGTTGATCTCGTACTCCTTGTTCAGGTACACGGCCTGCGCTCCAACCTCGCGGCAGACCTTCAGCAGAGCCGCGGGGACGTCACTGAAGCGGGGAGCGTTGAGGATTCGAAGCGGGATGTTGAGCGTGCCGAGTTCGGTGGAGAGTTCGCGGAGCGTGCGGAGGATGAGATCGACCTTGACGGGCGCCATGTCGTGCGAGGCCCACTGGTCGGGACAGATGGTGTAGACCGCGACGACGCCCGCCTTCTCTCTCGAAGCATCGCGGCAGGCGTGCCAGAGCGCCGTGTTGTCGGTGACGCGAAGATCGGATCGGAACCACATGAGGGTCGGCATGGTTGGTCCATCACGAGACTTGGGCAACGCGCAGCATAAGGAGGGCCAGCACGCCTCGAGCGGTCCACGCGACCGTGCGGATCCAGTTGGTGGAGACGAGGGATGCCGCGGCACAGGGGTCGAACCCACGCTCGAGCGTCGCGTGTCGCGGGACCTGGAGAAGGAACGTGGAGAGCCACGCGACGGCAAGAAGGATGAGGCCCGCGATCGCGATGGGGCGCGGTGCCCAGCTGCTGAAGAAGATAAGAACCGCGGCCGCGAGTTCGGTGAGCATGAGCGGGCCAACGACGAGGGATGTGCGGCTCATGTGAGCGGTCTGGTACGCGGTGTAGCTCTCGGAACCGACGCGTGCAAAGAGCGGGTAGTGGACGACCTGCACAAACCAGATCAGGCCGACCATCGCGAGCGTTGCGAAGGCGTGGGAAAACAGGATCGGCTCGCGGAGTGCGTCGGGAAGCATGCTGTCCACGGTCCCGGCTCAGGGACTGCCCGGCCCGGCAGGCGGGGCCGATGCCTCGCCGGACTCCGGGCGATCCAGCGCCTGCAGCTCGATCGGCGTGCGCAAGCGGACCGGAATCTGGACCTCCATCCAGCGATTCTGCGGACGAACATCAGGACCGTTGTAGTGCATGGCTCGCGGGTCGCCCGCTCGCTCCCATGCGGATTGCGAGGCCAGCCACGACTCAAGTTCGGCAAGGCCCTGTGCCATGTTCCGGGCGCCGTACGACGCGGTCATGCCGACAGCGATCACGGTCATTGGCGGGGCATCCTGCACGGTGACAAGGCCGTCCTTGCCCGTGGGGCCTTGGTCGACGCGTCGATACAGGAACGACATGGTCCATCCATCGGGAGACCCGTCGTCGAGGCCCCGATAGTCCATCTCGACGGGCGAGGTCATCTCGATGTCGCGGCGCTGGATGTGCTTGAAGAGGGGCCAGAACGCGACGTTCATGCCCATGTCGGCCGGACCGCTGGAGGAGAACTCGGCGCGGCGAACCGTGGGATAGCGCTTGAGCTCGATCGCCCCCGGTGCCGTGGGAGGCGGATAGCCCTCGGGCAGCGGGGTGTCGATCCGTGCCTTCCCGCTCGTGTAGACGCCATCTGCGAAGTCGACCTTCGACTCCATGTCGCCCCCCACGCGCAGGACGGTCCATGGCGTCGGGATTGCGACAGCCTGCTCCGTTGCCGGAGGTACCTGCTGTTCGGGAGCGGGCGGGTTCGTGGCGAGCGTGAGGATGGAGAGAGCCGCGAGAATGGACATTGGGGACCTCCGTGCGTTCGGCTTCGCCTCCGCCCGCGTCGCGGATTCGCGTCGGGAACAATGGCATGCGAGGAACCACCGGAAAGGACGGCATGGCAGTCAGAGCGACCGAACGCGTGGTGCGAAGCCGCAAGCGGCAGGGGCACGCCGGGAGCGGCTCGGAGGCCGTCAGGGCGTGGTTCGGCTCGCGCGGGTGGAGGCCCTTCGAGTTCCAGGAAGAAGCGTGGGGGGCGTATCTGGCCGGTGAGTCCGGGCTTATCCACGTGCCGACGGGGGCGGGGAAGACGTTCGCGGCGTTCGGCGGGCCGCTGGCGGAGTTGGCGGGCGTGGATCGCGGGGGAAGAGTGGGCGAAGGGCGCGGGCTACGCGTGGTGTATGTGACGCCGCTGCGGGCGGTGGCGCGGGACATCGAGGTCGCGGTCAAGGAGATCGCGAGCGAGGTGGCTCCGTGGGCGCGGGTGGAGTCGCGGACGGCTGATACGAAGCAGAGCGTGCGGGCGAGGCAGCGGAAGGAACTGCCGGAGATCCTGGTGACGACGCCGGAGTCGCTCTGCCTGCTGCTCACACGGGCGGACGTGCGCGAGCAGTTCGCGCGGCTCGCCTGTGTGATCGTGGATGAGTGGCACGAGCTCCTGTCGAGCAAGCGCGGGACACAGGTGGAGCTCGCGCTGGCGCGGGTGCGTGGGCTTTCGCCGGGGGTTCGGACGTGGGCGATGTCGGCGACGCTTGAGAACATCGAGGAGGCGGCGCGGAGCGTGGTGGGCTTGTCGAAGGACGCTCCACGGATCGTGACGGCGCGCATTGAGCGGCGGGTGGTGATCGAGACGGTGTTGCCGCGTGAGGGAGAGGCGGCAGCGGGAGGCGAGGTTGGAAGAGAGCGTCTGCCGTGGGCGGGGCACCTGGGGATGCCTCTGTTGCCGGCGGTGCTGCGGGCGCTCGATCCTGATGTGCCGACGATCGTCTTCGTGAACACGCGATCGCAGGCGGAGCGGTGGTTTCACGCCATCGCGATCGAGCGGCCGGAGTGGGAGGGACGGTTGGGGCTGCACCACGGCTCGGTCGATCGCGCGGCGCGCGAGAAGATCGAGCGGGGGCTGAAGTCGGGGGAGGTTGGGATCGTGGTGGCGACGAGTTCGCTCGACCTCGGCGTGGACTTCGCGCCGGTGGAGCGTGTGATGCAGATCGGGTCGCCGAAGGGGATCGCGAGGTTGATCCAGCGTGCGGGGCGCTCGGGGCACCAGCCGGGGGGCGTGGCGCGGATCATGTGCGTGCCGACGCACGCAATGGAGGTGGTCGAGGTTGAGGCGGTCAGGCGCGCGGTGGAGAGGCGAGGGGCGGGGAGGATGGAGCCGCGAAGGTCGCTGAACAAGCCGATCGATGTGCTGGCGCAGCACATCGTGACGTGCGCGCTCGGGGGCGGCGTGGATGTGAACGGGTTGTACGAGGAGGTGCGATCGACCGTCGCGTACCGGGATCTCACGCGGGCCGAGTTCGACTGGGCGTTGTCGCTGGGTGTGAACGGGGGCGGCTTGCTCCACGCGTACCCGCAGTACTGCAAGATGATCGTGGAGGACGGGATCGCGCGGGTGGTGTCGGCACGCGCGGGTCAGATGCACCGGCTGAACGTCGGGACGATCACGGGCGAGGCGACGATGGATGTCCGGTACGCAACCGGGCGCCGGCTCGGGTCGATCGAGGAAGACTTCATCTCAGGGATGCGGACGGGGGACATCTTCGTCTTCGCGGGGAAGGTGCTGGAGTTGAAGGGTGTGCACGACAACACGGCGATCGTCAGGCCCGCGAAGGGATCGACGACGCACACACCGATCTGGTCTGGAACACGGTTGCCGATCTCGGAGGCGTTGTCGGAGGGCGTGCGCGAGGCGCTGGGCACGCACGCGGATGAGGGGACGCCGGATGGGCGAGCGATCGGAAGGATGCGGGCGGTCCTGGGGGCGGTGTCGCGTGTGCCGCGGGCGGACGAGGTGCTGATCGAGGTGTGCGCGACGCGTGAGGGATCGCACGCGTTCGTCTTCCCGTTCGAGGGGCGGCTGGTGCATGGCGGGATCGCGGCCCTCCTGGCGTTCCGTCTGACGCGGGCGTCCAAGACGACGCTCTCCACGGCGTCGAACGATTACGGGTTCGAGTTGCTGGGGCCGGAGGGGTTCGACTTTGAGGGGGCGTTCGAGCGGCTGGGGCCGGAGGGGTTGTTCGATGCATCGCGCCTGATGGAGGAGGCGGGGGAGAGCGTGAACCTCGGGGAGATGGCCAAACGCCAGTTCCGTGAGGTGGCGCGGGTCGCGGGACTGGTGTTCCAGACGTATCCCGGATCGCCGAGGTCGGGGAGGCAGACGCAGGTGGGGGCGTCGCTTTTGTACGACGTGTTCATGGAGTTCGATCCGACCCATCCGCTGCTGGAGCAGTCGCGGCGCGAGGTCCTGGAGAGGCAGTTCGAGGAGAGCCGCCTGGCGCGTACACTCGCCCGACTCCGTGCGTCGAAGCTGGTGGTGAAGCGGATCGAGCGGCCGTCGCCGCTGTCGCTGCCGCTGGTGATCGAGCGCGTGGGGGCGCGGATGTCGAGCGAGTCGCTCACGGATCGGATCAGGAGGATCGAGGAGCAATGGGAGAAGGCAGCGTCACGATCGACCTCGCGGGCGAAGCGATCACGCTGATGCCCGATCGGGCGGCGTGGTGGGGGGCATGCCGCACGCTGATCGTGGCGGACCTGCACCTCGGCAAGTCCGAGACGATGCGGGTGGCGGGGCTGCCGGTGCCGGATGTCGATCTTGATGAGCAGTTCGAGCGACTGGCGCGGCTGGTCTCGATGACGGATGCCGCGCGGGTTGTGGTGGCGGGCGACCTCATCCATGCGCCGGCGGGGCTGACACCGGGTTTGTCGGCGCGGGTGGCGGGGCGGCTGGATGAGCTGCGGGATCGGGGGGTGTCGATGGTCCTGGTGAGGGGGAATCACGACCGGCGGATTGAGGGTGTCGAAGCGGCGTGGGGGATCGCGGAGATCCATGAGACGCTGGTGCTGGGGTCGATCCGGGTGGTGCACGAGCCGAGCCGCGGCAGGGAAGAGGTGGGGCGGAGCGGGGGGGCGTTCGTCGCGGGGCATCTGCACCCCGCGATGCCGGTGGGCAGGGACAAGGTGCCGGCGTTCGTGGCCTCCGGGAGCCACCTGATCCTGCCGGCGTTCAGCCGGTTTACGGCGGGAGGCCGGGTCTTGCGCCAGCCGGGGCAGAGGTGGTACCCGATCGCGGACGGGCGGGTGTTGGAGTTGGGGATCGGTGAGGGTGAGCGACGGGCCTCGGAGGGTTCGCTGAGGAGCTCGCGCCCGGCACCGCGATAGCCCGGATTTGCTATTCTGTCGCCCTTTCGCCGATGTAGCGATCGGGGCGTTGTGCGGCTTGGTGAGCCGCAAGGCCTCAGAACCAGGGAACAGCAATGAGCGCGATCAATCACGAGTCGCCGGCCCTCATGTCTTCAGAGCGAACGATCATGGGCCATCCGGCGGGACTCTTCCTGCTTTTCTTCGTAGAGATGTGGGAGCGATTCAGTTACTACGGGATGCGCGGCTTGCTGGTGCTGTACTTGAAGGCGCCGATCGAGGGCATGCTGAACCCGCCGCCGGGGAAAGAGGCGGGATTCAACCCGGGACGCGGGTGGACGGGCGCGGAGGCGTCGAATGCGTACGGCTGGTACACGGGATTGGCCTATCTGACACCGATCATCGGTGGCCTGATCGCCGACAAGATGATCGGCACGCATCGATCGATGATCGTGGGCGGCCTGCTCATCGCGCTCGGCCACGTCGTTCTCGGCATCTCCGGCCTCGGAGGGCTTGAGCACACGGCGACGGGGATGTCGGTGTTCGTGTTCGGCCTGGCGCTAATCGTCATCGGAACCGGGCACTTCAAGCCGTCGGTCTCGGTGATGGTGGGGCAGTTGTACAAGCAGGGAGATCCGCGGCGCGAGACGGCGTTCGGCATCTTCTACATGGGCATCAATCTGGGCGCGGCGCTCCAGACGTACATCGTCGGAACGCTTGGCGAGCGTGTGGGCTGGCACTGGGGCTTCGGAGCCGCGGCCGTGGGCATGCTGCTCGGTCTGTTCGCGTACATGATGCTCCGCCCCGCGTTCCTGCCGGGGATCGGGCTTCCGAGCGACGAGGCAAAGGGGAAACGCGCCCCGATCTTCATTCCGATCGGGATCGCGGTGGCGGCGGTGGCGGCGTTCGCGTACCACCACGGATATCTCGGGCAGCTGGACCAGTTCTTCTCGAACAAGATCGTGTACATGTCGATCGTCGGTGCGGCGGTGATCTGGGCCGTGACGTTCTCGCTGAAGCAGAAGCCGGAGGATCGGGGGCCGGTTGCTTCGATCTTCATCTTCATGCTGTTCAACGCGGTCTTCTGGCTGTCCTTTGAGCAGGCCGGATCATCGATCAACATCTTTACCGACGAGCGGACCAACCGCATGCTCGGCGGGTTCATGGTGCCGACGACCTGGTTCCAATCGATCAATCCGTGGTGCATCATCGTGTTCGCGCCGGTCACGGGTGTGCTCTGGACATACCTGTCCCGGCGAGGAAAGAACCCGGGCCAGCCCTACAAGATCGCGATCGGTCTGATCCTGGTCGGGCTGGGGTACTTGTTCATGGTCGCTGCGGCGATGCAGGTGAAGGACCCGGTCAAGGCGAGCATGTGGCTGATCGCGGCGACGTATTTCGTGCACACCATGGGCGAGATCATCCTCTCCCCGACGGGCCTTTCGTATGTGACCAAGGCGGCGCCGAAGCAGTACGTGTCGCTGCTCATGGGCATCTGGTTCATCTCGTCGTTCATCGCGAACCTCGGTGCGGGCAAGGTCGCGGCGATGGTCGAGCCGATTCTCGAGGGCAAGAAGGAACTCCCGTGGCACATCCATGGCGAAGGCCCGAACGGAGCGAACACCGAGGCGGACTTCTTCTTCCTGTTCGTGATCACTTCGTGTGCGGCGGGGTTGATCATTCTCGTGCTGGGCCCGATGCTGACCAAGCTGACCGGCGGGCGCGAGAAGGACAATCACGAGCCCGCGGCGCATTGATTCGACAGCGCTGAGTCACACATCCCACGCTTGAACACCCACGCTCGCACGGACCACGTGCGAGCGTGGTTTCCTTTGGAACCCGTCGGACCTGTCCGCGCGCGCAAGAACGCCTTGACTTCGTTCCCCATACTGACACACATGCGGGCGGAGGTGTCCCACGGCTCGCGGCTCGCGCGGATTTGGTGGCGCGCAT
>JAPKGU010000140.1 GCA_026647565.1 Phycisphaerales bacterium | reverse complement strand
TCAGCCTCCCGCAGGGGCCGGCCGCTCTGTTGGAAGGCCTGCACGACCTTGCGGGCGATTTGGCTCGATATCGGCGAACCGCCGTTGTGGAGATTGCGGCGTGGCGAGGCAGCCCATCCGCGAGCGTGACCATGAGCAGACGCTCTCGATCCAGAAGATACTGCTTGTCCGAGAGCCGCGAAGATGTGGCGGCGTTTCGGTTGTACAGGTAGCCCCGCGCACGGGCGTACTCGCCCCGATCCACCCGCGCGGCGTACGACTCGTCCACGCGGTTCGCCGCGCACCCGCACAACGTGCCGAGGACCGCCACGAGACAGGGCCAGACGCGACCTGCGGCGATTCGGCTCGGGCTGGACGTGCGGGGACGCATCGGTCGGTTCTCATCAGTCGTACGCGAGGCCCACGGCGGCACGTTTGAACTCGAATGAGTCGGCCCAGTCGATCCGGCCCGTGCCCAGGTCGATCACACGCACCTCGAACGAGTACAGATCGGTCCGGTGAACGCCCGAGGCACGCGTGACGCTCCGGATCACACCCCGCATCGCGTGCGTCGGAGCTCGGCCCGCGCCGTGCAGGGCGGCCTCGGCCCCGACGCGGTCGCGCAACTGGTTCATCTGCTCCGCTGGAATGACGAAGGCGATGTTTCGTTCCGATCCGAGGGTCGCGAGCGGCAGCGAGGATCGGACTCGCTCCATCAGGTACCACTGCTCCGAAACCGGGACCACGTCCGACGAGAGGTTCTCGACGTGGTCGAGCGCGACCACCATCCGGGGCGACCCGGCGTCCCGCTCGCGGAGGATGTCGCTGGATGCCATGGACGCCGCCATCTCCGCGGCCATCGCGCTGACATCTTCCGTTGTGAGGCGCGTCGAGCGTCCCTGGGTGGAGGCGCAACCGCACAGGAGCGAAACGCACGCGCACCCGACCGCCATCGCTCTCAGTCCCCGTGCTCGGGCGTGCATGATCCCTCTCTCGTTGGCAGGGCGGGCGCGTCCGCGCGTCAGTTGCCCCATCTCTTGCTCTCGTAGTCCTTGGTCCAGACGATCTCGCCGCTGGAGAAGCTCACGAGCTGGAAGGTCATGAGGTACAGCGACGTGTCCCCGCGTGCAACACGGTACATGGTCCCGTTGAGGAAGTAGGTGGACGCCTGATCGATGCGGTCTCCCACCGCGGCGCCGGACGGACCCGTCTCCATCGCGCGCAGTTCCTCGAGCTGCGCTTTGGAGATGAGGAACCTGAAGCTCTGGCGGAACGTCTGCGACTGCATGAGCCGGTTCTTCATCTTCTCGCGCACCAGCTCGAACTCCGCGGAAGAGATGTTGTTGGTCTTGTTCATGATGTCGCCGTACACAATCGTCGACCTCACGCCCTGGTTGAAGGCCGGCACGGTCGAAAGGTCGGCGACGAGGGCGCTGGCGAGCTGGTCGGCAAACTCCATGTAGTCCGCCGGCAGCACACGCCCGTCCCGTGCCTCGGCCGGTGTCGAGTGCCCGACGTCGACCCGCCCCGAAGGCGTCCCGCGTGGCGGGTTGTTCGAGGCGCACCCCGCAAACGGGGCGATGGCACAGGCGATCGGACCGAAGATCGCCAGGGCGAGTCTGCGGTCGGCGTGCTGCGGGATCGACGTGGTGGCTTCGGACATGATCGCCTCCGTGTGTTTGTTAGCGTTCACTAAATGATACGGCGAACCGCTGAGAAAGTTTCGCGTGAGATCCGCCAGTTGCAAGGGCGGGAGCAGAGTGGGAAGATCAGCCGAACCAATACCTTGCCCCGACCGAACCGGCAGGGTGAGAATCTGATGCCCCCGTCGGACGAACGGCGTTCGTCCCATGCGTCGCCCGAACCCGAGCCCCGATGCAACCCCTCGGACGCACCCGCGCCCTGCTGATCCCCGGCCTGATAGTCATCACCGTGACGGTGGTGATGTCGCACGTGGTCTCCCAATCGATGAGCCCGCAGGTCGGGCTGGGCGTGGTGGGAACCGGGCTGGTCTGCCTGGTGTGGATCGTGATGGTCTCGCCGGGCGGACTGCTCGCCAGAGAGCGACGCGCGATGGCGGCGCTGTCGGCCAGCGAGCGTCGCTACCGGACACTCGTGCAGACGGCGCAGGATCTCATCTGGTCGGTTGATGCGTCCGGAGAATGGACGTTCGTGAACGACGCGGCCCGGGCGATCTACGGCATGGACCCCTCCGAACTCCTCGGCACCACGCTCATGGAGCGCGCAGAAGACGGGAAGGGGGACGGCGACGCCAAGATGCTCATCCGCGCGATGCGAGGCGAGCCGTGCCTCGGCCAAGTCCGAAGGCACCGACGAGCCGACGGCTCGCTCGTCGATCTCTCCTTCAATGCCGCGGCACTCCGGGACGCGGAAGGGCGCGTGATCGGCGCCACCGGAACGGCATCGGACATCACCGACCGGATGCGCACGGAGCGAGAGCTCGAGCGGAGCGAGGCGCAGCTCCGACTCGTGACCGACGCGCTCCCGGTGCTGATCTCCTACGTGGATGCCTCGGGCGTGGTCCGGTTCGCAAACCGGCAGCACGCCGAGTGGCTCGGGCGCCCCGTCTCCACGATCATCGGCAAGTCGCTGCAGGAGGCGCTCGGCGCCGAGATCACATCAGAGTCCGAGGCGCACGTTCGCGCGGCGCTGCGGGGCGAGGATGTCTCCTTCACGCGCAAGGCCGAGCACCCGACCCTGGGGCAGCGAAGCGTGCGCGTCGACCTGGAGCCGCACGCCATGTCCCAGGCGTGGGGCGAGTCCAGCGTCGCGGGGTTCGTGGCGCTCGTCACGGACGAGACAGATCGCCTCCGCCTGGAGTCCGAGCTTCGGCACGCACAGATGATGGAAGCGGTCGGGCAACTGGCGTCCGGGATCGCGCACGACTTCAACAACCTGCTCACGGCGATGTTCTCGCAGATCGGCGTCGCGAGGATCCGGCTGGACCGGGGGCACCCGGCAAGAGAGGTCATCGACGAACTGGATCTCACCGCCCAGCAGGCGCGGGGTGTGGCCAGATTCCTTCTCTCCCTCGGGCACAAGGGGACCGCCGAACGAACCCACGTTGATCTCGGCTCGCTCGTTCGACAGGCGGGCCACATGCTGCGCCGCGTCCTGCCGGCCTCCATCTCCATCCAGACCCACGCCCCTGACTCCGAGCACGTGTGGGTCTACGCCGACAGCATCCAGATCCAGCAGACGCTTCTGAATCTCGCGCTCAACGCCCGAGACGCCATGCCGGGCGGGGGCACGCTCGCCGTAAATGTCTCCACCGCCCCGGACCCCGTCCATCCCGAGTCACCGGGGCTGGCCGTCCTCTCCGTCACCGACACGGGACACGGCATGCCGCCGGAGGTGCTGGCCAGGATCTTCGAGCCATTCTTCACCACCAAGCCCAAGGGTCGGGGCACCGGGCTTGGGCTGGCAATCATCCGAGCGATCGTTGAAGACCACGGCGGGGCGATCTCCGCAAGGTCCGTGCCCGGAGCCGGAGCCGAGTTCGTGGTGCGTCTTCCCCGCGTGAGGCCACCCCAGGAATCCACCCTACCTCGCCCGGAGTCTCAGGGCGCCAAGTCGGAGTCGCGCCAGACGCTGCTGCTCGCCGCGAGCGGACGCCACGTGCGCGAGATCATGGCCTCCGCGCTCGGCGCCGACGGGTACCAGGTGCTCCAGTGTTCGAGCGCCGATGAGCTGACCAAACGAGTCCGAGGAGAGAGTTCCCGCGTACAAGCAATCGTGATCGACCTCGGCCCGGTCCCGGGCGCAAGCGCAGTCGACGAGATCCGGCGCGCGGGGTGCCTCGCGCCGGTGGTGCTGATCGCCGACGGTGAACCGACGACTTCGGATCCGCACACGCTCGTGCTCCACAAGCCGTTCGCCGTGGCGTCGCTCTGCCTCGCCGTCCGGGAGACAATCACGCGCGGAACCAACGACCAGAACGGAGCAACACCATGACCAAGCCGATCGGCGTCGTGCTCGCGGATGACCACACCATGGTGAGGGGCGCGCTCGCTGCCTGGCTCAACGCCACCGACGACATCGGCGTGGTCGCGGACGTCAACAACGCCGAAGAGGCGCTCAGCGCGTGCCTCAGGCATTCGCCCCAGGTGCTCGTCCTCGACATCGACATGCCGGGGCTCTCCTGCTTCGACGCAGCACGGACCATCCGCGCCCGCTGCCCATCCACCCGCATCATCTTCCTCAGCGCCTTCTTCCATGATCGGTACATCCAGGAAGCGCTGTCGGTCGAGGCCTCCGGATACCTCACCAAGGGTGAGCCGCCCCAGACCGTGGAATCCGCGATCCGCGTCGCGGCAACCGGCGGCGTCTGCTTCTCGTCGCAGGTGCAGTCCCGCATGGTCATCGGCGAGGACGGCGCGAGACTCATCGAGGGGACTCGCACGCGCGTGGAGACGCTCACGCCCCGAGAACTGGAGATCCTCAGGTATCTCGCACGCGGGATGTCCAAGAAGGAAATCGCCCAGACCATGTCGCTCAGCGTCAAGACGGTGGACAACCACTGCACGAACCTGATGATGAAGCTCGACATCCACGATCGCGTCGAGCTGGCGCGATTCGCGATCCGCGAGGGTCTGGCCGAGCCGTGAATCGGGACGCGTCGCGGACGCCGAAACGCCGCGAGATCCGGTCGATGCGGCCCACGTACCATGGGCGATGCGTACGACTCGACAGCGTGAGGCAATTCTCCGCACTCTGACGGACGCCGGGCGGCCGCTCAGCGCCGTGGAGATCCTGCATCTGGCACGCTCGATCGTGCCCGGCCTTGGCCTCGCGACGGTGTATCGCACGGTGGACGCGTTGGCGCGATCGGGGCAGGCCACCTCGGTCGAGATCCCCGGCAAGCCGCCACGGTACGAGGTCGCAGGCAAGGGACATCACCACCACTTCCTCTGCACACGGTGCCACCGCGCGTTCGAGGTCGAGGGCTGTCCGGGTCACCTCGAGGCACACGTCCCGCGAGGGTTCGTTCTCGAAGGACACGAGATCACGCTGTTCGGACGGTGCGCGGGGTGCGCGGCTCTCCCCGGCGAGATCGGGGACGCGGCCAAGGGCGGCGTTCGCGGCACACGCAGCGCCAAGGTAGGATTGGCCCCACCCAAGCGGCGTGCGTCCCGGAGCGCGAACCGCCGGAGACGATCATGAGCACAAGGCGACGTGTGGTGTATCGCGTGACCGGAGCAGCCCTCGCAGGGATCGCCGTGGCGTCCGTGGGATGCGCGAGCCGCCCGGCGCAGACCCGATCGGGATTCCTGTCGAACTACGAGGACGTACGACGTATCAACGACGCCGAGTCGGGGTATGTCGACAAGGAACTGCTGGCATCGATCACATCGATCCGGATCGTGGAGACGCGAGTCCTGGTTGACAAGACACCGGACGGCACCGTGATCTCTCCGGATCAGGTCGCTCTGATCGAGACGCACATCAAGGAGTCCCTCGCCAAGTCCCTGGCCTCGGACTACCCCATCGTCGAGAGCGACGGACCCGGCGTCGGTCGGCTGAGGGTGGCCGTGACCGAGGTCAAGAAGCCGACGGTCATCCTCAACCTGCATCCGGCCAGCAAACTGACCGGCGCGGGCACCGGGGGGGCAACGATCGAGAGCGAGGTCGTCGACGCGACGTCCGGGCGCCCCGCGGCGATCCTGATCGAGTCGCGCAAGGGAAATCAGTTCGAGATCGACACGCTCTCGGAGTTCGACGATGCGCTCGACGCGGTCGAGGAGTGGGCGGCGCAGTGGCGCCAGCGGCTCGATGTCGCACGCGGAATCGCCCCCCAGAGCAACAAGCCCTCACGAGATTGAACGGGAACGAGGCGCGTCGATCGGTCGAGACTTCGGGCCTGTGGCGGAACTGGCAGACGCAGGGGACTTAAAATCCCCATCGCCGAAAGGCGAGTGCGGGTTCGACTCCCGCCGGGCCCATTCTCCCGCGTGCGACACGCGCCCTTCACCCGCTACTCATCAAGCACCCGAGCGACTGAAGCGACGTCCAGGAGCATGTTGTAGCGCCTCATGAACCCCTGGGGGGGATTGTTGACGTACGTACTGTTCCATGTGATCGTGTGCGTGTCCGCTTTAAATATTGATGCGCCGCCGACCACCGCCTGGCCAACCATGACAATGTGGTCGTCGAACGTGAGCTGACCCGAGACGTAGATCAGGCCCTCGATTCGCCGCGGGTAGACATCCGTCTGGTCGCTGTCGGAGCTCCCGTTGTAAGGAGCGGTCGCCGGGTTGAAGTTGACTTTCTCGCTCGACTCCGACAGGTCCTTGTCGCTGGTCTTGATCGTGAAACTCCCCTGGACAAGCAGCAGGGGCAGCGTCGGATCGGCGGGCTTCATGTTGACCTCGTTGGAAATCTCCGAATCGCTCTTGACGTTGAGGAGCACGAGCGTGCCCTCGATGCGGCAGTCCTGGATCTTGATTGTGTTGTTCGCGCAGTTGATGACGTAGATGCCGCGCGGGTTCGTCGCGCCGTAGGGGTTGCTGTTCGGAGCCAGCACGATCTTCCTGAGGTCACCTCCGGGGAGCAGAGCGCGGTTGATCGTCGTCCCGTTGGCGATGTACCAGTCGAAGACCGTGGTAGACGGGTGCTGCCGCGTACCCGACGATGGATACTTGCCCCGCGTGTAGGTGAGGCCAAGAATCGTGGAAGAGGCATAGACATCGGCGTTCACCGTCGCGCTCGACGCAGCCATGGCGCCGTTGCTGGCGATTCCAGCGTTCGCGTTGATGACCTTTTCGAAACCGACATTGCCCTCTGCGGAGACAGCGTAGGAAAGTGAGTCCAAGGCGACCGGGACCGGCTGGAAGGTCGCGCTGACGATCTGCTTGGCCGACCCCACCACGCCCTCGCTCACAATCGTCACCGCGTCGCTCGGGTCGTCCTCGGCATCCCCGTCATCGTCCACGGCTGTCAGCGTCACGACTCCGTCAAGCACCGACTCGCCATCCATCCAGATCCCGAGCCCACGGTTGGTCCGCCACGCGCTGTCGGACTGAATGTACGCCGTCGCCAGCTCGAGCCCCGCCTGCGCGACGGCCCGTGCCCGCTCGATGTCCCCCACGCGGTCCAGACGCACCCGACGCACGCGATGGACCATCACGCTGGAGGCGCCGATGGCCACCGTCACCATGACCGTGACCAGCACCAGCAGGTAAGCCGTCCCCCGTCTCACGCGCGGCGACACCATCACCAACCTCCCAGTAGACCGCCCACGCCGCCGATCAGCCCGCCGACTGCATCGCCGGCGCCATCCAGCACGGCGCCGGTCGAATCCAGGACATCGACAAGGAGCCCGTCGCTGCCCACGCCCACGGGTGCCGCGGCCGTGTATGTCCCGCGCCGCGCGTCGTCCCAGGCCGACGTGCGGATCGCGGTCGCGGTCGCGACCTGCATGCTGTTGAACTCGACGACCACCGTGATCCGCTTGACGCGCGAGTCGTACGCCACCGCGCCCCCCGCGTGCCCGGCCAGGCTCACCCGCTCCACGGTCACGCGCCGTGTCCATCCCTCCAGATCGGTTCTCGACGCACCGTCCCGGTCCTTTGGCGGGGATTCGCTCCACCCGTTGAAGTCGTCAACGTCGTTGAGCTGCTCGCGGCTGGTCGCCCCCACCTCCGCGCCCGCGGGCCCGAACGATCCGACCACGCCCGGCTCCTCGAACGAGGCGCTGCTCACCTCCCACAGAAGTTCCGCTGCCAGGGTCTGCCCGATCGCACGGCGCTCGGCAAAGGCCTCGGACTTCGCCGACGCCCCGATGAGACCGAGCGCGGCAACCATCGCCCCCGACGCGAGCACGAGCGCGAGCATCGACTCGACAAGACTGAATCCCGCCCGCGCGACGCGAGGATGTCCGGAAGAGCTCCGAGTCCTTCTCATGGCGCCTCCGGAAACGCGGCGCAGAAGAACGCACCACGAATCTCCGCCCCGTCGCTCGGCTGGGCGCGGAATCCGACGGATCGGACCACGGTCCGCTCCTGGCCGAGCACCTCTTCGGTGCCGGTCACGAAGGTGAACTCGCAGTCATCGAGCCCATCGATCCACACGAAGTACTCGCCGGCCACCTGGCGCAGCAGCGTGCCCTCGACGGAGTTGAACGCGTACACGATCTCATCGCCGATCCCGTCACCGTCGACATCCGGACCGATGAAAGTGACGTAGAACGCGTCCGTCGCCAGGAAGGACGTCGCCAGCGAGAGCTCCAGCGACATCTGGGCCGTGACCTCGGAGAGGTCGATCGCGGAAGCGGAGCCGCCCGAGCCGCTCGGGATCGCGCGGCAGGCCACCATCATCACCGCCGACACGGCACCCCCGATGATCGCCAGGATCGCCGACGCCAGCACGACCTCCATCAGCGTGAAGCCGCGGCGTCCACGACGCCTCGGACCCGCGCGTGCGGTGAGCGGTGTTCGAGTGCTCACTTGGTTCCCCCGAGGATCTTCGCCCCCCCGATCGCCTCGACCTTCGTGACCGTCAGGCGATTGTCCTCGTAGATGACTCCCGCCTTGGCGCGTCCGGTCAGCGCGTTGAACTTGATCGCCACGCGGAACTCACCGCGTCCGAGCACGATGGTGCCGTCCGCAGAACCGATCCCCGAACCTGTGAAGCGGAGAGTCTGCTCTCCGCCGAAGTCGGCCGAGACGATCTCGACGCCGTACGGCGGCTCTCCGAGAAGCACGGTTCCGAGCTCCTCGGCGGCATTGAGGTCGCTGGAACCCGTCATCTCATACCGGGTCTCCGCGAAGGCCACCGTCACCTCCGCGCTCGTCGCGAGGGCCGTCGCGCGGGCTCGCTCCAGATCGGCGGCCAGCCGATCCGCGGCGCCCTGGACTCGCCACCTCGCCTCCGCCTCCGCAAATCGGGGCATCGCGATCGCGGCGGCTGTCCCCATGATCGCCATCACCATCAGCAGCTCCGCGAGGGAGAAGGCGCGTGCGGGCCGGAAACGGACCGGCCCCGCCGTCCGTCCGGTCGCGGTTGCGCGACACGTCGGGCGATGGGGCCGGTGGGATTGACTGTGGGGAGTGAC
Organism: Phycisphaerales bacterium; assembly: GCA_026647565.1. GTDB lineage: Bacteria > Planctomycetota > Phycisphaerae > Phycisphaerales > UBA1924 > JAHBWV01. Next base: position 736 of record JAPKGU010000140.1, on the reverse strand, counting down.
CAAGCGGGCCGCTCCGATGAGGAGGTCAAGAGGCAGTCGGGTCGATCAATAGGCCCGGTAGTCCACGCCGCGTGCGTCGGCCTCACCGGCCGGGAGGTTGGCGAAGATGTGGCCGGTGTCCTCGTCGTAGATCCAGCCCGCCGTGGTGTCGCCGTCCGTGGCGGAGATGGCGCTGCGACCCTTGCTGGATCCGACCTTGAGGACCGGGACCTTGCGAAGGTACGGGCCATAGATCCGATCAGACGACTTGGCTCCGAAGTCGGTGCCGGTGACGTCCGAGTACTGCGTGAGCGCGTCCTCGATGTCCGCCGCCGGAGGATACACGCCGCCGTGCTCCGCCTGGAAGAGATCGATCGCGTTGCGGAGAACGGCAAGGTCGGCGACCAGCGAGGAGTCCGCAGCGCCCTCCGCACCGCGGCTCATTCGCGGAATGGCGATGGCGCCGATGATCCCGAGGATCACGACCACGATCACCAGTTCGATCAAGCTGAATGCACGCCGAGCAATATTGCGACCGGACATGTGGTGTCTCCGTATGGTGGTCTCCATCCGACCAACATGCCATCGGCCGCTGGTGCGGGAGACTTCAGCGCTTTGGCGTCGCAACTCGCCTGTGCGCGTTATCTGGACCCGCCCGCCGAGGGATCGACCACCGGGACGAGCACCTCCGTCCCGTTGACCAGCAATCGTGCGGCTCGCTGCTCCAGGCCGACGAGCTTCATGCCCGAGCTCGTTG
>JAPKGU010000014.1 GCA_026647565.1 Phycisphaerales bacterium | reverse complement strand
AGCGGATCGAGGTGATTCGCGGGCCGGCGGGCGTGAGCTGGGGCGCCAACGCGATGTGCGGCGTCATCAACATCATCACGGACGACCGCAGCATCGTCTATGACGAGATTCCGGAGTTCACGCCGGAGTGCTTCGCGTACCTTCGCAACCCCCAGCCCGCAAACTTCAAGAAGTTCCGGCTCGGGCTGGACCAGTTGCTGCGCGAGGGCGTTGCGCGGCGATTCACGTCCGTCGGCTCGGGCGGTGGAACGCAGAGTTCGGTGCTGCTCGCGGCGGTCGGCCCGCTCCAGTTCGAGGTGCTCAAGCACCGGCTCGAGGGCGAGTACGGGGCCGAGGCGGTGCTGGAGAGCGCCAAGTGGACGCAGGTCCGCTGGTGGCGTGTAAAGGGGCAGCCGGCGCCGACGTCCGACGATGAGAACCTGGCGCTCCCGGAGACGCTGGACGGGGCGTTGCTTGCGTTCGATGATCGCGGCAGGGGTGTGGCTTTGTTCACGGATGAGTGGGCGATGCGGGTGTTCACGCAGCGAAACGCGACGATTGAGCTGTGGCCGGTTCCGATCGGCACGCGCCCGCCAGTCGCCACCGGCACGCCAGAGGCCTGATCCCGCCCCGGCTCGGCCCTACCCTTGTGGTCCATGGCATCACAGGAGGCCTTTCAGGCCCCGAACAACTCTGGTCTTCTCGATCTTTCGGTCGTTGCTCCCGCCCACAACGAGGAGGAGAACATTCTCCCGCTGGTGGAGCAGATCGATGGAGCGCTCGCGGGGCGCGGGATCGCGTACGAGATCGTCATCGTGGACGATGGATCGACGGATCGGACTCGTGAGCGGCTGGTGGGCGCCATGGCGACTCGCCCGCATCTTCGTTGCGTGGCGATGACGAATACGCCGCCGGGGAAGGGGAACGGGCAGTCGGCGGCGTTTCACGCGGGCTTTCGCGCGGCGCGTGGGGAGCTGATCGCCGTGCTGGACGCGGATCTGCAGAATGATCCGGCCGACCTTCCGGCGATGCTGGAGTTCCTGCGCGGGCAGGGAGCGGACATGGTGCAGGGGGACCGCTCGCACGCGCGGAAGGACAATGTCGTCCGGAGGTGGGGGAGCGTCGTCGGCCGGAAGACCCGGCTTTGGCTGCTGGGCGACACGATCCGCGACACGGGGTGTTCGCTGCGGGTGATGAGGCGTGAGATCGCGCTGGCGCTGCCTCTGGAGTTCAAGGGTGTGCACCGGTTCATCCCGGCGACGGCGCGTCATCTCGGATATCGCGTGGTGGAGATGCGTGTGAATCACCGGGCGCGGGTCGCGGGAGAGACCAAGTACGGCATGGGGATCACCAAGCGTGCGATACCGGGCCTGCTTGACCTGCTGGCGGTGCGATGGATGCGGAGCCGGCGCCGGCCGGTGACGTGCCGGGAGGTTCGGGGCGAATCGCGTGAACCGGTGTCCGCCGCGGCTGAGCTCCAGATCGGCGGGGCCAGGAGATGAGCGGCACGACACGGCCTCGGGGGAGGATCAAGTGGGAGCCGGCGGCGGCGATGGTGGCCGTGTTCCTTGTCGGCGCGGCGCTGGTGATCGGGCCCGGGATGGGGAACTTCTCGGCGGTGATGCGTCCGGGCGCGACGCTCCACGAGTTCCAGGCGGTGCACTCGAAGGGCCGGGTCGAGGTTGTGGTCGATCCGCAGACGAACGAGCCGACCTTCCGCGTGCTCACACGCGTCCGGGCGTCGAAGGAGGTCCACGCCTCGCCGGTCATGGACGCCTCTTCGTTCCGAGCGACGTTCGGCGACCGGGTCTATCACGACGCGATCTCGACGGAGCAGAACGCGCTGTTCCAGTTGTTCCGCATCACGTCCTGGAGCTCGCTGGTGTGGGTCGTGATCGGCTTCGGTGGCCAGATCGCGTTCTCGGGCCGGATGCTCGTGCAGTGGTTCGTCTCTGAGAAGGAGCGGAGGAGCACGGTTCCGGAGGCGTTCTGGTGGATGAGTCTGATCGGGGGCGTGATGCTCTTTGCGTACTTCGTGTGGAGGCAGGACATCGTCGGCGTGATCGGCCAGACGTCGGGCCTGGTGATCTACGCGCGGAACATCCGGCTGATCTACAAGCACAGGCGGCGGGAGCGGCGGATGGTCGACGCGGCGGCGGCGGCCGGCGCGATCTGAACGCAACGGGCGTGTCGGCGTCAACGGAAAGGACACAGGGATGCGACTGCTTGTGGATGAACGCGAGGTGCGACTGGACCGGCCGACGCTCGCGGCGGCGATCTCGGCTGGGGCCGGCGATGCGGAGTCCCGCGGGCGGATCGTGGTGGAAGTGAGGGCGGACGGCGTGACGCTGGCCGAGCGCGACATCGAGTCGGCGCCCGACGTGCCCGGGTCGTTCAAGGAGATCTCGGTGACGACGGTCTCGCGGGGCGAGCTCGCGTCGGGCGTGCTTCTCGCGGCGGCGGCGGCGCTCGGTGACCTCGAGGCGGCGCAGCGCCACGTGGCGGACCAGATCGTCGCCACGCGGCTGGAGCCGGCTGCTGCGGGGCTGCAGGAGGTGCTGACGGTGTGGCAGAGCGTGCGCGAGGCCTGCGATCAGGTGTGCGTGCTGCTCGGCGTCGACCTGCATGAGCTTGCGGCGGGCGCGGGCGCCCCGGACGCCGGGCGTGGCGCCCTGGAGGGTCTGACGGCGGCGCTGGCCGGTGTGCGAGCGAGCGTGCAGGCGCAGGACTGGTCGGGCCTTGCGGACATTCTGACGGATGAGTTGACTGACCTGGCGGCGGAGTGGCGGGATCTGCTCGGCGCGATCTCGGAGGTCGTTTCTACGCCGGACAGGTGAGAGAGGTCCTTCGGGGTGTCGCAGACGCTTGCAGACCAGATCGACGCCCTGATGGAGCGCGCGTGCGAGTCCATTGTTGCGATGCGCTATTTCGAGGCGGAGCGCGATGCGATCAAGGCCCTGACCCTTGCGCATCGGGGGCTCGACTTTGAGCGGATGTCACGCATCGCGCTCCCGCTCCAGGAGGCGCGTCGGCAGAAGATGCAGCTTGCCTCGGACGCGGGCGTGGTGATGGTGGTGGATGATGCGTGTGCGCGTCTTGGGACGCCCGGCCTTTATCTGGTCCAACCCCCCTGCATCGCCATCGAGACCCGCACGATGGTCTACGACGCGGACCACCGCAAGATCCCCGTGCACGTCCTGACGCGCGAGCCGATGACGAGCGTCGGCAGGTGGCCGATCGTGTCGGTGAACGGCGAGGTGTCGATACGCGTGCAGATGGCACCACCCTGGCCCCTCGAACGCGTACTGGATTCTCCGACGCGCGACCGTGCCCCCGGGCCGCCCGACATCGCGTGGTTTCTCGCGGCGTCCGAGGCCCTGGGTGATGCGGCGATCGCGCAGGTAAACCCCGACGACCACCCGCACTTCCGCGTGGAGGACCTGCTGGAGTTTCTGGATTGCCATCCGCTCCACGAGAAGCTTCATCAGGCGCTGGCGGAGGCGTGCCGCGCCAGCATCGGCGCACCGGCACCCAAGACCACTCGCCGCGCCTCACGACTTGCGTACGGGAAATGGAAGCGTATCGGCGGGGATGAGGACTGAAGTCATGTCGCGATCCGTCCTCACTTCCTGAACATCCGCATCGGCCGCGGCCCCGAGCAGCAGATCGGTCGCCCATCGTCGTTGCCGCACCCGCCTCGTGGTCCGTCGTCCCGCTCATCCCGATCCGGGCTCGCGGCCACCGTCGCCGCAACGATCAACGCGAATCCTCCGAGAGGCAGCCACACGGGCACCCACACGCCGAACCGGGGCAGCACGCCCCAGCACACGCCCGCAACCAGACTGCACAGCACAAACCCGACGACGAGGCGGCGGCCGACACCCGTCCCGCGTTCACGCGCCGCCGGCGCATCGAACGCCAGCACGGTTCGCTCGCCCTCGAGCCGATCGTGTTCGCGTGACTGATCGGTTGTCATCGGTCCCACCGCTTTCGGGAACGAGTCGGACGAAGCAGAAAGCCGCGGTCCTCGTGGGTGCGAGGGTTCCTCTGGAGAATGCCGAAGGCAGAGACCTCAACGAACTTCTGGGCAAGCGCGGCCGCGTGCCGCTTCAGCGATCCCTCGGCCGGAAGGAGATCTCTATCGATCGAGATTCCATCGAAGTCCATCCATGCCTCGCTCACGACTCGAAGCGCCGGATCCGCATCGTCCCCAAAGAATCCCTCAAACCCTGCGGTGACGTCCCACCGTACTCGAAACGCTCGGCCTCGTCGTTCGCCGATTCGAACGTCGATTCGAGTGAGCGGATCGTGCTCGCCGACGTAAAGACTGCCCTCGATCATGCGTGCGGCAGTTCCCTCCAGCGAGGTGCCCTCAAGATCGCGCCAGTCTCTCACGTCAGGCGTCGCCCAGTCGGCCAGGAGCGCACAGTCGATCACCTCATCGCAGTACTTCAACCGACGAAACGGTAGAAAGAAGTTCCAGTACACACCAAGCGGAACGCCCGCAAGAGGGTTCTCGAAGATGTACGCGTAGATCTCGCCACGGCGCGGACGCAGTCGCTCCGTCGGAAACCGCTTCGCGTCCGACGGAACCGAATGTCGTCGCATGGTGACCTCACACCAGCAGCGTCGCGGGCTTCTCGAGGAATCCCTTGACGGTGTTCAGGTACTGGGCGGCCATCGCGCCATCGACGATCCGGTGGTCGCTCGACATCGTCATCGACATCACCCACCCCGGCACGACCTCGTCGTTCTTGACGACCGGCTTTTTGATCGCGGCGCCGACGGCGAGGATCGCGACGTTGGGCGGGTTGATGATCGCCGTGAAGTGATCCACGCCGAACATGCCGAGGTTTGAGATCGTGAAGGTCGCGTCGGACATCTCCTCGATCGTCAGCCCCTTCTCGCGGGCCTTGGCCGAGAGCTGCTTGGTCTGCTGGCTGATCTGGCGGAGCCCGATCTGGTCCGCGTTCCGCAGCGTCGCGACGACGAGGCCGCCGCCACGCTCTTCGGGCAGGGCGATCGCGACGCCGACGTTGACTTGGCCGATGATCTCGACCGACGCCTCGTTCCCCTTCTCGGCCCAGCGCGAGTTCACGAACGGATGCTGGTGCATCGCCAGCGCGCACGCGCGGACGAGGAAGTCGTTGACCGTCAGCTTCACACCCTGCGACGACAGCTGGTCGTTCAACTGCTCGCGCAGCGCCATCAGCGCATCCATATCCGCCTCGACCGTGACCTGGTAGTGGGGGATGGTCGTCTTGGACTGCACGAGGCGCGTCGCGATCGTCCGCCGCATGTTCGAGAGCGGCACCGTTCGGGCCGCCAGCGACGAGCCGGTCGGGGGCAGCATCGGTGCCGGTGGTTTGGTGGAGCCGCTCTTGGTGGCACGGCTCTCCAGAGCCGTGGATCCGTCACCGCTCTGGAGAGCGGTGCCACCCGACGCCATCGCCGCCTCGACGTCCTTCCGCACGATCCTGCCGCTGGGGCCTGTGCCCTGGATCGACGCGAGGTCGATTCCGCCCTCGCTGGCGATCTTGCGGGCCAGAGGCGACACGAAGATCCGTTCACCGGAGCGGCCTGTCGGAGCGCCGTTGGCGTGCGCACCGGAGGGGGGCTCGGCCACTGCCGTCCCACCTGAGGACTTGCCCGACGATCCGGATGCAGCCGGTGAGCCGCCGCTCGATGCCGCCTTTGCCGCTGGAGCCGCGGCACCCGCTCCCGCCTTGGCCTTCGACACGTCCTCACCCGCCGCCGCGAGCACCGCGATCACGGTGCCGACCGGCACGGTCTTCCCCTCGGGCACGGCGAGCGATGCGACGACGCCGTCGTCGAACGTAGTGAGCTCCATCGTGGCCTTGTCGGTCTCGATGTCGGCGATCGCGTCGCCGCTGGAGACTCTCTGGCCCTCCTTGACCGCCCAGCGCACGATCGTGCCCTGCTGCATGGTGTCGGAAAGACGGGGCATGGTGATTTCGATGGCCATGGGAAACCTCAGAGCGTAAATCGTAAAGCGTACAGCGAAGATCAGGAAGCGAGCGTCTTGCGGACCGCCGCGGCGATCTTCCGCGGGTTCGGAAGGTACTCCGCCTCCAGCACCTTCGAGTACGGCGTGGGCACGTCCTCCGTGTTCACCCGCAGCGGCTGGTGGTCCAGCCAGTCGAACGCACGCTCGATCACCTGCGTCACCACCTCGCTGGCGACGCTCGCGAAGGGCCAGCACTGATCGACGACGACGATCCGCCCGGTCTTCTTCACGCTCGCGATGATGCTGTCGATATCCAGCGGTCGGATCGTCCGCATGTCGAGCACGTCGCACTCGATCCCCTCCGCCCGAAGCGCCTCGTCGGCCTCCAGGCAGAAGTTGACTGGACGGCCGAACGACACGATCGTGCAGTCCTTGCCCTCGCGGAGCAGAGCGGCCTGACCGAAGGGGATGTAATACTCCTCCGGCGGCACGTGGGCCTTGTCGCCCAGCATGCGCTCGGACTCGAGGAAGAACACGGGGTCCGGGTCCGCGATCGCCGTCTTCAAGAGTCCCTTGGCGTCGTACGGATTGCTCGGGATCACGATCTTCACGCCCGGCACGTTCGCATACAGACCCTCGACGCACCAGGAGTGCGTGGAGCCGAGCTGCCCGCCCGCGCCGTCGTTGCCGCGGAACACGACCGGGCAGCCCCACTGGCCGCCGGACATGTACAGCATCTTCGGCACGTTGTTCAAGATCTGGTCCGCCGCGACCAGTGAGAAGGACCAGGACATGAACTCGATGATGGGTCGGAGGCCGTACATCGCGGCGCCGACGGCCAGTCCGGCGAAGCCGTTCTCCGAGATCGGCGAGTCGATGATCCGCAGCGGCCCGAACTCGTCGAGCATCCCCTGCGAGATCTTGTACGCGCCGTTGTACTGCGCGACCTCCTCGCCCATCAGGAAGATGCGGCTGTCCTTCCGCATCTCCTCGCTCATGGCCTCACGCAGCGCCTCGCGGAACTGGATGATGCGGTCCCCCTCGCGCGAGGGCAGGGGCTTGGTGAAATCCGGCAGGATCGCCGGCTCGGGAAGGGCGGGGTGTTCGAGTGTGGTGGTCATGGTGTCGTTTGCTCAGAGACCGCGCGTTCGTTTCAAACGCTTGGTCGATGCTTGTTCATGCACGCGTGGGCCGAAACAGAAGCTCACAGCAACGGGTTCTTCACGCCGTGGATGTAATCCCGCGTCGGGCTCAGGTTCGGCTGGGGGTTGATGAAGACGTCGGAGTAGAGCTCGGCCTCGACATCGGGCGTCGGCGACTCCTCGGCGAAGTCCATCGCCTTGCGAACGGCTTCCTTCACCTCGGTCTGGATCTCGGTGAACCGTGCCTCGGAGAGGATCGGCTTGCCGTCCTTGCCCTTGCGCTCGCCCATCAACTGGCTCGCGAGCCGATCGATCGAGTCCTTCCCCTTGAACTGGTCGACCTCTTCCTTCGTCCGGTACTTCTGCGGATCGGACATCGAGTGGCCGAGGTAGCGGTAGGTCTTGAGATCGACGAACGCCGGCCTCTGGTTCTCGCGGCACCAGTCCACCAGCGGCTTGAAATCGTCGTACAGGTCAATCACATCAAACCCGTCGATGATCTCGCCGCGGATCCCGTAAGCGTCCGCCTTCTTGCGAAGATCGTGCGCCATCGTGGTGCCGCGCTCGATCGCGGTGCCCATCGAGTACCCGTTGTTCTCAACGACGTAGATGACGGGCAGGGAATAGAGACCCGCGAGGTTCATCGCCTCGTGCAGCGCGCCCTGGTTCAGCGCACCGTCGCCGAGGTACGCCAACGAGACCTTCTTCTTGGGCTTATCGCCCGGCTTCACGCCGGGATTCGGGCAGGGCTTGCCCATGACTTCCCACTCGTAGCGAGCGGCGAACGCGAGGCCCGTGCCCAGCGGCGTCTGGGCGCCGACGATGCCGTGCCCACCGAAGAGCCAGTTGGGCTTGTCGAACATGTGCATCGACCCGCCCTTGCCCTTGGCGCAGCCGGTGATCTTGCCGAACATCTCGGCCATGCACGCGCCGGGGTCCATGCCGCGTGCCAGGGCGTGTCCGTGGTCGCGGTACGCGGTGACGATCGGGTCGTCGCGCTCGAGCGACTGGATGGTGCCGACGGCGACGGCTTCCTGACCGGTGTAGAGGTGGCAGAAGCCGCCGATCTTGGCCTGCTGATAGGCCTGAGCGCAGCGGTTCTCGAACTCGCGGATCAGCAGCATGTCGCGCAGCCACGTGATCAGCGTCTCGCCGGGGAGCGAGTCGGAGACCCGATGGGTCCGGGCCTTGCGGTGCGGCGATCCGGAGTGCGTTTCGGTCGTCATCTGAGCCATGGACGGTTCATCCTCGTGTGTCGCGTTCGGGCGCCGGAGCCGCCGCGAGCAAAACCCAAAAATCGCACGTTGGCGCGCGTGAGTGTGTACTGACCGGGATTCTAGGTCGGCCGCGCCGGGGTGCGGCGTGGGTGAGACTCCGCTTCATTCGCGAGGAATCGGCGTGGAGGCCGCGAAAGTGCGCGTCTGCGCACGGCGACGCCACCCATAACCACCGAATGAAATCCGATTCGCGGAATCGCTTACTTGGCGCCGGTCCCGACGAGGCGAGTGACGGTTGTGCGTGACTGGAGGATCGTGAGTGCGGTCTGGAGCTGGAGGTCCAGTCCTTCGGTGATGAGGCGCATGGGATCGGGTCGGGCGTCGGCGTTCTGGATGAAGTTGCCTGCCTCGTCCATTTCCGCCACGTCTGCGAGCTGGCGGATGTCGTACGCCTCGGCCTCCTGGCTTGGGAGCCGGTCGACGACGAGGTCGGGCGTTACGCCCCAGTCAGAGACGAGGTGCCTGTTCTTGTCGATGAGTCGGCCACCGGGGAGGCGGTAGTACTGGGTGGTGACCTTCAGAGCGGCATCGTTGAAGAGCTGCCAGACGTTCTGCACGGATCCCTTTCCGTACGAGCGCTTCCCGACGACGATGGCGTCGAGGCGGCCTTCCTTTGCGTGGTCCTGGACCGCGCCGGCGACAATCTCCGACGCGGAGGCGGAGCCCTCGTTGATGAGCACGACGACGGGAATCTCGCTGATGCGATGGCGTGTGGCCTGGGCCGACTGCTTGTCGACGGTCACCTGTCCGGCGGTTTCGGTGGTGACGATGAGGCCCTGCGAGACGAAGCGCGAAGCGATGGAGACGGCCTGGTCGAGCAAGCCGCCGGGGTTGTACCTGAGATCGAGGATGAGGCCTCGCAGCCCCTGCTCGCGCATGGCGCGGATGGCGGCGTCGAAGTCGCTGGTGGTGGTGTCGGTGAACTGCGTGAGGCGGACGTAGCCGATGCCGTGGGCCCGATCGATGAAGTAGTCCCAATCTCTGTCGCCCGGCCCGGTGCGTGCCCAACCCTTGACGGTCTTGACATCGATGTTCGCGCGGACGATGGGGACATCGAGTTGGCGGACCTCTTCGCCGACCTTGCGCTCGACGGTGAGGACGACGGTCTGGCCGGGTGCTCCGGTGATGATGCTGACGGCCTGGTCCAGCGAGAATCCGGCGGTGGAGACGCCGTCGACTTTCTTGATGAGGTCGTTGGAGCGGATGCCGGCGCGCTGGGCGGGCGTGCCGTCGAGCGGGGTGGTGATCTTGATGTTCTGCAGTTCGTCCAGCTGGATCTGGATGCCGACGCCGACGAAGCGGCCCTGGGTCTGACGCTGGAACGTCTTGAGCTCGTCGGGCCAGATGATGGCGCTGAAGGGGTCGAGCCGCGCCATGGCGCCGTTGCCGAACTCGTGGAGGAGCGCTCCCTCGTCGATCGCGACGGTCTCGCGGTTGGCCTTCATGAGGGCGAGGAGCACGTTGCTCAGATCGTCACCGGTCAGCCGGCCCTTGCTCTGGTCGACGGCCTCGGCCTGCTTGGTCAGATACTCCTCGAACATCGCGCGTCGGGTGTCGTCCGTCAGTCCCGGGAAGACCGATCGCATGTCGCCCAGGGTTGCGAGCGTGAAGACGCCGTCGAGTCCGCCCGCGATCATCTCGCGCATGCCGACTCGATCACGCTCGACGTAGCGCTCCGAGGCGTAGTTGAGCGAGCGGAGGACCTTGGTCCAGTCGACGCCGGACGTCTTGTCTTTCCAGCTGTCTGCGGTGGGGTTGTAAGGGGGGAGGGCGCTGAGGCCTTCCGCGAGGCGCCGGTCGTTTCGCATGGTCCAGAATCGCTCCGGCGCGTACATCCGGACCATGCTGAGGCGGAGGGTCTGGCGGTCGAGATCGGCCTGATAGGTGCGATCCTCGTCGAAGATGAGGTTGAGCCGGTAGTACAACTCGTTGGCCATCAGCCAGTCGCCGCGAGACTCGGCGGCGCGGGCCGTCTCCACAGCGAGGGTGATGAGGTTGCGGATTCGGTCCTGGGCCATCAGTTCGGCGCGATCCGGGAAGACCATGGACAGTTCGACAGCGGCACGCAGCGCATCGCTGACCTTCGCGTCGGTCCGGTCCGAGCCGAGGTTCTCGTCGATCTCGCCGGTCAGCTTCTCGATCTGGGTCGTCCTTGCCGTCTCGAGTCTTTCGACGTTCGCGCGCAGGGCTTCGGCGCTGTTGAGAACCGGGATGCCCCCCTCGGGACTGAAAATGTCCGACGCGTGCGTCAGCGTGGTCAGGAGCTCATCGCTTCGGCCGCCTCGGGCGGCGGACCAGACCCGAAGGCCCCAGTCGCTCGCGGCCTGTGAATCGGTGGTCGCGGGCTGGGTCTGGGGAGCGCCGGCCGGCGTTGCGGCGGGAGCGAGCGCGGCCTCCTGGGCGATGGCGAGCTGCGGGGTCAATGAGCCGCCTGCCATCGCGAGCCACATCCCGATGCCGAGCCCAAGCCCACCCAGACGTCCGTTCCGACCGTTCAAACGCTTCATGTGAGCTCCCGACGTGGTTTCCGTCGCTTCGCGTGGCCGCCCCGCTTGCGGCCTCTCCCGTCACTCCGACCCCAAGACCATCGTCCGGAGACGATCCGCGGGTGCAAGCCGTGCCCCAAAGCTGAACGGGCACGGGCACCCCGGCTGCCCTTTATACGGGTTGGGGTGGTCCCGGGTTGACCGAGAGATTATCGGCCAGTGCGATCTTTCGCCGTATGGCTCCCGGGATGCAGGATGCGGTGACGATGGTGTGACAGCTTCTGTCACGGCGATCCGAGCGACTTGCGTCGGCTGCCGACGAGTGCCCATGTGCCCGCGGCGAGCGAGACGATGGCACCTGCCACGAGCCATTCGAAGACGCTCGCGGGCATGATTCGGGCCTCGATGGCGACGGTGGCGGCCAGTCCGATGCCGGGGCCGACGGTGTAGCCCACCCCGATAAGGGCCTCGTGGGTGCCGCCGGCATCGACCTCGGCGCCGCCGACCGACATGGCGTAGTAGAGGGCGCCGGTGTAGACGGTGGCGACGCCAAGTCCGAGGAGCGCGAGTCCCGCGACGAAGACGACGATGGGCCAGTCGCCGGAGTCCGCGGAGACGAACTTGGGCGCGAGCATGACCATCGCGAATCCGGCGACGAGCGTGACCGTGGCGAGCACCGGCGCCCACCACCTTCCGTGCCAGCGGTGATCATGCTGGAGCCAAACGAAGCCCGCGACGCGTGTTGCGTGCCACGTGGCGGTAAGCGGGGTGTGCCAGGCAGAGGCGATGCCCATGCGCTCGAATGCGGTGGGAAGATAGGGGGACATGGTGCTGACGATGAGGTAGCCCATGGGAAGGAGCAGGCGGTGTGCCCCGAGGAGCCGCTCGTAGACCTGGGGGTGGGGTTCGTGGCTTTCGTGCGTGTGTGCGGCCGGCTCGGCTGGGAGGACTCGGACGATGGCGATGGCGACAAGGTGGAGGAGGCCGAGCACGGCGATGACTTCGAGGGGGCGTTCCTTGACGAGCGGGCCGATGGCCCACATGGCGACCACGAGCGCGGTCGACCAGACGATGTTGAACAGGCCGAGGGCGCGCCGGAGAACCGGGCCGCGTCGCCCGCCGCTGAGGTAGGACTCCGTCATAGGCCAGATACAGCCGGTGAGCGGCGAGTACGCGGCGACGAGGAGCCAAGCGGGCCATGGGCCTTGCAGTCCAGCGGCTTTGGCGGCGAGTGGGACGATGCAAAGGACTCCGCACCCGATGAGCGCGAGGCAGAAAGCGCCGCGGGTGCTGGCTCTGGGGCTGCGCTTGGCCCAGTTGAGGATCGGTCCGACGGCGAGCGCGCCGGCGATGTAGGTGAGGCCGAGGACGACGCCGAGCGCGAAGTTGCCCTTGGTTCCAAGGCCGTAGGCGGACTTGGCGAGGAAGTAGATGCCGTTGGTGACGATTCCCGTGCCGACGGAGTTGATGAAGGTCAGCCAGAGGACGGGGCCGAGGGCCGCGACCCGGCGTGCTGAATCGCTGCCGTTTCCGATGGGTGTCGGCATGAGGAGGGGATGTCCGTTGGGGCGGGTTCTTGCAGTTGAGGGCTCGGCCCGGGCGTTGCTTCGCGCGGGGGGCGATCGTAGCATCTGGCGTGTTGAGTCCGATGCCGATGTGCCCGTAGCTCAATTGGATAGAGCGTCGGCCTCCGAAGCCGAAGGTTACAGGTTCGACTCCTGTCGGGCACGTTTGTCGAAGGGGGAGTCCGCGGCGAGGGGTTTGCTCTCGGACGTGGAGGTGGATCTGGGGGGGCGATTCGGCCGGGCGTCGGTGGCCGGAGTGGGGGACGTGGTTTATCGGGAACCGGTGTGCGGGCCGATCCATGGCGGCCCTTGCGTCGTACGCTTTTGCTGTGCGACACGCGCGGGATCCCGCCGGAGCACATTGGAGCCGTCAGCCATGAAACGAGTCACCGTTGGCGTCCTTCTCCTGGCTTGCCTCTCTTCTTTGCAGCCGGCAATGGCACAGAGCACCGATCCTGCGGGTTCTTCTTCCTCGTCGACGGCGCTTCCGGCGGGGACGGACCTTTTCGCGAAGTACGTGGACGCGATCGGCGGTATGGACGCGATCAAGCGTCACACGTCCATCAAGTACGTCGGCACGGTCCGGATCGCGGACCTGAACTATTCGGCGTTCCTGACGATCTGGCAGGCGGCGCCGCGCACCCTGGTGATGCACATCGAACCGCCCGGGGCCCCGAGAGCGATGCAGTTCTGTGACGGCGAGCGCACGTGGGGCTACGACGCGCCGCCAGGGGGGACCGGCTGGCGTTTCTTCTCCGGATCGCAGCACGATGACCTGTACTTCTCCGCGGACTTCTACGCGGACGCGGACTACCAGAACCGCTACGAGACCATCGAGACGAAGGAAGAGACGGACTTCAACGGACGCAGGGCGTTCAAGGTCTATGTCCGTTGCCCGAACGGACGCGAGCAGTTCGTCTTCTTCGACGCGGAGACATCGCTGATTGTCGGGGTGCACACGATCCACGATGAAGCGGGCAACCTGACTCCGCTGATCATCATCAACGGCGAGTACAAAGAGATCGATGGCGTGAAGTACGTCACGGGTCAGACGCACAGAACGCCCGGGCGCGACATCGTGTTCACCTATCGGGTGATCGAGCCGAACCCGAAGGACATGCCGTCAATCGAGATGCCGGAAGAACTCAAGAAGGTCGCTCCTGCGACGCCGTCCTCCTCGCCCGCGACCGGCTCGGGGGGGGCGCCGGCGAGCGGACCGGGCTGAACGCCCGCGTGGATTTGGCGGACACTCGCAGCTCGCACGCCTGCCCGAACGCGGAGCAGATCGGATGGTCCGCGCACCCCGCCATCCGCGCCTTGCACGCCCTCCGACCGTGAAAGATGAGCAGGTGCGAGAGGTCGCACCAGGTCTCGCGAGGAAAGAGCGCCATCAGCCGACGCTCGGTCTCCGCCACGCTCGAGCCCTTGGGCGCCAGCCCGAGGCGTGCGGAGAGGCGTTGCACGTGGGTGTCCACGACCACACCCTCGTTGATGCCGAAGCAGTTTCCAAGCACGACGTTCGCGGTCTTCCGCGCCACGCCCCGAAGCGTCAGCAGCCCCTCCATCGTCCGAGGCACCTCGGCGCCGAACCGCTCGACGATCGTCGTCATCGCGCCGTGCACCGCTCTGGCCTTGTTCCTGAACAGCCCGATCGTGCGGATGTAGGGCTCGATCTCCTCGGGTGAGGATGCCGCGTACGCCGCCGGCGTCGGGAACCTCTTGAACAGCGCGGGCGTCACCCTGTTCACCGAGACGTCCGTCGCCTGCGCCGAGAGGATCGTCGCCACCAGCAACTCGTGCGGGCACGTGTGCGCCAGCTCGCAGTGTGCGTCCGGGTAATGCGCACGCAGGGCCTTGAGGAGACGATCGGCGCGGACTCGCTCCGAGCGCGTCGGTCCGTCGCTCTTCGTGCTGGATCTGTCGGGCTTCTTGCCGGCTGGCCTGGCCATGTCTCGCCTCATTCCACGGGGCGCGTCCGGCGTGCCGCCGGGGCGATTCCGGTGCTGGCGCTCCAGGCCCCAAGCGCAAATCCGAGGAGTCCGAGCGCAAAGGTGCCCGTCATGATCCGGGACGCGGTTGGGTGGTCGGCGTTGAAGCTCGAGAGGTGGGCTTCCGCTGTCGTCATGTCGCCGGCGATGGCCGCCAATCGGTAGAGCGAGAGCTCGCGGTCCATGCGCGGGGCGAGCACGAAGAACCTGTAGCTCAGGAACGCCATGAGCAGCGTCAGTACCACGAGCCGCCCGGCGATCAGCCGGCTCGGCCAGGCGACCACTTTCCGCAGAACGAGCAGCACCAGCGCGATGCCGGCGACGGGGGCGCACACCAGTTGCACCATGTCCGAGACGAAGAAGAGCTTGGCCGCGACGTGCCCGGCGGCCAGGCGCCAGTGCGGCTCTGTGTAGAGCGGATACTGCCCGAGCGTCGGCTCCAAGGACTTCATCTCCGGAAACACGATCGCCGCCGCCGCGCCCGCCATGCCCAGCGAGCCGACCCAAAGCCCCATCGAGACCAGATGCACCGATTCCAGGAGCGCCCGGGCCCGCCCGTGCCCCCTCTCTCGCGCCTCCCCGCCCCGATCCGCTCGCCGATCCATCGCCTGTGACATGGCCGATCGTAGTCGGACGCTCACACGCTCCCAATCCCGGTCGAGACCCACGCAGCCAATCCGCGCTCCAGCGCCGCGCCCTGATCTCTCACGCCGCGCAGGTCCAGCACCACGTCACCCGCGTCGATGCGTGGTCCCCGCGCGATCGAGAGCGCCGCGGCATACGCCGCGATATCCAATCTCCCGTCGCCGAGCGCCACCCTTCCAATCCCGTCTGTGTCCGTCGCCCGTGCCGACACAAGACGCGAACCCGACGCGCCGGCCATCCGGGAGACCTCCGCCACCGGATCGATCGACCGCAACAGCAGCGCCGCCGCATCCAGCCCGACCCCCACCGCGCCCCCCGGCGCCGCCCGCGGCTCCGCACCCTCTCCATGATCCGCAATCCTCACGCCCGCCCGTTCGGCGGCTGCCTCGATTGCCCGTGCCACCTCATCCGCCCCCTTCGGCAGCACGATCGACACCGACCTCCCCGCCACCGACAGCCCCAGCGTCGCAAGATCAGTGCACAAGCCGATCGTCGCGATCACGGCATCCACCGCGCGCCCCGCGTGGTTCGGATCCGTGAAATGCTCCGCCGGAATCCAGAGGTCGATCCCGGCAAACCGAAGCTCCAGCCGGCGCAGCAGCGACGCCAGGTCGCGGCGCCCGCTCCGGTCCAGCTCCCGCGCCCGCAGCCCCTTTGCGCCCCCGTCGAGTCGCACACCCCTTACGCCGCTCCGCGCCGCCCAGTCGATCAACCCGCGCGGCCCCTCCCGCGCACCCACACCCTCGGGCGCGATCCCCGCCAGCGACAGGCACATGGGAACACTCTGCATCATCCGCGCTCCGACGCCTTGCGCCGCTCACCCAAAGTACGCCCTCAGCGCGTAGTCGCGCATCATCCGCTGGGTCGTGAAGTACGACCCGTTCAACGCGATGGCGTGCTGCATGATGGAGATGAACCGAGCCCGGTCACGGTAATACATCGGCACCACCGATTGCTCGAGCTTCGCGTAGACCAGATCCCTGTCGGCGGCGTGGTCGCGCTGCTCGCCGATGCGCGCCTCGCTCCCGATCGTCCATCCGGTGACGTTCTCGATCATCCCTTCGATCCACCAGCCGTCCGCCGTGGACAGCGATGGCACGCCGTTCAGAGCCGCCTTCATTCCGCTCGTGCCCGACGCTTCCAGTGGCGGCTCCGGCAGATTGACCCACACGTCCGTGCCCGCGGTGAGGATCGCGCCGAGTTCGATGTTGTAGTTCGGGAGGAAGGCGATGCGGACGTGGTCTCTCATGGAGCCGATGGACGCGTGCACCCGCTCGATCATCGACTTACCGATGCCGTCGTGCGGATGGGCCTTGCCCGCGTACACGATCTGGATCGGGCCGATTTCACGGGCGATCCGGGAGAGTCGCTCGGAGTCGGAGAGCAGGAGATCCGTGCGCTTGTATGCCGTCACGCGCCGAGCGAACCCGAGCGTCAGCACGTCCGGGTCCATCTCGATACCCGTGTCCCGGCGCACGCGATCGGTCATCGCCCGCTTGCATTCCATGTGGGCCGCCCAGAGGCGGTCGGGCGCGATCCCGAGCGCCCCGCGGAGCTCGCTGTTGCTCCGGCGCCAACCCGGGATGTGCTCGTCGAACACCCTGGCCATCGCGGGCGACGCCCACGTGGCGGCGTGCACGCCGTTCGTGATCGAGTCGATTCGGTACCCGGGGAACATCGCGCGGCTGACCTCGCCGTGCTTCTTCGCCACGCCGTTCGAGTACTTGCTGAGGTTCATCGCCAGCCGCGTCGTGTTCAGCACCCCGTCCTCGCCGTAGATATCCGGCCTGTGGAACACCGGGTGATCGCCCACGATCCGCCGAACCTCCTCGATTGCGAACCGGTCATGCCCGGCCGCGATCGGCGTGTGGGTCGTGAAGACGCAGCGCGGGCGCACATACGAGAGCGCGTCGTAGTCGATCGCGTCTCGCCCTGTGCGGCAGATGTACTCGCTGAGCAGCTCCACCGTCAGGAACGACGCGTGCCCCTCGTTCATGTGGAACACCGTCACGTCGTGCCCGATCGCTCGGAGCATCCGTCTGCCGCCGATGCCGAGGATGGTCTCCTGCTTGATCCGGTGGACGGCGTCTCCGCCGTAGAGACTGTGCGTGATGGCGCGATCTTCGGGGGCGTTGGACTCAAGGTCGGTGTCGAGGAAGTAGACCGGCACGCGGTGCCCGTTCACGCCGTGCACGTGCAGGCAGAAGGCGCGCACGAAGACGTTGCGGCCCTCAACGGGGACGCTGATCCGTGGCTCCATCGGCTGGAGAACCGACTCGGGGCTCCAATCGGTCGGCACCTCGGTCTGCTTTCCGTGCTCGTCCAGTTTCTGCGTGAAGTAGCCCTTGCGGTAGAGCAGCGTCACGGCGCACATCGGCAGCCCGAGGTCCGCCGCCGCGCGGATCGAGTCCCCCGCCAGGATCCCAAGACCTCCCGAGTACGTCGGTACATCCGCCCGGAGTCCGATCTCCATCGAGAAGTACGCGATGGTGTCCTTTGCAACAACGCTCATCGGATCGGGCCTCCAGGCGCCGGCTGAACCCGACGCCCGGGCCGCCGAAGCCCGAACGCCCTCGCCGCGTCCGGGATCCGTCCCGGCGACGAGCGTCTAGGGTAACGCCCTCGGCCCACCACGTCACCAGACCGATCCGGGCGTCACGCCCGGACCTCGTCACGCATCCAAGACCCCACACGGAGCACACCATGCGCGTCATGGTCATCGGCGCCTCGAACAACCACTCCAAGTTCGGTAACAAGGCCGTTCGTGCCTACCTGCGTCAAGGCCACGAGGTCGTTCCTGTCAATCCCCACGAACGCATGATCGAGGGGGTCGAGGCCCACGCCTCCGTCGCGGCCCCCCGCGGCCCGTTCGATCGCGCCCTCGTATACCTGCCTCCGGAAGTGGGGGAGTCCGTCATGGCCGAGATCGCCGCTCGGCGCGACGTCGCCGAGGTCTGGCTCAACCCCGGCGCCGACGGCCCACGCGTCATCGCCGAGGCCGAGCGCCTGGGCCTGAACATCGTTCAAGCCTGCGCCATCGTCGACCTCGGCGAACATCCGTGAACCGCTCTCTCACTCCGGGCTGCAATAACACGAAGCATGGGGCGTCACATCCGCCCGGGCCCACGCCGCCGCGAACCGCTGATCAAGCCCGTCCACATCCGTGGGTTTCCCCTGTGCCTTAAGACTCTGCCGGAGCCCCAGCAGCGACCACCCGTTGTTCGGATGCCGCGCCAGATCCTCGCGATAGACCTGCTCCGCCTCCGTCGCCCGCCCATCCGCCAGCAGCAGCGCGCCCAGCGCATGCCGCACCGGCAACATCCAGCCCGGCGGCTCGTCGTACGTCATCGCCATCTCGTTCTCGACCGCCTTCCGCAGGTGCACGAACGCCTCGTCGCGCTTCCCCTCGCGGAACAGCACCTCGCCCTTGGCCATCTCCGTCGCGATCGTGGCGATGTGCGACGCCGCGTTGTTCCCCATGAACCAGCCGTCCTCCAGCCCCTTGGTCGCACGCTCGAGCTTCTTCAGCTCCTGCCGCGCCTCGCGCGTCCGATCGAGATTCGCCAGCGCCACCGTCCGCGCGAAGTGGTGCTCCATCACGCTCACCTTGCGCCACTTCGGCGGCGCGGGCTCCTCAAGGATCTCCTCCCACATCCCGAAACGCACCATGACCTGCAGCGTCGTCGGCATGAACCCGTCCGCGATCTTCACACGCTCCTTCAGGAACGACTCGGGGATGTTCGTCTCGATCTTCCGTGCCGCGGCTAGCGCCGTGTCGCGGCGCCCCTCCATCATCGCCGCGTACGCCAGGAAGTGCGTGTTGTGCATGTAGTACAGCGAGTAGAAGTCGGGCGCCGGCGCCTTGGCGAAGTACGCCTCGTCCGCCTCGATCGCCCTCACGTTCGAGTCCGCGGCGTCCGCGTACCGCCCCGTCCGGATGTAAATATGCGACGGCATGTGCACGAGGTGCCCCGACCCCGGCACGAGTCCGCCCAGCCGCTCCGCCGCCGCGGTTCCCTTCTCCGGCCAAGGCGAGGCCTCGATCGCGTGGATGTAGAAGTGGTTCGCGCCCGGATGGTCCGGCGCGATCGCCATCGTCTTCTCAAGCACCTCGACGATCTCGAGCGCCCGCTTCTTCGGCTCTCCGTCGTGCGTCCAGAGGTCCCACGGCTGCAGGTCCATCATCGACTCCGCGTACAGCGCGCCGACATCGGCATCGCCCGGGAACGCCCTGTAGACATCCCCCATCGCGCTCGCGTACGCCTCATCCAGCGCCGACCGGTCCTCCGGCACGGGCCACGCGTACCGGCGCGACACCGCCTCCACCAGCGCCCGCTCCACGGCCGTCTCCCCATCCAGCCGCGCCAGCGCCTCCTGCGCGGCCTCGTACGCCAGGCGCGACTGCTCCTCGCCCATCACCGGGTTGTTGATGTGCATTCCGTGCGCGCACGCGACGCCCCACCACGCCATCGCGCACTCCGGATCGATCTCCGCCGCCTTGTGGAACGACCGGATCGCCTCGTCATGATTGAACCCGTAGAGCAACTGGATGCCCTGGTTGAACCACTGCTGCGCCTCGGCCGATTCCGTCGTCACCGTCCGCGCGTAACCCGCGTTTCCGTCATAGATCCGCGCGGGCTCTGCCGCCTTCCTCGCCTCGGGGCCGGGCTTTGACTGGTGAGTTCCCGCGCACCCCGACGCGAGCGTCATGAGGCCCGCCGCCGAGACCACGCTCGAGACCAGAATCGCTGATCCATTGATCCACATCCGAGTCCGCATGAGAAGCTCTCCTGAGCGGTGACCGAGCCGGGTCATCCAACGGATGCGCACTCGCACGCGATCCGTCGACGTGGCGTGCAAACTCTACCGAATCGACACACGTTCCATGAAAGAGAAAGCCGCGCGGACGCTCGATCCGCGCGGCGGCACGTACCCATCACACAACCGCGTCACCTAAGTCCCTGCCCGATCAGTACCTGTAGTGCTCCGCCTTGTAAGGCCCGTCCACCGGCACACCGATGTAATCCGCCTGCTCCTTCGACAGCTTCGTCAGCTTCACGCCCAGCTTCGCAAGGTGCAGACGCGCGACCTCCTCGTCCAGCTTCTTCGGCAGCACGTACACCTTCTTCTCGTACTTCGACGTGTTCGCGAACAGCTCGATCTGCGCCAGCACCTGGTTCGTGAACGAGGCCGACATCACGAACGACGGATGCCCCGTCGCGCACCCGAGGTTCAAAAGCCGCCCCTCGGCCAGGATCAGCACCGAACGCTCAGGCCTCCCGCCACCCGCCGGGAAGACCCACTCGTCGTACTGCGGCTTGATGTTCACCCGCTTCACGCCCGGCACCTTCGCAAGCCCCGCCATGTCGATCTCGTTGTCGAAGTGACCGATGTTCCCGACGACGGCCTTGTCCTTCATCCGCGCCATGTGCTGCGCCGTGATGATGTCCTTGTTCCCCGTCGTCGTGATGAACACGTCCGCCGTCTCGACAAAGTCCTCCAGCGGCGCGACCTGGTACCCCTCCATCGCCGCCTGCAGCGCACAGATCGGATCGATCTCCGTCACGATCACGCGGCAGCCCTGCCCGCGCAGCGACTGGCAGCATCCCTTCCCCACATCTCCATACCCGCACACCACCGCCACCTTGCCCGACAGCATCACGTCCGTCGCGCGATTGAGCCCATCCAGCAGCGAGTGGCGGCAGCCGTACAGGTTGTCGAACTTGCTCTTCGTCACGCTGTCGTTCACATTGATCGCCGGGAAGAGAAGCGTCCCCGCCTTGTGCATCTCGTACAGCCGGTGCACGCCCGTCGTCGTCTCCTCAGAGACGCCCTTGATCGCCTTGCCGATGCGCGTCCACCGATTCGGATCGGCCGCCAGCGACTTGCGCAGCAGCTCCAGGATCACGCCCCACTCAGCGGGCTCGGTCGCCGGATTGAACGCGGGCACCTTCCCCGCCTTCTCATACTCCGTCCCCTTGTGCACCAGCATCGTCGCGTCGCCGCCGTCGTCCAGGATCATGTTCGGTCCGGCGCCGTCCGGCCACACGAACGCCTGCTCCGTGCACCACCAGTACTCCTCCAGCGTCTCGCCCTTCCACGCGAAGACCGGCGTCCCCTTGGGGCTCGCCGCCGTGCCGCCCGTCTCCGGGCGGCCGACAACCACCGCCGCCGCCGCGTGGTCCTGCGTGCTGAAGATGTTGCAGGACACCCACCGCACGTCCGCGCCGAGCAGCACCAGCGTCTCGATCAGCACCGCTGTCTGAACGGTCATGTGCAGCGAACCCATGATCCGTGCGCCCTTCAGCGGCTGCGAGCCCTTGTATCGCTCCCGAAGCGCCATCAGCCCCGGCATCTCGTGCTCCGCCAGACGGATCTCGTGCCGACCCAGCGGCGCAAGCGAGAGGTCCCTCACCTTGAAGTCGATCTTGGTCGCCGCGCCGCTCGCCGGCCTCGTCATCACTGCCGTCATGGAAATCTCCTCGATTCAGGTTCCAGTCATCGATCACCCGGCGCCGGCCGCGCGATCAGGTTCACACTCAGTCAACTCTCGCCACCGCCGCAAACAAGCCGGGGCCCTTCGCCGACGGCTCCGCGGGCAGGTCGCGCACGCTCACATCCCCGAACCCCGCGTCGCGGCACATCTTCTGCACCGCCCGCGCCTCGAACCCCAGGTGCTTGTGCGCCATCACATGCCGATATTCCGCGCGATCATGCTCGAGCATGTCCACGATGAGCGCCACCCCGCCCCCGATCCCCCCTCGTCCCGCCGGCCTCAGCACCCGCCGCATCTCGGAAATCGCCCGCGCAGGCGACGAGACGTGGTGCAGCACCAGCACCGCCACGCACGCGTCCACGCTCCCATTCGCCAGGGGCAATGCTTCCAGCGAACCCTCGTGGAACGAGACATTGCCCGCGCCCGCGAGCCGCTTCCGCGCCGCGCTCAGCATCGGCCCCGACTGATCGACCGCGTGCACCCGCTTCACCACCGGCGCCAGCAGCTCCGCCACGTTCCCCGTGCCGCACCCGAGGTCCGCGACCGTCCACGATGATGGCAGGAGCGAGAGCAGCGACATCGGCGTGAAGCGTTCGCCGAACCACTCGCTCCGGATGCTGTCCCACTCGCCCGCCACGCGCCCGAAGAACGACTGCGGATCCGCCGCCCGCTCCGCGATCACCGCCTCAAGGCGACGCGCGTCCCCCGCCAACTCCGACGCCTGCGCCGCGCCGGGCCCCGAACCCAGGTTCTCCCGGATCGTCACCCAGAGCGCCCGCGACGCCGGCGAAAGCTCGTCAAGCACCAGCCGGTACAGCATCGCCGTCCCCGACGCCCGCTTCACGACCCATCCGCCCTCGGCCAGGATCTTCAGGTGGCGGCTCACGGTCGACTGGGGTAGCTGCACCACCTGCGCCACCTCGCCGACCGACAGCTCCTCGCGCTCCAGGATCCGCAGCACGCGCAGACGGACCATCTCCGACACATCGCCGAGGAGGTCGACCAATGGCCGCGCGGGTTGGAGGGGTGTCGGTCGTTTCATCCGTTTATCCGGATACATAGTAGAAGTCGGTTCCGCCCGGTCAACCCGCCCCTCACCTCCAGGACCCCCCCCCGGCCGCCAGCATCGTGGAGTCCGTGACCCCCAGCGTCGTGTACACCTCGCGCGTCGCCGTGGAGCGATTCAGGGTGTAGAAGTGGATCCCCGCGACGTGGTGATCCAAGAGGTCGCGGCACTGCTCGGTCGCCCAGTGCACGCCGACGCGCCGGACGCCATCGGGGCTTCCGCCGGTTCGGTTGATCGCACGCACGAGCGGCGCGGGGTACCGAGCGCCGAGCGCCAGCTCCGCCATGCGTTTCATGCCTTCCGCCGACGTGATCGGCATGATCCCGGCGATGATCGGGACCCGGATTCCCGCGAGGTCGCACCGATCGCGGAAGTCGTAGAAGTCGCGGTTGTCGAAGAAGAGCTGGGTCACGATGAAGTCGGCTCCAGCGTCCACCTTTGCCTTGAGACGATCCATCTCGAGCATCCGGTTCGGTGTCTCGTGGTGACCCTCGGGGTACCCCGCGACGCCGATTCCGAATCCGCTGCGGTCGGGATGCAGGCCCGCGCCGTTCATGCCTCTGATCAGTCCCACAAGCTCTGAGGCGAACGAGAAGTGGCCCTCGCCGTTTCCGTCCTTGGGTCTGTCACCCCGAAGGGCCATGATGTTGCCGACGCCCGCGTGCGCGTAACGCTCGATGATCTCGCGCAGCTCCGCTTCGGAGTGTCCGACGCACGTCAGATGGGGCACCGGATCGAGCGTCGTCTCGCGCTTGATCCGTACGACCAGATCGCGGGTCAGCTCGCGGGTCGATCCGCCCGCGCCGTACGTCACGGACACGAACGACGGCTTGAGCGGCGTGAGGTCGGCGATGGCCTGGAAAAGCGACTCGGCGGCCTCGGGCGTGCGGGGCGGGAAGAACTCGAACGAGAACGTGGTGCCGCGCTGCCTGATGTGCTCGGAGATGTGCATGGATCAGCGCGTTCCTGTTCGCGTCCGGGGCGCACGCCCGGATCCGGCTCAGTATATCCATTCATCCGGATGAACGGTCATAGATTCGGGCGGCCCCGCGCGTCGCACCCGATCCGGTCCCTTACACGCGGGCGCAGACGCAGGCGATGAAGCTCTCCTCGAGCGACTCGCCGTGCTCGACGGGCGCCATGTACACGCGCCCGGTCTGGTCAACGGCGCTCGGCACCTTGTCGAACACGTCGAACGAGCGGAACCCGGCCTCTTCCATCGCGTCGGCCAGCTCGGGGATGCTCCACACCCGCCAGTGGTACACGAACGCATCGGCGAAGATCGCCTCAACATCACCGTCGCGATCGACCTGGAAGTGCATCGCGTTGGTGACGAGGCCGCTGATGGGGTCGGCCTCGCGCTGCTCCCACGTGTAGATCACGCGGCGTCCGTCCGGCAGCCGGTGCTCCCGCTGCACGTGCCCGGTTGTGAACGTCGACGCGCCGCCGTAGGTGTCGCAGACAAAGATGCCGCGTCGCTTGAGCCGCCCGGCGCTGCGTGCCAGGTAACGCACCAGCTCGCGCCGGTCGTGCAGGTATCCGATGGAGAAGTTGCCGACGAAGATCGCGTCGCAGCGCAGACGCTCGTCCGGTCGCACGCGGAGCACGTCGCGATTGATCCTCAGCACGCGAGGGTGCTCGCCGTGGCGGCGGAGCGCCTCCGCGTCGAGGTCGATGGCGATCGATCGGCGCTTCGCGTCCGAGTCGGCCCACCGGAGCGACAGCGCCGCGGTCCCCGCAAAGTCCTCGCCGAGCACGCGGCACGCACCTCCGTGCATCCCCGCGATCATGCCGACAAGGTCCTCGGGCGACTGCACGCACGCCTCATACAGGTCGTGCCGATCCAGCTGGCCGTGCCGATCCGATGGCTCAGGGCTCAGATCCCTTTGCCCCTTTGTCCCCCCGTCCCTTTGTCCCTGCTTCCGGCTCACGCCATCCTCACCCACTTGATGAGGGTCGAGAGGTTCGGCGGCTTGCCGTACATGAGCAGCCCCACGCGGAAGATCTTGGCGGTCAGTCGCAGCATGACATAGACCGCGACCACGTTGATCGCGATCGATGCGGGAACCTGCCACATCGGCGGCGGATCGGTCGAGTTGAGGCGCAGCACCATGACGAACGGGCTGATCGGGGGCAGCAGCCCAGCGACGGTCGCGAACATGCCGTTCGGGTCGCGCGAGATCGGGAGCCAGAGAAGGTACGGCAGCATCGTCACGAGCACGACCGGGGTCATGAGTGACTGGGCCTCGCGCAGGTCGTTCACCGCGGCGCCGATCGCGGCCATCATCGACGCGATCATGAAGTATGCGAGGATGAAGTACACGACGAGGAGAATCGCGTTGAGCGGCGAGAGCACCGAGAGCATGGCGAAGGCGAACAGGGCGCCGCCGCCGACGGCGCCGTACATCAGCAGGAGCGCCAACCCGACGCCCATCTGGCCGACGATCTTGCCCGTCATGAGCTCCATGGGCGAAACGGCGCTCAGGATGACCTCGACGATGCGGTTCGACTTCTCCTCGATGGTCGTGGTGAGGAGGTACTGGCCCCCGACCATGACGGAGATCATGATCAAGGCCATGAAACCGAACGGCAGGAAGATCTGCCACTCGCTCTGCTTCTTCTCGCCCTCCTTGCTCACGGTCACGGCGTCCGGGCGGTCCACACGCGAGAGCGCCTTGATGAACTCTGGGTCCTGTCCCGCGGCTCGGATGCGAGCGTCGAGGATCGCGTCGCCGACGACGCTCCGGATGTCGCCGCTGACGCGATCGTCGAGCTTGGGCTTCACGAACAGATCGAAGCTTCCGTACGGCTCTTCCGGGGTCGATCGGGTCACGGCGTTCGGTTGGATCGCGACGAGGACGAGGCGGCCACCGTCCTGCGCGGTGCCGCTCTTGAGCGGCTCTTTCTCCTTCTCGATGTCCGAGGCCGCGTCCAGGATCTCGAGAGTCAGGTCGGTCTTCGGCTCGCTCGACGCAGCGGCCTTTGCCGCCATGTCCATCTGTCCCTCGGAGACCAGCCCCTTGGGCGCTGTCTTGCCGAAGGCCTCCTTCATCCGTGCCTCGCGTTGCTCCTGCCGCTTCTGGATCGCCTCGGGCGACATGCCTTCCCGGATCGCGGGAAGGACGACGCCGGTCGGATCGACGATGGCGACGGTGCCGGTGACCTTCGGCGCCTTCTCGGTCATCAGGATGGGCATGAGGACGAAGAAGAGGCCCATCATCACGATCGGCACGACGAACGCGCCGATGATGAAGCCCTTGGTCAGCGCGGTCGACGCGAACTCGCGGGCCGCGACGCGGATGATCTTTCTCATGCCTCCACCTCCGCCTTGACACCCGACCGGAGCGACTGGCGCACGTCTTCGGCGCTCTGGCCTTCGCCCTGTGCGATCTCAACAAAGATGTCCTCGAGCGTGGGGCGGCGCAGTTGGACGCGCGCCACCGGCACGCTCTCGACGATGCGTTGGATGGCGTCTTGCGGCGTCATGTTGTCCGCGATTGCGACCTCGAGCACGCCGTCCTGATCCGCGATCTCACGGACCCACGGCATCGACAAAAGGCGGGCCGCGCCCTCGGGCGTCAGCGGCTCGACGAGCAGGGTCCGAGGGTCGTGCTGCGATCGGATCTCGGGGAGCGTGGAGTCCAGGACCTTCTGCCCTCGGTTGATCATGACGATGCGGTCGCACAGCTGCTCGGCCTGGTGCATCTGGTGCGTGGAGAAGATGATCGTCCGTCCCATCCGGTGCTGCTCGAGGAACAGGTCGCGAAGCAGACGCATGTTGACAGGATCGAGGCCGCTGAAGGGCTCGTCAAGGATCAGCAGGTCGGGGTCGTGCATGATCGCGGAGAGGAACTGCACCTTCTGCTGCATGCCCTTGGACAGCTCCTCGCACTTCTTCTTGTAGCAGTCCGCCAGCCCGACGCGATCGAGCCAGGTATAGACCTTGCGCTTGAGGTCGGTCGGTGGCGCACCCTTCAACTGGGCCATGTGGCACAGGAACGCGCCGACCTTCATCTTCCGGTAGAGGCCGCGTTCCTCGGGCAGGTAGCCGATGCGGTCCTTTGACTCCACCGCGCTCGGCTTTCCGAGGACGGAGAGCGTTCCGGAGTCAGGGAAGATGATCGACATGATCATCCGGATCGTGGTCGTCTTCCCGGCGCCGTTCGGACCGATGAAGCCGACCAGCTCTCCCTTGCCGACCCGGAGGTCCATCCCCTCCACGGCGACCTTCGATCCGAAGGTCTTCCGCACTTTGCTGACCGTGATCGCATCGCCCACGCGTTCATCCTCCGCGGCATCCGGCCGCCGCTCCTGCCGCTTCCTGAACCGCTGCAGCATCTCCGAGGCCCGCGATTCTACATCTCTCGACGCTCGACGCTGCGTCGGCGGCATTCCGACATGCAATGATTGGGCGATCGGCACGCGCACATTCATATTCCGACCGCTCGGTTCCTGATGCCCGACCCACTCCTCACGCTCCCCGAGACCGTTCGCGCAAAGCTCGACGAGCTGGAGAATCAGCACGCCCGCATCGAGGCGGACCTCTTGGAACCGGCCGTCCTCGCCGATCACAGGAGGGTCCGTGACCTGTCCATCCGACGCGCGGCCAGTCAGCCGGTTGTTGACGGCTGGCGCCGGCTGAAGCGACTCGCCTCGGAGCAGGCCGAGCTTCGAGCGATCCTTGCGGATCCCGAGCTCGGACCGATTGCGAGGGAGGAGATTCCGCGTCTGGAATCGGAGTCGGCGTCGCTGCTCGCCGAGGTGAAGAGCTCGCTCGTGACGACCGACGATCGACGCGTGGGATCGATCATCCTGGAGCTTCGAGCCGGCACGGGCGGCGACGAGGCGACGCTCTGGTGCCGCGACCTCATGGAGATGTACGCACGATACGCGTCGAAGCGAGGGTGGCAGTCCGAAACGATGGAGCTGACGCCCGAGCCGACGGTGGGGGGCGTGCGGCACGCCGTGATCAACGTTCGGGGTGAGGGTGTCTGGTCCGAGATGTCCTTCGAGGCCGGCGTCCACTCCGTCAAGCGTGTGCCCGCGACGGAGACCCAGGGTCGCATTCACACCTCAACGGCCACCGTCGCCGTCCTTCCCGAGCCGGAGGAGGTCGACGTCAGGATCGACTGGGAGAAGGACGTGACGGAGCACCTCACGACGGCGCAGGGGCCCGGCGGCCAGAACGTCAACAAGGTCACCACCGCGTGCCATCTGGTCCACAATCCAACCGGCATCGAGGTCCGAATGCAGGAGTCCAAGTCGCTCCAGCAGAATCGTGAGCGAGCCAGGCGGCTGTTGATCGCGCGCGTCCACGAGTTGGAGCGTCAGAAAAAGCAGGCGGAGCGCACCGCAGCACGCAACAGCCAGATCGGCACCGGCGAGCGGTCGGAGAAGATCCGCACGTACCGCTACCAGGAGGGCATCGTCGCCGACCAGCGCCTCGACGAGAAGCTCCAGCTCCGCGACATCCTCGCGGGCGATCTGGCACCGATGTTCAGCGCGCTCCTCGAGCAGGAAACCGCCCGCCGCCTCGCCGAACTCTGATTCCATGGTGGCACCGCTCTCCAGAGCGGTGCGAATCGCCTCCCGAACCGCGAGCAGAACGAACGGACTCTCTCGCTCTTCGCTCTTCGCTTTCCCTACTTCTTCCTGATCGCCTTGCCCCTCGAATCCCACATCCTCGTCGTATCGATCTGCACCGGCGTCCAGTCCGGTACGCCCTCCGCCGTGCCACTGTCGAGGTCCACGACGAGGAACTCGATCCTCCCCGACTCCCATACCCGGAACAGCTTCTCATCCGTTGCCGCGAGCCCGACGATCCGGTCTTCGGGCTGCCCACGACCAACCCCGAGCATCGCGCCCGCGGCCGCAACGCCGATCCCAGCCACCATCCCGCACACGAACACGCCGCGATGACGTCCCATGGCCGAAGCTCCCGAGCGAGGCCGCATCACGCGCGCACTGGCTCAGGATCCTCATACGCACGCGTCACGCCGCGGCTGCTTTCCCCCAGCGCCAAGCACCCAGCGCTTCCCCTCCCTCGCCCGGCTTCACACGAGCGGCCAGATGATCGGCACCAGCGCGATCGTGGTGACTGCCATGAGCAGGTTCAGCGGGATGCCGACGCGAAGGTAGTCGCTGAACTTGTATCCACCGGGCGACATCACCATCAGGTTCGTCTGATAGCCGATCGGCGTGGAGAAGCACGCGGACGCGGCCATCATGATCGAGATCGCGAAGGGGAGCGGGTCGGCCCCGAGCTTGCCCGCGGCGCCGACGGCGATGGGGAAGATGAGCGCCGCCGCGGCATTGTTCGTGATCAACTCGGTGAACATCATCGTGGTGAGATAGACCATGGCGAGCGTGACCCACGGGTTTCCGCCTGCGATCGCGATCATCTGGGCCGCGATGACGTCGGCGGCGCCGGTGACCTCGAGCGCGCGGCCGAGGGCGAATCCGGAGGCGATCACGACCAGGACCTGCCAGTCGACGCTCGACCTGGCCTCGGGGCCGGTGCAGCAGCGCGTCAGGAGCATGAGCCCTGCGCCGAGCGCCGCGGCGTGGATCGTCGAGACGCCGAGCGGCTCGCCGAAGGTCGCCAGCAGGATCATCCCGGCCATGATCCCGATCGCGAGCAGCGCTTTCTCGTGGCGCGGGCGCGTGGAGTTCTCGACCGCGGAGACGAGGAAGAAGTCGCGGCTGTTCCGGTGCTGCTCCTGGAAGCTCTTGTGGGCTTCGAGCAGCAGCGTGTCGCCGGCCTTGAGGACGATGTCGCCGATCTTTCGGTCGGTGATTCGTTCGCCGTTTCGAGCGACGGCGATCACGACGGCGTTGTAGACCGTCCGGAATCGACCCTCGCGCACGCTCTGGCCGACCAGCGGGCTTGTGTTGGACACGACCGCCTCGATGAGGCAGCGCTGGGGGCGCGGGGCGTTCAGCTTGACGGTCTGGTTCGTCGCGGGTCGAAGCCCGCGGATCTTCTGGAGCTCCACGATCGACTCGACCACACCGACGAAGACGAGACGGTCCTCGGCGAAGAGCTTCTCGTCGGGCCCGACTGCCGGGAGCGACTGGCCGCCACGCTCGATCTCGGCCAGGTACAGCCCCGGAAGGTGCCGAAGCCCCGCCTGCTCGATCGTTCGACCGACCAGGCCGGATCCGGCTTCGACCTCCATCTCAAGGGTGTAGGACCTGGGATCCTGTCCGATGTCCAGCACCGGCTTGCGCTCCGGAATCATCAGGCGTCCCGCGAAGATCAGGTAGGTCATGCCGACAATCGCACAAGGCACTCCGATCCACGCGATCTCGAAGAACCCGATGGCGGGGCGGTCCTTGAAGTGCTCGACCCAGAGCCCGGCGACCACGAGGTTGGTGCTCGTGCCGATCAGCGTGCACGTGCCGCCCAGGATCGCGGCGTAGGACAGCGGCATCATGAGTCTCGACGGGCTGATCCCCTGGCGCTTGCACCAGTCGTTGATCACGGGGATGAACATCGCCACCAGCGGTGTGTTGTTCAGGAACGCCGAGAGCGCCGTGACGGGAAAGAGCATCCGCAGCTGCGCCCCGAGCAGGGACTTGGGACGTCCGAGCACCTTCTGGCCGATCCAGCCCACGGCGCCGGTCTCGCTCAGCCCCTTCACGACCACGTACATGATGGCGACCGTGAGCATGCCCTCGTTGGACATGCCAACCAGGGCCTCTTTCGTGGAGAGGATGTGGGAGTCGGGCCCGGTGAGGATGTCCACCAGGACGATCACCGTGACACTCCCGACCAGCACGATGTCCGCGCCGACCCGGTTGGTGACGAGCGCGCCCAGGACCAGCGCGATCATTCCGACGACGAACCAGCCTTCCCATCCCATGCCGTGCCACTCCTGAGCGGCGATGCCGCTCGGTCCAACTGCGGGACCCTCCTTATCGGTCCGCGTGGGTGGGAGTTCGCCTCGAAGTGCCGTGCTATTTCAATGGTCCCGCTTGGCGGCACGGAAACGCCGCGCGTCGGCGAGGCGATCGGGCTGCCGGAGACCCGTGCCGGGGCGCCGCAGCGCAAACCTTGCCCAACCGTGCTCCCAGCACTTCGCAGAAACTTCTTCTCCGAACGGACACCGATTTCAGCCCCTCGTTCCGTTGGCCGACCATACTCTTTCGCCCGCTCCGGTGGCTGCGCACCGGCGCGAGTTGGTTTGGGAGACGCTCGGCGTGCGAATCTTCATCACAGGCGGCTCCGGCTTCATCGGCTCGTACTTCCACGACCTGCTGACGCAGGCCGGGCACTCTCTGGTCATCTACGACCTCATCGAACCCCCGTTCCCCCTCAAGAACGCCACCTATGTGAAGGGCGACGTGCGCGACAAGGCGCACGTTCAGCGGTCCATGGCGGGGTGCGAGCGGGTGCTGGCGCTTGCCGCGGCCCATCACGACTTCGGCATCGCCGAGGGCACGTACTTCGCCGTGAACGAGACGGGCACCCGCAACATCTGCGAGGCGATGGACGCGCACGGGATCCGCGACCTGTGCTTCTATTCCTCGTGCGCCGTGTTCGGGGACTCGAAGCCGCCGCTGCGCGAGGATTCGCCGACCGCGCCGAACTCTCCCTACGGCGCCTCCAAGCTCGCGGGTGAGAGGGCGATCAAGCCGTGGGCGGACAAGGGCGAGGGGCGTCGCGCCCTGATCATCCGCCCGACGATCACCTTCGGCCCGCGCAACTTCGCCAACATGTACTCGCTGATCCGCCAGGTCCACAACAAGCGGTACGTGCAGATCGGCCCCGGCTCGAACATCAAGTCCCTGTCGTACGTCGAGAACATCGTCAGCGCGACGAACTTCCTGTGGATGCGGCCCGAGTCGGAGCGCGCGGCGTTCGACATCTTCAACTACATCGATAAGCCCGACCTCACGAGCCGGAAGATCGCCGAGGCGATCTACACGGCGCTCGGTCGGAAGTTCCCTGCGTTCTCCGTGCCGATGGGCCTGGGCCTGTTGCTGGCGCTGCCCTTTGACGTCGTGATCAAGCTCACGGGCAAGAACCTGCCGGTCTCATCGGCGCGGGTGAAGAAGCTCGCGGGCACGGAGACGCGGTTCGAGGCGGACAAGCTGGCCGCGGCGGGCTTCAAGCCCCCGATCCCGCTGACCGAGGGGATCGCCCGGATGGTGCGCTGGTACGTCGACGAGGGGCGGCACAAGCAGGCGATCTGGCACCTGCCGCCGGACGAGCCGCTGATCTGCGCGGACTGAGCCGAAGAGGGCAATGGTCAATAGGCAATGGGCAATGGCCAGACGCAAGCGCTCCAACGCCTGCTGACTCTCTGTGCCTCCCTTTCTGCCATTGCCCATTCCCCATTGCCCCGTTCTCCGCCCCCTCTCTTTGTCTGCCATCCGGCCATTTGCGATTTGCCATTTGGTCCTCCCGCCCCGCAGTCACTACCCTGCCTCTGCACGACTTCACCCCGGGAGACGCCCCCATGGCCTCCGTCTGCTTCTACTTCCAGGTCCACCAGCCGTACCGCCTCCGCCGCTACTCGGTCTTCGACGCCGACCCCTTCTACTTCGACAATCTGAAGAACGAGACGATCGCGAAGAAGGTGGCGGACAAGTGCTATCGCCCCGCGACGGCGCTGATCCTCGACCTGGTGAAGCGGCACAAGGGGAACTTCCGCGTCTCCTACGCCATCACCGGCGTCTGCCTCGACCAGCTCCAGGCCTGGTGCCCCGATGTGATCGACCTCTTCAAGCAGCTCGCCGACACCGGGTGCTGCGAGTTCATCGGTGAGACGTACTACCACTCGCTGTCGTTCCTGTACTCGCGCGACGAGTTCAACCGCCAGGTGGACATGCACACCAAGCGGATCCAGGACCTCTTCGGGCAGACGCCGACCTTCTTCCGCAACACCGAGCTGATCTACAACAACGAGCTGGCGCAGCACGTCTCCCAGATGAAGGACAAGGACGGGAAGCCCCGGTTCCACGGCATCATCTGCGAGGGCGCCGACCACAAGCTCGGCTTCAGGTCACCCAACTACGTGTACTCGCCTCCGACGCACATGGTGTCGGGGCCGGGGCGCGACGGGCGGCCGTTCAGCGTGCTCCTGAAGAACTACCGGCTGTCGGACGACATCGCGTTCCGCTTCAGCAACCGCGGCTGGGCCGAGTGGCCCCTCTCCGCGGAGAAGTTCGCCCAGTGGGTCCACCAGATCAACGGCGACGGCTACCTCTGCAACCTCTTCATGGACTACGAGACGTTCGGCGAGCACCAGTGGGCCGACACCGGCATCTTCAAGTTCCTGGAGAAGCTCCCCGAGGCCGTTTTCGACGTGGCGAAGAAGCCGGACGGCACGACGGAGAACCACTTCATCACGCCGAGCATGGCCGCGAAGCAGTTCGAGCCCGTCGGCGTCTACGACGTCCACGACTACATCTCATGGGCGGACACCGAGCGCGACCTCACGGCCTGGCGCGGCAACGCCATGCAGACCAACGCGCTGGACGACACGTACCGGCTGGAAGCCGCGATCAAGCGCGGGCTGGCGGCGGCGGAGAAGTCCGGCGACCGCGCCGCGATGGCCCAGGCCGAGTACCTGCTGGAGGACTGGCGGAAGCTCACGACCTCTGACCACTTCTACTACATGTGCACGAAGTACTGGGCCGACGGCGACGTCCACAAGTACTTCTCGCCGTACGACTCACCGTACGACGCGTACATCAACTTCATGAACACGCTGGATAATGTGAGGACGAGGATTGCGGGGCTCACCTCGGCTGCGCCGGGACAAGCAGCCCGAGCGTGAGCGAGGGTGTTCCCCATTGGACCAGCCTCGGGAGTTTTCGAGTTTTTGAGCGAACAATGCGAAGCGATCAGCAGCCGTTGCCGAAGTTGTCAAGAAAGTCGAGGAAGTCGAGGATATCTACGAGCGTGTCGGCGTTGTAATCGGCTGCGGTCCCGGCCGATCCACCGCATGGCGCGGGCTGCCCATTGCAGGCGCCGAATGCGTCGATGAAGTCGAGAAAGTCAAGGATGTCCACCAGTGTGTCTGCGTTGACATCGGCGGGACAAGGCGGCGGGACCGGGCACCCCCACCATGCGATGTATCCGGCAGGAATGCCGGCTGCGACAGTGAAATCTCCACCAACGACCAGACGTGTGGGCATGGGCCCATCACCATCGGGATCCCACGACGCCATGGCATAGACTGTTTCGTTGAGCCCGTCCCCCAAAGGAAGCCATTCAGATCCATTCCATCGCGCGATGCGAGAGACTTGCGTTGCTCCAGCCGACGTGAAGGCGCCCGCGGCGATCAGTTGATGAGACTGCGACCCATCGCCATCGGGATCCCAGATCGCCAACGCCTCCACAACGCCGTTGAATCCCGTTCCCATCGGCAGCCAGTTTGAACCATCCCAGCGAGCGATGTAGTTGGCGGGAGTCCCTCCGGCCGTCGTGAATCTGCCGCCCGCGATAAGGAGCGGCGTCTCCGGCCCCTCTTGATCCGGATCCCAGGAGATGACCGCGTTCACAGACGAGTTGGTGCCGGAGCCGAGCGCCATCCATTGCTCTCCATTCCAGGAAGCAATGAACTTCGCGAGACCATTGCCCGTGCCGGTGATGTAACCCGCGACCACCAGGTGAGGAGAGGCGGGTCCGGGTCCGTCCAAGTCCCAGCTTGTGACAGACTGAACATCTCCACCGAACACTCCCCCCCCCAGAGATTGCCAGACGGTCCCGTTCCAAGCACCTACGCGATTCACAGTGACGCCACCGATGTGAGCGAAGTTGCCGCCAGCTATCAGAGCCTGTGAAAGAGGGCCATGACCATCGGGATCCCATAAACCGAGACAGGCGACAGAAGAGCTTGCTCCAGAACCCAGTCCGTACCAATGCGCTCCATCCCATTGGGAGAT
The DNA here is from genome assembly GCA_026647565.1 of Phycisphaerales bacterium. Classification (GTDB taxonomy): domain Bacteria; phylum Planctomycetota; class Phycisphaerae; order Phycisphaerales; family UBA1924; genus JAHBWV01. The sequence continues at coordinate 3,198 of JAPKGU010000014.1, read as the reverse complement.
TCGGTTATGCGCTTGCCCTCCAATCGACGTGAACGACCCGGCTGCAATGAGACGTGTCATCATCGGGCCCTCGCCGTCCGGATCCCATTCGATGAGCGCGCTGACGGATCCCGAGGGCGCCCCTCCGGCCATCGATTGCCACTCACGGGAAAGCCACGCAGCGACTTTGTTCACAGCCACCCCACCCGCGCTACGAAAGAAACCGCCTGCGGCGACCCTCCTTTCGCCATGTGCCGATTCTGGATCCCATTCAATCAAAGCTCTCACGCCATTGGATAAGCCCAGCCCAAATGGATGCCATTTGGACCCATCCCAGCGGGCTACTTCATCCACATCAACGTCGCCGGCGAGTCCGCCCCCACTCGCTACGAGTTGATCGGGTGTGGAGGTGTCCTGATCCATGTCCCATCCCACAATCTCCTTCACCTGACTCCCCGACAATCCGGGTCCAAGCGATGTCCATTGCACGCCATCCCACCTTGCGATGTTGGGTGCTGGCACGCCGCCAGCTGTACTGAAACTTCCACCGGCAATGAGTTGGTCTGTCTGCGGACCGTCTCCGTCCGGATCCCAAGTCGCCAAAGACACCGTCCAGCCGTTGAAGCCCGTGCTGAGCGGACTCCATTGACTTCCATCCCAACTCGCGATGCGTCGAGCGGAAACACCGCCGGCAGTCGTGAACGCGCCACACGCGATCAACAGCGGACCCGACGGCCCCTCGCCATCCTGATCCCAAGTTGCCAGATCCCACACTTGATCTCCTGTACCAGCGCCGAGCGGTTCCCATTGCGTTCCGTTCCAGATGGCGATGTTGCTGGCCGCAACTGTTCCAGCCGCGCTGAACTTACCGGCCACAACAAGCGTTGGTGGTTGTGGACCATCCCCATCGGGATCCCAGGTCGTGATCGCGTCAAGACTCGGGACACCACCGGGGAGTGAGACGCCCTCACCAATAAGTTGCCACGCGGCACCATCCCAACGCCTGGCCCCCGAACCAACTACGACAGTGAGCTGCATCGGAAGAGGTCCTGGACCATCAGAGTCCCAAAGACACATATCGCGGGGGATCGAGGTGAATCCAGAACCCAAAGGATGCCACGCAGTCCCATCCCATCGCGCAATCCGATTGACGACTGTGCTGCCCAGCTTTGTAAAATCTCCGGTTGCAACCAGTTGAGAGGGCGCTGAGCTGTTTCCATTTTCATGCCACACGAACAACGAAACGAACGAGCTGGATGGACTTCCGTTTGCAGCAGCCCCAAATGGTTCCCAGTTGATTCCATTCCATCGTGCCAATCGGTTGTATCGTTCGCCCGCGTAACCAGGGAAGTCTCCGGCCGCAATCAACTCTTTGACTGCTGGACCGTCTCCATCCGAGTCCCAAATAACCACGGTATCAATTGACGCGCCTAGCCCTGGCACCCCGCCCCACGAGTGCCACTGCGGTTCACACACGCTCCGGTCGAAGGAACCATCGCGCGTCTCGAACGACGTGGAGATCAAGGGTTCGTGAAGGTCACCCTGAGCGAGCGCTGTCGTTTGAGCCGTTGACATCGCTCCCGACAGCACCGCAATGGCAAGGAGTTCTCGAGTATTCAGCATTTGGATCTTTCTTTATCGAGAGCGCTACGGACGCGAGGTGGCGATGCGAACTATCGGTGAAAACGAGTGAAGCGATCAATGTACTGCGCGCGGCGAGACTAGCAAAGCGAAATGAAGGATACGGCGTGCGAAAATGGCTCCGCTCTGGAGAGCGGTGCCAGTCTGGGGTCGGAAAGGAATAGCACGGAGTGCCGATCAACCCGAAGCCGCCATTGTCACGGCGGATGGGCAGGTGGCCCCGATCTCCCGTGCCACCGCATCTTTGCCGCCGCAGCGAAGATCGGTGCTCTTGCCTTCCGAACGTTCCCGCCGGACGCCCCTGTAGCCCGGCACCCGACTCCCTCAAAGATCTCGCTCTCGGGACACCTCAGCCGTTAAAGCGGGTATCCGGGATCTCCTTCCACTGGTCATCCGTGATGCCGTAGTCCTCGAACGCCGCGAGCTTCGCCATACTCCAGTCGTCCTGCAGGTGATCCTCGCACGGCCCGCGCGGCGCCTCCACAGAGTCGTACACGAGCACGTACACACCCTCGGGGTACTCCTCGAGCACGATCCGATAGACGCCCGGCCGATTCAAGATCGCTTCCAAAGCCATCGGGCAGCAGTCTCCTTCCGCGATCATCCTACCGGCAGGTGGCCCAGACCTTCTGTTGCCCCGTGGCAGATGGCCCCGACCTGTCCCTCCATCGTGCCACCGAAGATGGTCGCTCGGGACCAAGCTCGGTGCTCTTGCCTCACCTCCCCGCCTTCCTGACTTCTGCCGCTCTCTTCGCCCGCCCCGCACCCTTCCTCACGCCCCTGTCACCGAAGGTGACGCAACACAAGCTCTTGGTTTCTCATGGCTTGCGGAGGCCTGGCCCTGAGGGAAGCACTACGCCATGCTCGGCACGTGACGATCGCGTGACCGAGATCGCAAGCCGCGCATTCACAATGTGTTGCGCGGTGCTGAGGATTGCTCAGCGACCTCCGGCTCGAAACAGTTAGGAGGTACTAACCAATGATACTGGTGAACCGTATCCGCGGGTCGGGGCCCAGGCACGCGGCGACGGACAACGGGTCAAGGGCACGCCCTCGTGGGCCTCGCCCCTCTCACCCACAACCACAGACGCGGCACAAACCGCGGAGGTCTCAAGATGGCTGCTCAACCAATCACCGTTCGTTCCGGCGCACCCGCTCCCGAGACTGACTTCTACGCGTTCCGTTCGTACTCGGACGGCTCCACATCCCCGCAGCCAGCGAGCGATGTGCGTACGGGCAAGTTCACGAAGGGACAGCCGATGCCCAAGCTCAACAACCGCGATGTGATCTGGGAGCTCAAGAAGAGCTGACAGACCGAACATGAGCTTCTGATCAACCGATCCGGGGCCGACGCGTGGTGCACCACCTGTCGGCCCCGTTTCGTTGCGGCGCGCTCGCGATGGCGTGCGGCGCGTGTGCGGTTGTCAGAGATCGGGGGAGCGCATGGGAGAACGCCCGCGGGGAGCGGGGGGATCAAAGAGCAAATAGCAAATGGCAAATAGCAAATAGCAAATAGCAAATAGCAAATGGCAAATGGCAAAGGGCAAAGGGCAAAGGGCAAAGGGCAAAGGGCAAAGG
>JAPKGU010000139.1 GCA_026647565.1 Phycisphaerales bacterium | reverse complement strand
GGGGTGAGGGTATCGACCGAATCCGCGTGTGGACTGGTGCCGGGGCGAGCGGGCGAGGGGAGTTAGTAGGTGAAGTTGGCGTTGGGATCGGTGGAGCCGGGGGCGGTGCCTCCCGAGTTTCCGAGGATCGCCGACGCTGTCGTTGCGCTCACCACGAGGCACACGTTCCCCGATGCCACGTCCCAGTTCGTCCCGTTGCCGGAGCAGACGTTGCGGGTGATGAAGTTGCCCGCGGCGGTGGCGCGGAAACCGATGTCGTTGTCGGTGCAGTTGTTCCCTTCGATCCGGTTGTCGGAACTCGTCACGAGGATGCCGGCGCCGTTCGCGATCGCCGTTCCATTGCCGTCGCAGCCATTCCCGATGATGGTCGAGTCGCTCGTGGCCTGGATGCCCTGCTGCCCGTTCGTCGACGCGTAGCAGCGTGCGACGAGCGCTCCGTTCTCGACCTTGATGCCCGAGAGGGTGTTGGAACCGGACGTGGAGTCGAGAATTGACGAGCCGAAGTCCCCGGCGATGCCGTTGCCGAGATTCCCCTCGGCCGTGCAGCGTGAGACGACGGAGCGGGAGTTGACGAAGATGCCGTCTCCGGTGTTCGTGGAGCCGACGCACGATTCGACCACGCTTCCCGTGCCGACGACGATGCCATGCCCCCCGTTGAAGGCGGCGACGCAGCCGGACACGACGCTGTTCACGAAGACGTTGATGCCGTTGCCGCCGCAGGAGAGAACCTGCACGTCGCGGACGACAGCGCCGATGCCGGTGGACCTGATTCCCCGTCCACCCCAAGCCTCGACGACGCCGTTGCGGACGGTCATGGCGTCGCCGCTGCATGCGATGGCGTCGAGCGAGCCGGGCACGCCCATCATGCGGAAGCCGTTGAGATCGATGGTGACGCCGGAGATGGCGATCTCGATGCCGTGCTTCCCGCTCACGCCGGCGACATTGGCGGTGAGGTAGTAGCTACCCGGTGCGGTGATCTTGAAGACGCTGGGTGTGGCGTCGTTGTCTCCTGGGGTGTTGGTCGCGTTGATGGCGATGCGCGGCTCGACTTCGACCAGCGTCTTGTATGTTCCCGTCACAGGCCCCGGAGGCGGGGTGATGGGGCCGGCGAACGCGCGCGCCGCGCAGAGCAGAGCCACGCACGTAAGCGCCGCCGCACACACACTCGCTCGCATCTTCATCGCTGCACTCCATGACTCCTTGACTCCGTGACTCTAGCCTCGCGCCTCTTCCCGCCCATGGCCCTCATCACTCAATACGCGAAGTTGGCCCAGGGATCTCCTGAGAGCATCGTTCCCGCGCCCGCGTTCCCCGTGACGGCCGGCGTGCCCCCCGCTGTCGCGTCGATGATCGGTCCGTACCGGTTGCCCCCCGCGATATCAAAGTTCGTGCCGTTCCCGCTCGCCGTGTTCCGGATCACCATGTTTCCGGAGGATACCACGCGGATCCCGATGTCGTTGGAGATGCAGGTGTTCGACTCCACGCGGCAATCGACCCCGTTGATTCGGATCCCCGCCCCGCTCCCGCCCGCAGCAGAGCCGTTGGACGAGCACACGTTGCCCCTCACCACCGCCACACTCCCCGAGGAGATGCCGTCCAGCATGTTGAGGCGAATGGCGTTGTTCTCGATAATGCTCCCGGTGTTCGCCGCGATGCCGCGCCCGTCGTTCCGATACGCCGAGCATCCGATGATCGTGTTGCCGAATCCCACTGTGAATCCGTTGAGCGTGTTATGCGCCGAGACGCACTCGGAGATCAGCCCGCCAAGCCCCATCGTGATGCCCGTTGCGCCGTTGAACGAGGCGGTGCACGACCGGACCACGGCGCTGTCGCCCGCATCGATCCCATCGGCCCCGTTGCCGGAGGCGGCCACGTCAGCGATCACAGCGCCCGTCGCCGTCAGTTGGATGCCGCTCCCCCCCCAGTTGCTCAGCGTGCCACCGCTGATGCGCACCGACCGACGAGTGCCCTCAGTCGCGATGCCGCTCAAGGACCCCGACACGCCGACCACGTGAAACCCCATCAGGTCGATGCTCACGTTGTCCGCCGCAATCTCGATCCCGTGCTTGTTTGCCTCACCCGTTACGTTCCCGGTCAGGTAGTAACTCCCCGGCGCCGCGATCCGGAAGGTGCTGTTCGCGTCACCCCGCGTGTTCACCGCATTGATCGCCGTCCGCGGCTCGACCTCCGTCAGGGTCTTGTAGGTCCCCGCCACCGGCCCCGGAGGAGGCGTGATGGGGCCGGCTGCGGATGGCGTGGCCCAAAGAGCAGTACAACACACCACCGCTGCACACACACGCATACGCATCGACATCGTCTGGCTCCCTGACTGTGTGACTTCGTGAATTCGTGACTTCCTAGTACGAGTAGTTCGCGTTCGGGTCCGTGCTTCCCAGCGTCGACGACGCGCTCGCACCGCTCACCGCCGCCGTCGCCACTCCCACGCGGTTGATGATCGGCCCGTAGAAGTTGTTGGCCGCGATCTCCCACTGCACCGTGTTCCCCGAGCACGTGTTCCGAACAATGATGCTCCCCGACGACAACACCCGCACACCCACGCTCTGGCTCGTGCAGTTGTTCCCTTCGATCCGGTTGTCCGATGAGGTCGTGTGGATCCCCGCGCCGCCCGCCGCGTCCTGACCGTTGGACGAGCACTGATTCCCAATAATCAGCGCGGCCGATCCCGCCTGGATCCCGTTCAGCCCATTCAGACGCGCGACACAATCCCGCACCGTCGAGCCGGTCCCCACCACAATCCCGTTCAGGTCGTTGTCCACAGCGGTGCACCCGGCGACGGTCGTTGATGACGAGCCCTCGATCCCGTCCCCGCCGTTGCGGTACACCGTGCAATCGATGATCGTGCACCCGTCGAAGGTGTCGATCCCGTTGCCAACGTTGGAACTCACCACGCACCCCCGGATCAACGCCCCCTGGGCCGTGATCCCCACCGCGTTGTTGGACGCGCTGCTCGACTCGATCACGCTCTCCTGCGCCAGCGTGTACCCAGCACCCACGTTGTACGCCGACGAACAACCGACCACAAGCGCCGAAGATCCGCTCACAATCCCCGCGCCGCCGTTCGATCGTGCGCGGCAGTCCCGCACCACCGACGCCGCCACCGCAAGGATCCCGGCCTCGCCATTCTCAATCACCACGCAATCCACCACCTCGGATGAGAACTGCACCGAGATCCCGTCCCGACCGTTCACAGACGCCCGGATGCCCTCGATGCGGGCCTGAGGCGGCTGCCCGGAGTTGTACTCCAGCTCCACGCCGCAGTCCCCCCACGATTGCACCGAGCCGTTCCGCACCACGATGTTCCGCCCACGAAACGCGGAGACGTTGATCCCGTCAAGCGACCCCGAAACGCCGATCAGCGCAAAGCCGCTCAGGTCAAGCGTCACATTGCTGGCACCCACCTCGATCCCGTGCTTCCCGCTCACGCCCGTCACGTTCCCAGTCAGGTAATAGCTCCCCGGCTGCGTGATCTTGAACAGGCTGTCAGAATCCCCCGGCGTGTTCGTCGCGTTGATCGCGATGCGGGGCTCAACTTCGGACAAGGTCTTGTGTGTCGATGCCACGGGCCCGGGCGGCGGCGTGATGGGGCCTGCCAACGCGCTCCCACACACACACAGCGCAACCAGCCCATACATGTTCGCACGCGACTTCATGGCGTTTCTCCCTGACACGGTGGCTCCCGGACTCCGTGACTTCGTGACTCCGTGACTCCGTGACTTCGTGACTCCGTGACTTCCCTCCATCAGTTCGCGATGTTCGCGTTCGAATCGGTGGAGCCCACGGTTCCCGCCGCGGCATTCCCGGCGACCGCGGCCGTTGCGGGCGCGGTCCGGTCCACGATGACGCCGTAGATGTTGTTGGCGACGAAGTTGAAGTTCTGTGTGTTGTTCCCGCACGTGTTCCGGACGATCACGTTCTCCGCGCCGTCCACGTCGATGCCGACGTCGTTCGCCGAGCAGTAGTTGCCCTCGATCCGCGCGTCGTTGGCGGTGGCGTGGATCCCCGCACCGACCCCCGCATCGGCACCATTGCCCCGGCAGTTGTTGTTCCGGACGACGCTGTACGCCCCGCACTCGATGCCGTCGAGCGTGTTGCTGGTGACGAGGCAGTCTTCGATCGTGCAGTTGGTCTGGGAGTCGATGCTGCAGCCGCGGATGATGATGTTGTTGTAGGCGAAGAACCCGCTCCCGCCGCTGGCGATGGCCGCGCAGTTGGTGATGGTGCTGGCGTTGCTGGCCTCGAAGCCGTGGCTGCCGTTGTAGGCGGCACTGCAGTCGGCGACGGTGACCCCGAAACCCACCTCGATGCCGATGCCGTCGTTGGAGTGCGCGACGCAGTTGATCACCGAGCTCCCGGCGCTCCCGAAGATGCCGGTTCCCCCGTTGTCAAAGGCGTTGCACGCCGTGATCTTGCACCCGGTGCTGGCGGAGATGCCGAAGGCGGTGTTGGCCGTTGAGGTGCATCCGATGATGACGCTGCCGGTGCCGGCGGTGATCCCGGTGCCGCCGTTCAAGCTTGACGTGCACCCGCTGACGATGCTCGCCTCGCCCACCGCGATGCCGGTGGCGACGTTGCCGCCCGCACGCACGCCGGTCACCGTGATCGTCCGCGAGGTGCCCGAGCTGAAGTCGACGCCCTTGTCTCCCCAGTTGCGAACCGACCCGTTCTTGACCTCGACATTGCTCAGGCTGGACGAGTCCGAAGTCACGCCGTCGAACGCGCCCATCGCCGCGACGCCGACGACGTCAAACCCATTGAGATCAAGTGTGACGCCGCTCGCGTTGATCTCGATCCCATGCTTCCCGACCACGCCCGTGACATTGCCCGTCAGGTAGTAACTCCCCGGCTGCGTGATCCGGTACAGACTGTTCGCGGCTCCCGGCGTGTTCGTCGCGTTCACCGCGATTCGCGGCTCAGGACCCGGCGTCGAGCTCACCGGTCCAGGTGGCGGCGTGATCGGGCCGGCGAGGGCGATGGAAGCGGCGCACGCGAGTGCGGTGACGGCGGCGGTGAGTCGAGGTGCGTTCATGGTCGGTGTTTCCAGGTGTTCCGGGCGGTGCGATCGGGACTAGTACGCGAAGTTGGCGTGGGGGTCGGTGGATGCGAGCGTGCTGGTGGCGGAGTTGCCGCTGACGGCGGCGGTGCCGGTGGCGGTGATGTTGATGATGGGGCCGTAGCGGTTGTTGGCGGCGATGACGTAGTTGGTGGTGTTGCCGGCGCAGGTGTTGCGGAGGATGATGTTGCCGGCGTTGGCGACTTGAATGCCCACATCGGCGTTCATGCAGTTGTTGCTTTCGATGCGGTCGTCGCCGCTCAATCCAACACTGATATTTGCAAATCCTGCGCCGGATGTGCCGTTCTCGAAGCACGTATTGCCGCGGATCAGTGAACGACCGAAGGAAAAGATTCCATGCGAACCGTTTCTGCGCACGGTGCAATCCACGACCGTGCAGCCGTTCTGCACTTCGATCCCCTCGGAACCGTTCTCGTACGCCGCGCATGCAGAGATCACCGTTCCGCCATTCGTGCGGATGCCTTCGCCGTTGTTGTTGGATGCGACGCAGTGCGAGACTGAGCAACCGAAGTCCGCGAAGATGCCCAATGCGTTTGCGGACGACGCGCACATTGTGATTGTGCTGCCGTCTTCGGCTGAGATTCCGCTGCCTGCATTCGAGAACGCGGAGCAATGACTGACCACGGAACTGATCCCAGCCACAATTCCCGTCGCACTGTTGGAAACCGCGGTGCAATGACTGATGACGATCCCACGCCCCGTTCCCTCGAGGAAGCCAAAGCACGAGATGCCCACACTCACGCAGTTCTGGGCGGAGATGTGCTCGATCAGGCCGCCGTTGACGTTCGCGAAGTTGATGCCGTGGCGTCCGGCGAGCTCGATGTGGCCGTTTCTGACGGTCACGCCCTCGACGCCCGGCTCGGCGAAGATGCAGTCGAAGGCGCCCTGCACGGTGCCCAGGCCTCGGATGAGGAAGCCGTTGAGATCGATGGTGACGCCGGAGGCCGCGACGGCGATGACGTGGCGGTTGATCTGCGTGGCGATGATGTTGCCGGTGAGGTAGTACGAGCCGGGCTGGGTGATGCGGAAAATGCTGGAGGTCGCGGAACTGCCCGGGGTGTTGGTGCTGTTGATGGCGATACGCGGCTCGACCTCGGTGAGGGTCTTGCCCGTGCTCGCGACCGGACCCGCGGGCGGGTTCAGCGGGCCGGCGTGAGCGGTGCGTGCGCCGGCGAGGAGCGCGCCTGCGCCAATGCCCGCGATGCCGGCGAGCAAGGCCCGGCGGTCGTTGGGGAGCGGGACGGGGTCGCTCGGCGGTGAAGCGGGCGTCGGGTTCGTGGTGTCGTGACTCATCGGTGCGCTCGCGGATCAATACGTGAAGTTGGCGGTCTCGTCCGAGGTTCCGAGACTGCTTGACGCGGAGTTGCCGCTGATGGCGGCGCTGACCACGGCGGTGCGGTCGATGATCGGCGCGACGATGTTGTTCGCGACGATGCTCCAGTTGACGGTGGTGTTGCCGGACGCGGTGTTCTTCATGATCACGTTCCCGGGACCGATGACGTGCAGCCCGCGCCCGTTGCCGGACATGTGATTGCCCTCGATGCGGTTGGCTCCGGAGGAAGAGACGAAGATCCCGTCGCTGGCGTTTCCGTGGCAGGTGTTGCCACGGACCAGCGAGCGGCTGAGCACGATGATCCCGTCGGCCCCGTTGTCGCTGGCGATGCAGTCGATGATGGTGGTGCCCTGCTGTCCGTTGATGCCGTCGCCCGTGTTGAGGGTCACGGTGCACTCTTTGATGAGCGAGTCGCCGAAGGCGATGATGCCGTCGCCGTTGCTGCGTGAGGAGCACCGCATGATCGTGCAGCCGTTGCTCGCGTAGATGCCATAGTCCGTGTTGTCGAAGGCCGCAGAATCGACGATGACGCCGCCGACGTTGATCGAGAATCCGAATCGGCCGTTGTTGCGTGCGACGCTTCCAGTGACCGTGAGCGCCGAGGAGACGCCGTCTTCGCCGTTGTAGCTGGCGTGGCAGTTGACGACGAGCCCGCCGTCGCCAGCCCGAATACCGTCGACCGCATTCCCGCTTGTGTGGACCGCCTCGACGCGGGCCATCCTTGACAGCGATGTTGAAAGATCCACGCCGTCTTCGCCCCAGTTGCGGACCGATCCGTTGCGGACGGTGACGTTCCGCAGACTCGCCGTGGCGCTGATGCCGTCGAGCGAGCCTGTCACGCCGACCACATCGAACCCGTTGAGATCAAGCGTCACGCCGGACGCGCCGATCTCAATGCCGTTCTTCGCGGCTTCGCCCGTCACGTTGCCGGTCAGGTAGTACGACCCTGGCTGGGTGATCCGGAAGATGCTGTTCGCGTCGCCCGGTGTGTTCGCCGCGTTGATCGCGATGCGCGGCTCAGGCCCCGGCGTGCCGACCACCGGCCCTGGTGGCGGCGTGATCGGGCCGGCACACACGACACCCATCCACACCACACTCGCCAGCATCGAGCCGATTGTCCTGTTCATCGCATGACTCCGTGCCATTGTGCCTCTTGCCTTCGTGCCTTCCTAGTACGTGTAGTTCGCGTTCGGATCGGCCGATCCGGGCGAGACGCCGCCGGAGTTGCCGTTGATGGCGCCGGCGTTCACCCCGTTGACGACGAGGCACTTGTTGTTCGCCACGATGTCCCAGTTCAATGAGTTGCCCGAGCACACGTTCCGCGCGATGAAGCTGCCGGCGACGGTGACCCGGATGCCCACGGGGTTGTCGGTCGAGTTGTTGCCCTCCACGACACAATCCGGCGCTTCGATCAGGATGCCGGCGTTCGGGGACAACCCGCCGCCATTGCTGTCGCAGTTGTTGTCGATGATGAGGCAGTCCGACGCGGCCACAACTCCGCTTGCACCGTTCAAGCCCGCGACGCAGGATTGCACGGAACTGCTCGCGCCGACGGAGATTCCATGACCACCGTTGCTGACCGAGGTGCAGTTCTCAACCTTTGCGAAGCTCGAGGCGACGATTCCGCTCCCGATGTTGTCGAACGCCGCGCAGTCGACGATCAGGCACGCGATGCCGGTCTGGATCCCGGCGGTGCCGTTCTGTCGGAAGCTGGACGCGCGAATCGCCACCGCGTTCCCGGTGATAACTCCGGCCCCTCCGTTCTCGCGAGAGACGCAGTTCTCGAGCACGCCATTGAGCAAGAGCTCGAATCCGGAGGACTCGTTGCTCTCCGCCGAGCAGTCGCGCGCGATCGCGTTGGGGCCGAGACTGATGCCCGCGTTGCCGTTCGATCGCGCGATCACGCCCTCCACTCTTGCCGCGAGGACGGTCGACCCGGAGTAGAGGTTCAAGCCGTATCCGCCCCATCCCGAGACGGTGCCGTTCCGGACCACGACCGATCGAACACCGGGCGCCGTGGCGATCCCATCCAGCGAGCCGACGCTCCCGATCAGGGAGAATCCGTTCAGGTCGATGGTCACGTCGGTCGCGACGACCTCGATGCCCATCCTGCCGCTCGCGCCCGTCACGTTGCCCGTCAGGTAGTAGCTCCCGGACTGCGTGATCTTGAACACGCTGTCGAAGTCCCCCGGCGTGTTGGTGCTGTTGAGGGCGATGCGTGGCTCGACCTCGCTGAGCGTCTTGTGCGTCGACGCCACCGGCCCCGGCGGAGGAGTGATCGGCCCCGCGAGAGCACTCGTCGCGCCGAAGAGCGCAACGCTCGCCAACATCCCGCACAGACTTGCTCGCATCATCATCGGTTGACTCCGTGACTTCGTGACTTCGTGACTCAATACGAGTAGTTCGCGTTCGCGTCCGTGCTCCCGAGCGTGCTCGACGCCGTGAACCCGTTGACCGCCGCGCTCACCGGCACCCGCCGGTCGAGGATCGGTCCGTGGATGTTGTTCGCCGCGATCACCCAGTCCGTCGAGTTCCCCGAGCATGAGTTCCGGATGACGACGTTTCCTGTCCCCGTCACCTCGATCCCGCGATCCGCTCCGATGCTGTTGTTCTCCTCGATGCGTGTGTCACTGCCGGTGACCAGGATCCCGGCGCCATCGCCGCCGCTCCCGTTGCTCGAGAGCGTGTTGCCCCGGATCACGCAGAAGCTCGTCGCCACGATCCCGTTCTGCGCGTTCAGCCGGACCGCGCAGCCGGTGACGCTGTTGCCGTTGAACACAACGATGCCGGACGATGTGTTGCTGTACGCCGTGCACCCATCGACAACCGCGCCAGCCCCGTTCGAGACGATTCCCGACCCCCCGTTGGCCATCGCCGTGCACCCAATGACGATGCCGGCGATGCTCGTCTCGATCCCGTTGCCCGTGTTCTCCAGCGCGATGCAGTCTCGCACGATACTCCCGTTGTCGGCGATGATGCCCCGACCCCCGTTCCCCGAGGCGACGCACGCCGTGACGATGCACGCGTCGCTCACGAGAATGCCGTCACTCCCGTTCCCGATCGCCTCACAACCTGTCACCGACCCGTGCGGCGCGATGAGCATCCCGTGTCCGGCGTTGCCGATCACCGACACACCCTCGACGCAGATCCCCCGCGCCGTCGAGGACGCACAGTCGATGCCGTCGTCGCCCCAGCCCCGCACCGAGCCGTTCTTCACCACGACGGCCCGCAGCGGCAACCCGCTGCTGCGGATCCCGTCGAACGCGCCCATCCCGGGCACACCCGAAAGGTCAAACCCGTTGAGATCGAGCGTGACACCGCTCGACTCAATCTCGATCCCGTGCTTGCCCGCGACACCGACGATGCTCCTTGTGAGGTAGTATGAGCCGGGCGATGTGATCCGAAAGAGCGAGTCCGCATCCCCCGGCGTGTTGACCTCGTTGATCGCGATCCTGGGCTCAACCTCCGTCAGTGTCTTGTGTGTCCCCGTTACCGGCCCTGGTGGCGGCGTGATCGGCCCCGCGTGCGCGCCAGGCGAGCAGAGCAGAACCACGCACGTAACCGCCGCCGCACACAAACTCGCTCGCATCTTCATCGCTGACTCCGTGACTCCGTGACCTTTGCCTTGCGCCTTCTCAGTACGTGAAGTTGGCCCATGGATTCGCCGAGCCCGGCGACGCGCCGCCCGAATCCCCACTGATCGCACCGGCATTCGCGCCAAGCACCACAAGGCACTTGTTGTTTGCGACGATGTCCCAGTTGAGCGTGGTGTTTCCCGAGCAGAAGTTGCGGATGATCATGTTCCCGGACGAGATCACCTGCACGCCGTAGTCGTTGTCGGTGCACTGGTTGCCGTCGATGACGTTGTCGGTGCTGGTGACGCGGATGCCCGCGGAGAGACCGTCGACTCCGTTGCCATCGCAGATGTTGCCGCGGATTGTGCAGTCGTTTGTTGCGGAGATCCCGTGACTTCCGCTGGTGGTGACGACGCACTGCTCAACGAGCGAGTTGCTTGCGGCGAGGATCCCCTCGTTGCCGGAGAGCGAGACCGCGCAGCCGATCACGGCATCCCCCGACTGGCACTGGATGCCGTTGTCCTGGTTCAGCTTGCCCGTGCAGTTGGCGATCAGACTGCCGCCGCCGGTCATCTGGAAGCCGTCTCCGGCGTTGCCGGTGGCGGTGCTCGCGGTGATGGTGGAGGTGTTGGCGCTGGCGAAGCCGTCCGACTCGTTGTTGACGGAGCTGCAAGCGTGGACGCTGCAGAAGGCGGCGACCAGTATTCCGGTGCCAACATTCTGGGCTGCCGTGCATCCCACAACGCTCGCGTACGCATCGACGTGAATGCCCCCTCCCTGATTCTCATGCGCTGTGCACGAGACGAGCGTCGCCGCCGTCAGGGCGCGAATGCCCGTTCCGATGTTGGAATCCGCGACGACGTTGACCAGCACCGACCCCTGACCGACAGCCACCCCGTGCCCGTTGCAGTTCAGCGCCGTAAAATCGCTGACGCGCATCGCGTCGCCGTTGAGGCCCGCGATGCCGTCGCCGCCGAACGATCGCACCGATCCGTTGCGAATCGTGATGTTCGACTCCGTGCCCTGAACCAGGATCCCGCTGGCCGATCCGACCTGCCCGAGCAGTCGGAAGCCCATGAGGTCTATCGTGACGTTGCTCGCGTCGATCTCGATCCCGCTCAGGCCGCTTCCGACTGTCACATTGCCCGTCAGGTAGTAGCTCCCGGGCTGGGTGATCTTGAAGAGCGAATCGGCATCGCCGGGCGTGTTGGTGCTGTTGAGGGCGATGCGTGGCTCGACCTCGCTGAGCGTCTTGTGCGTCGAGCTCACCGGCCCCGGAGGGGGCGTGATGGGGCCTGCGGAGCACGTGGAGACGCCGATCAGCGAGAGGCCGAACGCGGCCACGAGAGTCGAACGGATACGACGCATCTGGAGCCCTCCTCAACCGGGCGTCGGGTCGGCCACCCGTACGCCCGCGCGAACCGAATCCTGAAGATACAGCACGCCGGACACGGCACAAAGAGCGAATCACGCCGTTTGGGCGCGCCCGAATCGGAATGATGTGGAATCCCGCTCCTCGCTACCCCAACATATCCTGACAACGAGCGCCCGGACCGCCGGTCCGACGGCGAGCCGAGAAGCTCTCGGGGAGGCCCCATGTCAGATTCCGGTGTGCCCGCTCATCCGGCGATCGCGTCGGCTGCTGCTCAGGCGGTTCCGTTCGCTGAGCGGATCGGTGCGATGGACATCGCCAGGGGCTTCGCGCTGCTTGGCATTTTCGTGATGAACATCGGCGCGTTCTCGGACCCTGCGTCCGAGTACACGGTGCCGGTGAACCCGGAGACCGCGACGCGCGCGGAGGTCGTCTGGCACTTCCTGACGCACGGGCTGTTCGAGTCCAAGTTCTACACGCTCTTCTCGCTTCTTTTCGGCATGGGGTTCATCATCCTGACGGATCGGGTGCAGGCGCGTCGGTCGTCACCCACCGCGGTTGCCGCACGCCGATTCGGGTTTCTGGCGGTGCTTGGGCTGATGCACGCGCACCTGCTGTGGTTCGGGGACATTCTGTTCATTTATGCGTGCTGCTCGGTGGTGCTGCTGCTGGTGAGGAAGTGCCGCGCGAGGACGCTGGTGATCCTGGGCGCCTCGATCACGGCGGCGGGCGAGTTCCTGATCCTGCTGATGACGCTGATGGGAGTGATCTTCGGGACGGGGACGGGAGCGCGGCCGGAGGCGGCTCCGGCGCCGATCGCGGGCCAGGTCGATTCGAGCGCGGCGGAAGCGGACGGGGCGACGGACTCGGAGACGGGAGCGGATGAAGCGCCGATAACGGAAGAGCCGGTGGCGTTGCGGGGCTGGGCGTTCATCCGGAACTCGTTCGCGACGGGAGCGGGTCCGGGCGAGGCGTGGAAAGAGGCGGAGGCGCTCGCGTATCGCGAGGGGCCTTACGCGGATCTCGCGGCCTTCCGATCGGTCACGTGGGCGTTTGTCGTCGTGTTCGTGGGAATCGGAGCTGCGCCGCGGATCGTGGGGATCTTCATCCTCGGAGCAGGAATGATCCGGTCGGATTTCTTCGCGTCGCGTCGGCGCCGGCTGCACGTGGCGCTGGTGTGTGTCGGCTCGCTGGTCGGGGTGCCTGTGGCGCTGTATGCGGCGTGGCATCAGATCCAGACGTTTCCGCACGATGGATCGGCACTCCCACTGAGGTATGTGTGGCTGCAGGCGCTGCACGGGGTGGGGGCGATCCTGATCCCGCTGGCGATCCTGTCGGGGGCGGCGTTGCTTGCGAATCGAGTGGCGAGCGCGACGCAAGGGCCGGGTGGCCTGCTGGAGCGGGCGCTGCACCCATTGGCGTGCACGGGCCGGATGGCGCTGACGAACTACCTCTTCCAGACGCTCGTCGGTACGACCCTCTGCTACTTCTATGGATTCGCGTTGTTCGGGACGCTCGACCCGTTTGAGAAAGCGATGATCGTTCTGGTGACGTTCGGGTTCCAGGTCGTCCTGAGCACCTTGTGGTTCAAGGTGTTCGCGATCGGACCGGCCGAGTACGTCTGGAGGGCGTTCACGTACTTGCGGCTGCCCCGATTTCGGCACGTAAGCGGCTGATAAATATGGCCTTGCGGGCTTTGCTCGACTCTCAGTTTGGAATGTGTGGTCCGAACTGCCGGATTCGATGGCATTTTTGCGTTGCCGTGCGCGCGCTGAGCGATTTGATGCGTATCTTGTGGGTGGAGAGAACGTCTAAGTACTGAGCAGACAGGCACATAGGAGAGACAACGTGATTCGTACCCGGTTTACCGCGCCCGTTTGGGCGGCCGCTATCGTCTTCGCCCCGTCCGCGATGGCCTCGATCGTCTTCTCCGGCGATGTTGGGGGGAGCGCGGAGGGGACCGGCGCGACGTTTTCCGGATCGCTCGATTACGAGCACATTGGGGCAAACGTCGGCGAGCTGAGCATCACGATCAGCAACGACACGCCAGCGATGGTGGGTGGGCGGCTGACGTCGCTCGTCTTCAGGTTCGACTCGATCGACCCCGGGGCGTCGACATTGCTGCTGTCGAGCACGCTCCCGTCGATGATCAACACGGGCAGTGTCAACGCGTCGCCGTTCGGGACCTTCCAGGGTGGCGCGGGCTTGGGCGGCACGTTCCTGGGTGGCGGTTCGCCTGCGTGCGGACTGGCGATCGGCGGGACGGCGACGTTCGTGTGGCGGATCACGGCCTCGGACGCCGGGTCGCTGACGGATCTGTCGTTTGCGAACGCCTCGTCGCAGCCGAGTCTCCTGGTCCGGTTCCGCGGGCTGGCGGATGGCGGGTCTGACAAGGTGCCGGGGACGTTCGTTCCGGCTCCTTCGACGGCGGCGCTCGTCGGCTTTGCGGGTCTGATCGCGTCGCGTCGGCGGAGGGCGTGATCGATCGCGATTGAATCGCACGAACCCGCGCGCTCGGCTCAACTCGGAGCGAGCGACGTGCGATGAATGGCCCCGACTCCTTCAAGGACAGTGATCGGATGGTCCCCG
>JAPKGU010000138.1 GCA_026647565.1 Phycisphaerales bacterium | reverse complement strand
ATCGCGCCGGAGCTCTTCGCCCGCCACGGCGATCCGCGCAAGCTCGCCAGCATCCAGGAAATCCTCGCCGGCATTGTCGCCAGGGTGCCCGACGCGGAACTTGCCCTTGGACCAGACCCGCCACAACTCGAAGGCGAGTCCGACGATGCCGGCGATGATCATCGAGTAGACGATGGAATCGCTGAGCAGACTCTGCTTGGTGGGGCCTCCGAAGATGGAGGTGACGAGGTCGGAGACGCCCTTCCACTGCATCGCGCCCGGGAACGCGAAGGGGCCGCCGTCCGGCGCCATGGCATCCTGAATGGACTGGCCGGGCTGTCGCTTCGAGAGGAACATCACGTAGAACAGGGGCGTGGCAGCGAGCGCGCCCGAGATGACGCCGATGCAGTGGCCGATGGCCTGGTGACGGGGCTTGCCGCCGAGCATGTAACCGGGCTTGATGTCCATCAGGAGGTTGGACGCGTTGGACGTCACCTCGGTGGTCATGATCGCGGTCATGAGGTTGGTGGCGGGGTGCTTGGGAGCGGCCGCACCGAAGATGAACTGCGGAATCTTGCTGAGCGAGCCGGTGGGCGTGATGCCGGTGAGGGCGGTGGAACTGGCGGCGATCAGGGTCAGCACGATGATGAGAGGGATCGAGATCGCTCCGAGGACCCAGTCGACGCCGAACCAGGCGTGGGCCATCCAGACGCCGATGGCGCCGACGATGGGGATGCCGACCCACGAGATCCAGAGCGGAAGCTCGATGTGCTTGAGAACGTCCTTGCCCTCGTTCGCTTTCTTGTTGCGCCTGAAGACGGTTCGGAAGGCCTCGACGAAGACCTTGGGCTTGGCGAAGAGAGAGACCATGGACGCGACGACCATGATGACGATGCCCCACCAGAGCGCCCAGGAGTTGAGGATCCAGGCGCGTCCGTAGAGCGGCTCGCCGGCGGCGTTCCGCAGGATCTCGCCGGTGATCAGGTCGGTGCGGGGCCTGATCTCTTCGATGGAAATCATCCACGGGACGATGATGACGAAGTTGATCAGCATGCCGATCATCATGCTGGTCGCGGCGCGGATCCCCATCAGCCCGCCGGCGCCGATCATCGCAAAGTCCAGCGCGGGCGTCAGCCCCATCTGCCGGATGTCAACGCCGGCAAGACGAGGGATCGGCACCCAGCCCTTGCTGACCATCCAGTAGTACCACGCGTCAAGGTTGTGCGGGAGGTGCCAGGTGGCGTCGAGCACCGACTTCTTGGCCTCGACGAACTTCTCCCACGTGCCACCCTCCTTGATCCACATCGGCACGGCGCGGATGAGTTTCATGTACGCGCCGCCCGAGATGAACGTGACGATGCCGGCGAGCGCCGCCGCGATGCCCAGCGCCTTGGCCTTGAAGATGCCGACGGCGGCGGACGACGTGTAGAGCGTGTCGAGCACGACGCCGCACGCACGCCCCTCGGGGAAGGGCTGCTGCTCGTCGTTGATGAACTTGCGCTTCATCGGGAAAGCGACGAGCACACCGAGGAACGAGAGGACGACGTTGAACCAGAACATCTGCCACCACGGCAGGACCTCGTTCTGGACCCACATGTACGCCGCGAACCCCGACACGAGCGGGCCGGTCATGTAGCCCGCCGCGGTCGCGATCGACTGCGAGCAGTTGTTCTCGAGGATCGTGAGGTCCCTGGCTCCGAGACGTGCGAAGAACCGGAAGGCAACGAACGCGAGGATGACGCTCGTGAGGCCGACGCCGAGCGTCCAGCCGGTCCTCGCTCCGATGTAGAGATTTGTGGCGGAGAGCACTCCCCCGAGAAGGAACCCGATGACGGCCGACCGGAGGGTCAACTGAGGCATGTTGCCCCGGAAGACATTCTCCAGCCACCAGCGGTCCTTCTGTTCACGGGACCAGTCGCGGATCTGTTCGTCGGTGAGGTGCTGCAGAGCCATAGGTCGGGCAGTCTAGAGACCTTCCCGGCCCGGTGCAAAGGGCTTGGCGTCCGCAAAGTGGGAGCTTCATCCGAACGCGGCGCGGGGATTCGTGCCGATAGTGTCCCAAGCACTCCCCCCAGCCACCCATGCGGACGCACCTCCAGACGCCGGATCTCTTCGCCCTCCTGGGCTACGTCGCGGTTCTCGCGGCGACCGGTTGGTGGTTCTCGCGCCGAATGCAGGCCAACGCATCCGATTACTTTCTCGCCGGGAGGGCGATGCCCGCGTGGGCGGTTGCAGTCTCCACGGCGGCAACGGCGATCTCCGCGGCCACGTTCGTCGGCGTCCCGGACTCGGCCTATTCCGGCGACCTGACCTACCTGGCAACGAGCATCGGATCGATCCTGGCGATCCTGGTCGTGGCGTTCGTCTTCATCCCCGCTTTCTACAGGGCGAACGTGACGACGGTGTACGGCCTTCTCGAGCAGCGCCTGGGTCCGGGCGCTCGTACCGCGGCGGCCATCGCGTTCCTGGTTGGACGCGTCTTCGCATCGGGTGCCAGGGTGTACATCGCGGCGATCCCCGCCGCCATGATCATCTGGCACGATGATCCGGCCTCGTCGGATGCCGCGCACCTGCTCGTCTCGATCGTGGCATTGACAATCGTCGGGATCGCCTACACGCTGATCGGCGGGGTGAGATCGGTCATCTGGACCGATCTGGCACAGACGGCCGTGTTCGTCGGCGCGGCGGGGTCCGTCCTCGTCATGCTCTTTCTGCGATTCGACGCGTCGCCCGTTGAGATCTGGAACGCCCTGGGCGATGCCAGCACCCGCTCGGGCACCACCAAGGCCACGGTGTTCTCAACGTCCACCGATCCCTCCATCCCATACACGCTCTGGGGTGCGGTGATCGGGATGACATTGCTGCATCTCGCGGCGTACGGGACCGACCACGACATGGCGCAGCGGATGCTCACGTGCCGGACGCCCGCCGCGGGGGGCGGCTCCGCAATCGCCGCCGTGCTGATGCAGGTTCCGATGGTGGCGATGTTCCTTGCGATCGGTTCGCTCCTCTGGGTGTACCACCATCGCCCCGAGCTGGTCCTGCCCGCGTATCGGTCGACGACCGAGGCGCCGGCGGGCGGGAAGGTGTTCATCGCGTTCATCACGACGAACGGTCCGGCGGGGCTTGCCGGGGTGACGATCGCGGGCCTGTACGCCGCGGCCCTGTCGACCATGAACTCCGGGTTGAATGCGATGGGCGCATCGATGTACGCGGACGTGTACGTGCCGCTCCGTCGCCGGTTCAGACCCGAATCGAGCGGCAACGGGATGGGCGAGGTGCGGGTCGGGCGGGCGTTCGTCGTGCTCGCGGGGTGCCTCGTGGGCGGATTCGCGTGCTTCTGCGTCTGGTGGCAGGCCCGTCGCGCGAGCACCCTCATCGACCTTGCCCTCGGGGTCATGACCTTTGCGTATGCCGGGCTGCTGGCCGTGTTTCTCGCGGCCATCCTCACGCGTCGGGGGAACTCCAGATCGGCGGTGGCTTCCATCTTGACGGGATTCGCGGTGGTGGCGGCGCTCCAGCCGGGGGTGATCGCGTTCTGGGTGCCCGAGGGCTCGGCGCTCACGGACGTGCGATTGGCATTTCCCTGGCAGCTCACGATCGGCGTGGCCGTATCGTTCATCGTGTGCATCTGCGGACGCCGTAAGATGGTCGTACCCTCGCCGTGATGTGGGGCGTTGATCCGGAGTCCATGGATGGACCGCAGACTGGTCGTCGGATGCATGACGGGCACGAGCATCGATGCGATCGATGTGGCGCTCGTCGCGATCGAGGGTCGGGGGCTTGAGATGCGGCCATTCCTCGTGCGAGGTATGTCGCGTCCGCTCGGCGATCTCGCGTCGGGACTCAGAGAGGCCGCCGAGCAGCGTCCGATGCCCGCCTCGCGGTTCTGCACGCTCGCGAGAGAGCTGGGCGAGGCCCACGCGCGGCTCATCTCAGACCTGCTCGACGCCGAGCGCTGCGACCTGATCGCGGTGCACGGGCAGACGATCGCGCACGCCCCGCCGAACTCGTGGCAACTGATCAATCCGTCGGTGCTCGCGCACCACTTCGGCGTGCCGGTGGTGTATGACATGCGCGCCGCGGACCTGGCATGCGGTGGCCAGGGTGCTCCCATCACGCCGCTCTCCGACGCGATCCTGCTCCGCGACCTTGCTTCTTCCGTCGCCGTGGCGAATCTCGGCGGCTTCTGCAACGTGACGACTGGGATCGGGCGATCGGCGGGGACCGTGGCGACGTCTCGGATCGGGGGAAGGGATGTGTGCGCGTGCAACCACGTGCTCGACGAGGTCGCCCGTCGCTCGATGGGACGCCCGTACGACGAGGGTGGCATGACGGCGCTGGAGGGAACGCCCGATCCCGCGGCCCTTGACGGCCTGCTCTCGATCCTCAACGAGCAGTCTCGGGCGGGACGATCCCTCGGCACCGGAGACGAGGTCGCCACGTGGATCGCGTCGCACGCGACACGCGTCAGACCGGCCGATCTGGGCGCCACCGCCTGTGCGGCGATCGGCCGGGCGATCGCAGAGGCCGTGCGAGGCAGCGAGACCGTGCTGCTCGCAGGCGGAGGCGCGAAGAACATGGCGCTGGTGCGGGCGATCCGGCTGGCGGCGGTGCCGTCGACGGTACGGTTCGCGGACGAGGTGGGGCTCTCATCAACCTATCGAGAGCCCATCGCCATGGCCATCCTCGGCGCCCTCTGCCAGGACCGCGTGCCCATCACGCTGCCGCAGGTGACGGGGTGTGCGTCGCCGATTCCGCCGATCTCCGGCTGCTGGGTGCTGCCATGACCCGCCCTCGACCGACCGAAAGTTCCGCGGTTCCTGATCGGTCGCAGATCCGGACCGAACAGCGAAACCCGCGGTCCTCCTCGCTCCACAGGTTGGATGTCGAGGCCTGCGTGCGACTGATCGCTGAGGAGGATCGGGCCGTATTCGACGCGATGCGTGCGGCGTCCGGCTCGATCGCCGCATTGATCAAGGCCATTGAGCCGCGGTTTCTCGCCGGAGGGCGTTTGATCTACCTCGGCGCCGGAACCTCCGGGCGGCTTGGCGTGCTCGACGCCTCCGAAGCACCGCCGACGTTCCAGGTTGAGCCGGGTCGAATCGTCGGAATCATCGCCGGAGGTGACCAGGCCCTGCGACGCTCGTCCGAGGGCCTTGAGGACGATCCCGAAGGGGCGAGGGGTGATCTGGCTGCGCTCGGACTCACCGCTCGTGACTCGATCGTCGGGATTGCCGCAGGGGGCACGACGCCCTATGTGCTCGGGGCGTTCGGTCTGGCCAAGGGCGCCGACGCGGGCGCTCTCACGGCGCTGCTGACGTGCGCTCACGTGCCGCGCCCCCCCCACTGCGACCTGATGGTCGTCCTCGAGACCGGCCCCGAGGTTCTGACCGGCTCCACCCGCATGAAGGCGGGCACGGCAACGAAACTGGCGCTCAACACGATCTCGACCACGCTCATGGTGCGCAGCGGCAAGGTGTACGAGAACCTGATGGTCGACCTGCGGGCGACCAACCTGAAGCTCCGCGATCGGGCGGCACGGATCGTTGCGACGCTCACGGGGCTCACCCGCACGGAGGCACTCGGGCTGCTCGATCGGGCCGAGGGAAGCGCCAAGGTCGCGATCGCGATGCAACGCCTGGCCATCGGGCCGGAGGATGCCGCGGCCCGGCTCGCTCGGGCCAGTGGACGTCTGGACATTTTGTTGGAGAGCCGCCCGGAGACCCGATCTTAAAGGGTTGTCCCTGACGCGGAGCGGCAGCATGAGCAAACCCAACTACGCGACGGCCCTCTTGGCACTCCTGGCCGCACCGGTGGCCTCGGCCGTGGTCATCCTGGCGCAACCCTCGGTCGAGAGTCAGCCGACTTCGGTCGCACAGCCAGCCGCCCCGAGGCCGGCCACAATCAACCACGTGGTGCTCGTGACGCTGAAGGATCCGACCGACGCGCCGGCATTGATCTCCGATTGCGACCGGCTCCTGGGCACGATCCCCTCGGTGGTGTCTTACTTCTGCGGACCGCCGCTGCCGTCGGAGCGCACGGGCGTTGACGACTCGTATTCCGTCGGTCTTTACGTGGGGTTCGAGACGAGGGACGGGTATGCCGCATACCTTGAGCATGAGGGGCACGTTGAGCTGGTGCAGTCGTGGCGTCCTCGGATCGAATCGATGCGGATCCTGGACATCGAGGACCCGACGCCCTGAGACCTGAATCGCGACTTCACGCGGAGAGAGAGACATGCTTCGGGTGCTTCAGATCGGGCTTGGTCCGCTTGGTCGAATGATCGTGGAGTATCTGCACGCGACGGGAATCGGCGCGGTCGTATCCGCCGTCGATTCGGACCCGTCGATCCGAGGGAAGCACCTTGGCGCCATCGTGCCGAACGCGGGTCCAACGCCGCCGAAGGTGGTCGGGTCGCTCGCAGAGGTCGCGGGCGAAGCCGCGGACGTGGCGGTGGTGACGACCTCCTCGTCGCTCCAGTCGTGCGCCCCGACCTTCAAGGACCTGCTGGAGCGGGGGCTTCCGATCGTGAGCACCTGCGAAGAACTGCTCTTTCCATGGCTTCGCCACAGGGAACTGGCGACCGAACTCGACGCGCTGGCTCGTCGAACGGGTGGGCGGCTGGTGGGCACGGGTGTGAATCCGGGATTCCTCATGGACACGCTGCCGCTCGTGGCGACGGCCGTGTGCCGCGACGTGCGCGGCGTGCTGGTGGAGCGGATCCAGGACGCCTCGACGCGCCGGATTCCCTTCCAGCGAAAGATCGGCGTCGGGCTGACACCGGACGAGTTCGCATCGAAGGTTGCCGAGGGAACCCTGCGACACGTCGGGCTGGGCGAGTCGCTGCACTTCGTCGCGCATTACCTCGGGCTTCGGATCGACGCGTGGAGCGAATCGATCGAGCCGATCGTCACGGGGATCCCACTCGTGAGCTCGCTCGGACAGGTTCTCCCCGGCCGCGCCGCGGGTGTCCGGCAGGTCGCCAGCGGGATGCGTGAGGGGCGCGAGGTGATACGGATGGAGTTCGCGGCGGCGATCGGGCAGCCGAATCCGCACGACCGGGTGCGCATCGACGCCGACCCGCCGATCGATCTGCTCCTGAGGGGCGGCGTGCACGGCGACAAGGCGACCACGCACATCACCGTCAACGCGATCCCGGCGATCATGGACGCGCCGGGAGGGCTTCACACGATGGCGACGATCCGGCCGGTGCACGCGGTGCCGATCCTCCGGCGCGACGGAACGCCGGAGGGCAGCCGACCGGCCATGCAGGGCGCCATCAGAGGATGATCCGCGACGCACGCCATTTCGGGGACACGGATGCCACGCTTGCCGATTGACTGCTCGACCGCCACGGGTTCCACGATGCAGGGTCGAACCATGCTCGCGTTCGCGGGTTGCAACTACCTCGGCCTCGCCAACGATGCGCGTGTGCTGCAGGCGGTTCGCGCCGGGCTTGACCGGTACGGGCTGTCCACGACGGCCTCGCGCGAGACCACGGGCAACACCACGGCGTTTGATGATCTCGAGACCGCGCTCGCCCAGTTCCTGTGCGCCGAGGGGTCGCTGCTGCTCGCCGACGGCTACACCGCGAACATCGCCATGGCCCAGGCGCTGGCCACGAGATTCCGCACGGTCCTCATCGACGCCAAGAGCCATCACTCCGTGCACGACGCGGCTCGGTGCGCCGGGCTGACCGTGGTCACGTTCCCCCACGGGGATACCGAGGCCGCGGCGGCGCTCGCGAGGCGCCACGCGGACGCGGACCCCGCCGGGTCCGTCGCGATCCTGACCGACGGCGTGTTCACGAGCGATGGGGCGATCGCCCGGCTGCCGGCGCTGCTCGCCGCCCTCCCGAACGAGAGGTCGCTGCTGGTAGTGGATGACTGCCACGGCGTGTGCGTGCTGGGGCCGGAGGGACGAGGCACCGTCTCGCACTACGGGCTTTCGGACCCTCGCATCGTCGTCACAACGACGCTGGCCAAGGGCTTCGGCTCGTACGGCGGATGCATCGCCGGCCCTCGCTGGTTCGTGGATCTGGCGCGGACCGCCTCGGGGATATATCGGTGCTCGACGCCGATCCCCCCGGCGATCGCGATGGCGGCGCACGAGGCGATCCGGATCGTGCTTGCCGAGCCGGAGCGGATCGATCGGCTTCGGTCGAACGTCGCCCGCCTCCGCGCCGCGTTCGGGACGATCGGGCTGCCTCTCCGGGCCGACCATGGCGGCGCGCTGATCCCCATTTTCGCGTTCGTTCTGGACTCGCCGGAACGAATGGACCGCGTGCACCGCAGCATGCTCGACGAGGGGATCCTCGCGCCGTACATCAAGTATCCCAACGGACCGGCGGAGATGTTCTTCCGCGTGGTCGTCAACGCTGCGCACACCACGGAACAGATCGATCGCCTCGCAGACGCGTTCGCGAGGCGGCTGCCGGCGATGGGGCTGTCCGGTCTATCGGGCGGGACGGATCTCCAGTCTCCAACGGGTGGCTCGCGTGTCGAGGGCGTTGCCTGACATGAAGACCTGCGCGCGGGCGGGCATCCGCATGTATCGCCACTCGCCATCCTCCTGCACCGGCACCTGCTTATCGCTCAGCCAGTAGAACCGGTACTGCACATTGAGTTCCGCACCATTCGTCAGGGCGCGAACCGGCACCTGCACGGACAGGGGCTGGCCCGGCGTCCGGTCTTCGACGGGCGCAGAGACCCCGATGTACGGCTGCAGCCCATCGAGTGCCACCACCGATGGGTAGTTCTCCACGAGCACCGGATCAGCCATCGCGCCGGGCGGCGCCTTGTCGCTGCTCTTGCACGAGGCGAGCGAGAGCGTGGCGCCGAGGGCGATGCCGATCGCCAGCGACACGGGGACCAAGCGGATGCGACGGGTTCGGGCTTTCGCGGTTCTGATCTGCATGGCGGAGACTCCTTCTTGCAATCCGTGAGAGAAATGTCTGCGTGTTGAGCGCGTCAGGGTGTCGCTCCCTGGCTTCCGATGCTCGCGGCGAGTTCCTTCACCTGCTGGGACTTGGGCGAGTAAGGCGGATGGTCCTGGCCGAAGAGTCTGGCGTATCCCGTCGTGCCCGGCTGCGGACACGCAAGGGACTTTCCACCTTCCAGAATGTGGACTCCCACCCGCTGGAGCTCGTCGCCAGGGTCCGAGACGATCCCCTCGGCACTGTACAGCTCGATGAGGTCCGCGAGCGTCATGCCCAGCAGCCGGCCTCTGGCGTGGTACCGCGCCAGCGTCGCGTGACTCGGCGCTCGAACGCACCGACCGCCCAGGATGAACGGAAGATCGTCGCCGGGAACGTCAGCCGGCCACTCCTCGTTGCCATAGCGGATCTCGCCCGAGACCATCCACCTCAGTGGCATGGAGACCGTCGGCAGACGCACGTATCGAATCTGGACCCGCTCGGAGCGGGCAGCGTCCGGCGGGCGCAGGCCGGCCAGCGCGATCTCGGTCTGCCCCAGGTCTCCGACGCGGAGGCGCACCGTCGCCCCCTCGTCGGGCAGGTCGATCGGGACGATGTAGGTCCGCTGCGGAAGCGACTCGAGGTGGCGGAGGTCCGCCGCGGCAGAGGCCTTGAGCAGGGCGCCGAGTGCCGCGGCGGAGACACCGATGATCTGGGCCGTCCCGCTGTCGTCGTCGACGGACGAGGCCACGACCACGCCCCCGATGAGCAACGCGTTGCCGAGCGTGCTCTTGGCTCGACGCGCGTCCTCGAGATTGTTCCACATGTGGTCCGATGCCATCCGATTGAGATCGAGCACGCTCGCAAACCGACGCTCGCCCGATGCATCGCCCCAGACGACCAGCGGGCGATCGTCGCTCCGAGTGCGCGGCTCGAATCGCGCGAGAGCCGCGTCGG
>JAPKGU010000137.1 GCA_026647565.1 Phycisphaerales bacterium | reverse complement strand
GTGTGTGTAGGAGGGCGTGCGCCGCCTGGGCGACGCCGGCGGCGAGGTGTGGAGGAGGGGATCGGGGTTTCGGGCGGGCAGCTGGTGCGATTCAGCGAGCTGCTGCCGGATCCGTGGCTGCTGCCGGATGCGTTCAGCAACGATCCGAAGTTCTACACGTACTCGGAGATGTCGCGGCTTCGGGCGCACCCGGAGGAGATGAGCGGGGTGGAGCAGCGTCGGGCGCGTCTGGCGCAGCGGCTTGCCGAGCGCGAGACGATGCAGCTGATCCGGGAGTCGCTGAGGGGCTCGCAGCGTGTGCGTCTGGTGGACCAGACGGGGCAAGCGGTGATCGTGCACGGCTCGGACATCCGACTGACGCCGGAGCGGCGCTGGGCGATCCTGGCGCGAACGGACATGCCGGGCGCGGGTGAGGACGGGGCCCAGGGACGTATCGGGGCTGGTGTGGCGGTGGATCGGTTCCTGCCGGACGGGACGCTGGCGCATTACGTGGCGCGCGGCGCGGAGTTCGTGAGCGTGCTCGAGGAGTCGGGTGCGGCTCCGGCGATGTCGTTGCGTCTGGTGCTGACGGAGGTGTCGGCGCCGGCGGGTTCGTCGGTTCTGGGCATCGGCGGTCGGGGAGGGTCGGGCGACGGGGTTGCGGGTGACCGCACGCAGCTGGCGATCGCGCCGCTGTTTCCGCCGTCGCAGCCGCTGGAGGGCCTGATGGGGCTCTCGTGCGCGGAGCTCCTTGAGCGGGCGCGGGTGTACACGGATCGGGAGAGGCCGGACGCGTTCATCGCGGAGGTGGCGGTGGACCTGAAGGACAAGATCCAGGAGCTTGAGCGCGAGATCCTGAGCAAGGTGCACGAGCGTTGGGCGATGAGCGGGACGTGCCTCGTGATGGCGGTGGCGGGGGCCGTCACGGCGATGCGTCTTGGGAGCGCGTTGCCTCTGATGGTGTATCTCTGGTCGTTCTTCCCGGCGCTGGTGGGAGTGATCACGATCATGGCCGGGCAGCAGTTGACGCACGATCACGGGGCGCCGGGGCTGGTGGTGCTGTGGGGCGGTGTTGGGCTTCTGGTGGTGTACACGGTCGTGTCGTACCTGCACGTGGCGCGTCACTGATGGAAGAGCGAGCGCGAGAGCGATTCCCGGTCCTGCCCGTGGCGATGCTGGCGCTGGGGCTTCTGGCGTTGCGCCTGGCGTATCTGGCTTGGGCATGCCCCTACACGCTGGCGGAGGACGAGGCGCACTACTGGGACTGGTCGAGGAATCCGGACTGGTCGTACTACAGCAAGGGGCCCGGCGTCGCGTGGCTGATCGCGGCGATGACGCGGGCGCTGGGGGAGAGCGAGCTGGGCGTGCGCGCGGGCGCGGCGCTCTTCGGATCGATCGCGACGATCGGGGTTGCGGGGACGGCACACGCGTCGTTCGGCCTTCGGCGCGCGACGGTCGCGAGCGCGATTCTCTTCAACCTGATCCCGTTCTACCAGGTCTCGTCGCTGCTCATGACGATCGACATGCCGTATGTCGCGTGCTGGGCGCTGGCATCGTGGTGCGCGGTCGAGGCGATTCTGCGCCGTCGCGGCGCGGCGTGGGCGGCCCTTGGCGCCTGCGTCGCGGCGGGGTTCCTCTTCAAGTACACGATGGTGCTCATCGTGCCCGGGATCATCTTCGCGGCCTTGATCGCGCGGAAGTCGCGGCCCCGGGACGTCCGCAAGGGCGCGGGCGGGTGGATAGCGCTTGGTGTGCTGATCGCGCTGGCGGGACTGGTCCCGGTTGGGGTCTGGAACGCGGAGCGGGATTGGCCGACGGTGAGGCACCTGCTGGGGCACCTGGGCGTGAGCGGCGGGGACGTGCCGACGGGGCGGGAGGCGTGGACGCCGATGTGGTTCATCGAGTTCATCGGGATGCAGGTCGGGCTGGTCGGGCCGGCGATCTTCCTGATGTTGAGGGGCGTGCTGCGGACGGTGCGGGGCCGGGAGGAGGATGTGGCGGCGCGGATGCTGGTGTGGATGGGGCTGCCGCTGATCGGGTTCTACTGCGCGGTCTCGCTGGTGAACGACGCGGAGGGGAACTGGGCGATCGCGGGGTACGTGACGCTGGTGGCGTTGGCGGGTCGAGCGGTGACCGGCGGGATGCCGGGTCCGTTCCCTGCGTGGAAGCTGGCGTGGATCGTGGGCGTTTTGGTCGCGGCGTGCTTTGCGCGGCTGGACATCGTGGCGCGGGTTCCGGGGGTCGGGCGTCTGGTGCCGCTCGGGCGGTTGAGCGGCGCGGACGTGCGGGCGGCGGCGGTCTGGCGCGAGATGGAGCGGCTCGGGGAGGAGGCGGAGCTGGAGCCGTTCGTGATCGCGCAGCATTACGGGCGCGCGAGCCAGCTGGCGTTCTATCTGCCGGGGCGTCCTGTGGTGTACTGCTCGAGTTCTCTGATGAACGGTCGGCGCACGCAGTTTGACATGTGGGCGCACACGGACCTGCGTTCTCGCGAGGTGAGTCTGGAGCTGACGGGGCGTCCGGCGGTGCTGGTCGGCGGCGTTCCCGGTCAGTGGGACGTGGCGTTCGAGCGGGTCGACCCGCGCGGGGCGTTGGACGGGGAGGTGAAGCGGGACCGGGTATCGTTTGCGGGGTATGGGTATCGTGGTTTCACAGGCCCGAGGGGGCAGTAAGGGAACGCGCGTGGCGGAACGGCTCGGACCAGTACGCGGATGGATTGCCCGGCGCATCGTGCGCGAGCGGTGGCCGATCTCGGGGCACGAGCGCGCGGTGCGGTTTGCGCGGATCGAGCGTCTGGTGATCTGGTTCCTCGTCGGGCTGCTGGCGGCGCACGTGCTGGACGAGCCGGCGTGGCGATGGGCACGGCTGAGAGATGAGGCGTGGCTGGAGGATCGGGACTGGTACCAGGTGCTCCGGCAGATGGGGTACCTGCCGGTGTGGATCGTGCTGGGGGTGGCGTATGGGCTTCAGGACTTGTGGCGCCGGCGGAGGGGCGGAAGGGACTGCGGGCCTCGATCGGTGATGCTGATTCTCTCGCCGCTGATTGCGGGAGTGATCGCGGAGGTTCTGAAGCGGACGATCGGGCGCGAGCGGCCGCCGGAGTTTCCCGTGATGACGGAGGCGGACCCGCTTCCGGAGATGCCGGATCTCGGCTACGTGTTCAAGCCGTTCCTGGGCGGGTGGAGCGACGATCACAACATGGGCGTTCCGTCGAGCCACGCTGCGGTGGCGTTCGGCGGGCTGGTGATGCTGGGGCTGATGCACCGGGGCGCTCGGGTGATTATCTGGGGGTTGGCGCTGGGGTGCGGTGCGTCGCGTGTGGTCGCCGGGGCGCACTGGGTGAGCGACGTGTACGTCGCGGCGGTGATCGGCATCGCCAGCGCGTGGGCGATCTGGGCGCGGATGGGGCGGCGGTGGTCGGACGAGGCGTCGGATCGGTGGGCTTCGCGGGGCGGGGGGATCGGATGAGCATCCTTGACCGCTCGATCGCGAAGCACTTTGTCGCCAACGTGCTGATGCTGCTGGTGATCCTGTGCTGCTTCGTCGTGACGATCGACGCGTCGGTGAATCTTGATCGGTACATCAAGAACGCGTCGAAGCTCGCGCGAGAGAACTCGCAGGGCGAGTCGGCGCTTCGGACGGGTCTTGTGACGGTGTTCCTTGTCGCGGACCTCTGGTGGCCCCGCTTGATCCAGCTCTCGACGCATCTGCTGGGTCTGGTGATGGCGGGGGCGATGGGGTTCACGTGCTCGCAGATGGCGAGGCATCGCGAGATGGTGGCGATCCTTGCGAGCGGGCAGCCCCTGACGAGGGTGGCGAGGCCGGTGTTGCTGGCGGCGGCGGCGCTGTGCGGGGTGCAGCTGGCGGTGCAGGAGACGGTGTTGCCGCGGATCGCGCCGCTGCTGACGCGTGACACGGGGGACGCGGGCGGCCGGACGATGACGGCGACGAGCGTGCCCTTGATGGCGGACGGGCGCGGGAACGTGCTGATGGCGGGGACGTTCGACGCGCGGGGCGAGGACGGTGTTCCGGTGATGACGGGTGTGGTGGTGTGGGCGGTGGGTGACTCGGGCGTGAAGGACAGGCGGATCGTTGCGGACCGAGCGATGTGGCGGGTGCGTGAGGGTGTGGAGGGATGGGACCTTGAGGGCGGTGTGGAGGAGAGCCGTCGGCTGGACGACAGCTCGATCCGACCGGCGGTGGCGGTCGATCGCTTCGAGACGGATCTGACGCCGACGGCGATCACGATCAAGCGTTACGGCGGGTACAGCCAGTGTCTTTCGTGGAGCCAGCTGGTGGAGCTCGAGCGGGCGACGCGGGAGTCGCGCGGGAGCGATGCTCAGAAGCAGTTGGCGCGTCTGGAGCGGCTGCGCTGGGGGCGGATCGCGACGGTGGTGACGAACCTCCTGGCATTGTCGATCACGATGCCGTTCTTTGTGACGCGCGAGCCGCGGAACATGGTGCTGCAGTCGCTCAAGTGCGCGCCGGTCGCGATCATCTCGCTGATGGGCGGGGTGCTGGGATCTGCGGCGGAGATTCCGGGGGTGCCGGCGGGACTGGGGGTGTTTGTGCCGGCGATGGTCCTGGCGCCGATTTCGATCGCAACCATCACCGGGATAAAGACATAGATTCCGTGGTGCGGGGCGAGAAATGTGTGCTTGTTAGGGTATCAGCCGCACCTGAATCGGGCGAACAGCGGTAGACCGTTGCCGGTACGATGTGTCGGTCACGCGCGCGGGGCCGGGGCGGTGTCGCTTCGACGGACGGGCGCGAGGAGTGCTGAAGATGAAATCTCGAAAGTTCGGCGCGGGGGCGATGGCGTTGATCGGTGCGATGATGCTGACGGCGCTGCCCGCGTCGGCGCAGGCCCAGTCGGGCGCGGAGAAGCCGGCCCAGAAGGAGCCGAAGAAGGTCCTGAAGGCGGGCGACCGTGCGCCGGAGTTCAAGGTCGAGAAGTTCGTCAAGGGCGAGCCGATCACGGGCTTTGAGAAGGGCCACGTGTACGTGGTCGAGTTCTGGGCGACGTGGTGCGGTCCCTGCATCCGCGCGTTCCCGCACCTGACCGATCTCCAGAAGGAGTACAAGGACCAGGTGACGATCATCGGGACGAACGTGTGGGAGACGCAGAAGTACGACGACAAGACGTACGAGAAGGTCGAGGCGTTCGTCCAGAAGAAGGACGACGTGATGGGGTACACGGTCGCGTACGACGGATCGGGCATGCACATGGCCAAGGAGTGGATGCAGGCCGCGGGCCAGAACGGGATCCCGGCGGCGTTCGTCGTCGACAAGGACGGGAAGATCGCGTGGATCGGCCACCCGATGATGCTTGATTACGTTCTGCCCGGTGTTGTGCAGGGAACGTGGTCGGTCGAGAACGCCGACAAGCACATGGCCGAGGCGATGAAGGCATCGGCCGGGAAGCGCGTGGACAAGGCGATCGAGAAGAAGGACGCGCAGGCGCTCAACGAGATCGCGTGGGGCATGGTCGATCCGGCGGAGAAGGTCGAGAACCCGGACCTGGACCTGGCGCTCCGCGCGGCGGAGGCGGCGGACGCCATCACCGAGCACAAAGACCCCATGATCATCGACACGCTGGCGCGGGTCCACTTCATGAAGGGGAACGTCGCAAAGGCGATCGAGCTCCAGGAGAAGGCGGTCTCGCTCGCTCCTGAGAACTTCAAGGCGGACATGGTCAAGGCGCTCGAGGAGTACAAGGCCAAGAAGTGACGGTCCGGACGCGGATGGTCTGATCCAGAAGCCCCGGGCCGTCCCGGGGCTTCTTGCGTGGATGGCGGTCAACGCGGCGGCCTCCGGCCGGGGAGCGTGGCATGCAGCAGTATCACATGTGGTTCAACCTGATCGATTCGCACAAGGACATGGAGTTCGCGGGGAACGTGCGGGCGTACCTGGACCACCTGAAGGGGAAGGGGCTGATCCACGACTGGACGCTGTCGAGGCGGAAGTTCGGTTTCGGGCCGCCGGAGATTGGGGAGTGGCACGTGGTGGTGCGGACGCGGGACATGGCGCAGCTGGACGGGGCGTTCGGGCTGGTGGCGACGCGTGCGGGCGAGGTGGAGGGGCTTCACCGTCCGGTGTACTCGATGGTGAGGGACTTCAAGAGCGCGCTCTATCGGGAGTTCCCGGATCCGGAGCGCGTGCGCTGAGGGCGGGCCGAAGCGCCGGGGAGATCGGCGAGCCATGTGCGTCGGGCGGCGAGGTCGAGCGTGCCGCAGCGGGTCATGTGGGCTGCGAAGGGATCGGCGGGGTGATGGTCCGTGTCCCAGGCCTGGATGCGGCGTTCGAGCTCGTCGAGGGCGGCGCGTGCCGCGGCGAGCCAGCGCCGGCGCTGATCGGGTGTGAGCGCGCCCAGGAAGCGGGCGCGTGAGCGGAGGGGGTCGTGGGAGACGGTAACGGCGTCGGGTGTGAGCGGGGGGCCGATCCAGGCGCGGAGGGAGCGGAGTCCGGCGGGTGTGGTGGTGTAGATGCGACGGGCGCGGCGGCCGTGGGCGGCGGACTCGGAGCGGAGGAGCCCCTCGGTCTCGAGGCGGCGCATCAGCGGGTAGATCGCCCCGGCGCTGGCGCTCCACTGGGAGGAGGGCGAGGCGTGCATGTGGCGCCGGATGTCATACGGGCTGGAGGGGCCGAGCTGCCAGACCAGGCCGATGACGAAGCACTCGAGCTCGGATCTGGCGGCGCGTGGCATGCGGCAGGAAGGTAGCAGGGATTCGCGCGGACGGGGGTGACGGAAACCGGCGGGGTCGCTCTCCATATAATAGTCCGATTCGCACTATATGGAGCACCGCCATGTCCCTCGCCCTGCTCGTCCCGCCTCTCAGACTGTTGGCTGTCCTCGCCGGCCTGCTCTGCGCGTTCGGTGCTCGAGCGCAGCAGGCGCCGGGCCCGTACCGCGACGACAAGACGATTCCGAAGACCCCGGCGTACGAGCGGGCGCTGGAGGTGCTGCGTGCGGTGAACGCCGGGAGCGAGGAGGGGGTTCGGGCGTTGGCGGCGGAGGCGTTCGCGCCGGCGTTCCGCGACATGGTGCCCATGGAGGAGCACGTCGCGGCGTTCCGGGAGACGCTGGCGGGGAGCGGGGAACTGGAGGCGTACGCAGCGCGCCGGTACGAACCGGCGCGACCGGTGACCAATGCGACGCTGATCTGCTATTCGCCTCTGCTGGAAGGGTGGCGCGCGATCGTGGTGGATGTGGAGCCGGAGCCCCCGCACCGGATCGCCGGGATCTCGTTCAATCCGGCGCGGCCGCCTTCGGACGCGGCGCCGGCGGTGAAGCTCGGCGAAGCAGAGGTCGCGGCGCAGCTCGGGGCGTACGTCGATCGGCTCGCGGCGCGGGGCGCGTTCAGCGGCACGGTGCTGCTGGCGAAGGACGGGAAGGTGCTCCTGACGCGAGCAACCGGCATCGCCAACCGGGACTTTGACGTCCCGATGGCGATCGACACGCGGATGAACCTGGGCTCGATGAACAAGATGATGACGGGCGTCGCGATCATGCAGCTCGTGGAGAAGGGGAAGCTGTCGCTGGACGACCCGATCTCCAAGCATCTGGATGATGGATGGTTGCCGAACATCGACAAGTCGTCGGTGAAGGTCGTGCACCTGCTCACGCACACGTCGGGGCTGGGGAGTTACTTCACGCCGGAGTGGGACGAGCGGTCGCGGTCGCTGTATCGCACGGTCGACGACTGGAAGCCGCTGCTGGCGTCCGAGACGCTGGCGTTCGAGCCGGGGTCGGCGTGGCGGTACAGCAACTCGGGCATGCTGGTCGCTGGCGCGGTGATCGAGGCGGTCTCGGGCGTGGATTACTACACGTACGTGCGCGAGAACATCACGGGGCCGGCGGGGATGACCGGGACGGCGTGCTACGAGCTGGACGTGGTGTACAAGAACCTGGCCGTCGGGTACGAGCCCGTGACGATCGACGGCGTGCGGACGTATCGGAACAACATCTTCCAGCACGTGATGCGGGGTGGGCCCGCGGGCGGCGGGTACTCGACGGTGGAGGACCTGTTCCGGTTCGACCAGGCGCTGCGATCGGGGAAGCTCCTGACGAGGGAGTCACTCGACGCGCTCTGGCGTGCGTATCCCGAGGTCGGATCGGAGGAGTACGGGCTTGGGTTCGGACTGCGCCAGACGCCCGCGGGGCGCGTGGTCGGGCACTCGGGCGGGTTCCCCGGCATCAGCGGCGACCTGGCGATGTTCCTTGATGAAGGTTGGACGATCGCGGTGCTGTCGAACTTTGGCGGCGCGGCGGGGCTGGTGTCGGATCGGGGCCGGTCGCTGATCATGCAGGGGCGGTGAGGGAGGCCAATGAGGAGGGCCTCTGAGGAAGGCCCGGGTGTGCCGGGTGGGAGCGGGCAGGTACGATGGGGCCATGAAGAACATGACCCTCTCGCGCGTTTCGACCCTTGTCATCGCCTCGGCGTGCCTCTGCGCCGTTTCCGGTTCGGTGCTCGCGCAGGGCGCGGCGCCGGCCGCTCAGCCCCCCGCGGGCCAGGCGCCCGCGGCGCGAGCGCCGGGGTCACACGGCGGCTGGGTGGTGCTCTTCGACGGCACGTCGACGGACGCGTGGCGTTCGTACAAGAAGGAGACGTTCCCGGAGAAGGGGTGGGTGATCGAGGACGGCGCGCTCAAGGTTCAGGCGGGCGGCGGGGGCGGGGACATCATCACGAAAGAGCAGTGGGGTGACTTCGAGCTTGAGTTCGAGTTCAAGGTTGCGCCGGGCGCCAACAGCGGCGTGATGTATCGCGTGACGGAGGCGTATGACTGGCCGTGGATGACGGGGCCGGAGTTCCAGATCCTCGACGACGCCAAGCACAATGACGGGAAGAACACGATGACGTCGGTCGGCGCGGTGTACGCGCTGTATGCCGCGGATGATGGGAAGAAGGTCAATCCTCCCGGTGAGTGGAACTCGGCGGTGATCCGGCTCCAGGGCGGGCGGCTGATGCACGAGTTGAACGGGGACGTGGTGGTTGATTGCCGCGTGGACGGGGAGGAGTGGAAGCAGAAGATCGCGGCGAGCAAGTTCAACAGCATGCCGGGGTTCGGCATCCAGGGGCGTGGGCACATTGCGCTGCAGGACCACGGGGACGACGTGTGGTTCCGGAAGGTGCGGGTGCGGAGTCTTGACGGCGCGACGAGGGGTCGTGACGCGGCGCTGAGCGGGGCGGGTGTGCAGGGAGCGGGCGTTCTGTTCAACGGGAAGGACCTGACGGGGTGGACGGTGTTCAGTCCGGAGGACCCGGGCGCGGCGCCGGTGTGGAGCGTGAAGGACGGCGTGCTGGTGTGTGCCGGGAAGCCGGCGGGGTACATCAAGACCGAGAAGTCGTACCAGGACTTCGTGCTGACGCTGGAGTGGCGCTGGAACCCGGAGACGAAGCAGGCGGGGAACAGCGGCGTGCTGCTGCGTGTGAACGGGGAGGACAAGGTGTGGCCGCGGAGTGTCGAGGCGCAGCTGATGAGCGGCGGCGCGGGGGACTTCTGGAACATCGGTGAGATGAAGATGGAGACGGATGCGGCGCGATTGAACGGACGGAACACGAAGCGGATGCACGACGCGGAGAAGCCGGTGGGCGAGTGGAACCGGTACGTGATCCAGTGCATCGGCGACAAGGTGACGCTGAAGATCAACGGGGCGCTGGTGAACGAGGCGTGGGGCGTGGAGCGGCTGGCGGGGCCGATCGCGCTGCAGTCGGAGGGGACGGAGATCCAGTTCCGGAACATCGCGATCGTGGAGCTGAAGCAGCCGGAGTGAACGGGATCTCGGCCTCGGGTGACGCGGAAGCGATCGGGTGTTTGCCTGCTGGTCGGGGTGGGACCGGTCGGGCGGGGCGTGCGAATATGATCCCGCTCGTCCCATGGATTCTGAAGGCGTCAACGGCGTGAACCATCAGGCATCGCGAGCGCGCAT
>JAPKGU010000136.1 GCA_026647565.1 Phycisphaerales bacterium | reverse complement strand
CTCGCGCGTCTGGATCGCCATCCGGTACGCCGTGTTCCCGTGCGCATCCTTCGACACGCCGATGATGCGCCCCGGCAGCTTGCGGACGTACTTGTCGCTCGTTGAAATGAACGCCGCGTGAGGCCCGCCGAATCCCATCGGCACGCCGAAACGCTGCGCACTTCCGACCGCAATATCCGCTCCCCCACCGCCCCACTCGCCCGGGGGCTTGATGAGCGTCAACGCCAGCAGATCCGTCGCCGCCACCACCAGCGCGCCAGTGCCGTGTGCCTGCTCGCACACCCTGGCGTAATCCTTGATATCGCCGCTGGTGTTCGGATACTGCACGAGCACGCCGCACAGATTGCCCTTGGACCAGTCCGCCCTGAAGGGATCGCCCGTGACGATCTCGATGCCGAGCGACTCGGCGCGGGTCTTGCACACCTCGATCGTCTGCGGATGGCAATCTTCGGCGACGAAGAACACCCTCTTTGCCTCGTTGCCTCCCCCGGCGCCGACGATGCTGTAGCACATCGCCATCGCCTCCGCGGCGGCCGTTCCCTCATCCAACAGCGACGCGCCGGCGAGGGGCAGCCCCGTCATGTCCGCCACCATCGTCTGGAAGTTCAGGAGGGCCTCGAGCCGCCCCTGCGCGATCTCCGCCTGGTACGGCGTGTACTGCGTGTACCATCCCGGATTCTCGAGGATGTTCCGCAGGATCACGCCGGGCGTGATCGTGCCGGAATACCCCATTCCGATGTAGTTCTTGAAGACCTTGTTCTGGTCCGCGATCGCCCGGAGCTTTGTCAGCACCTCGTACTCGCCGAGCGCCCGCTCCGTCGGCAGCCCCGCCAGGTTCATCAGCCCGTGCTTCCGGATCGACGCCGGCACCGTCGCCGCCATCAGCTCATCGAGCGTCTTATACCCGATCAGACCGAGCATCTCCTTCTGCTCTTCCGGCGTCGGCGCGACGTGGCGCGACAGGAACGTGTCGGACGGCTGCAACATCGCGTCCGCTGAAGCCGCCGCAGAGGCGGGGTTCTTGGAAGTGGCGGCGGCGGACTGGCTCGCGCCTGTCTGGCTGGCGGTGGATTGGCTCATGGATCGACGAACCCTCTTTCTCACACGACGAGAACGCGGCCACGTTTCGTCCGACCGGACATCGTTCGCCCCATCCAACTGGGGCGATTCACCCGCGACGTGCCGCCGAATCTCCAGAACGGTGGAATCGTAGGAGCCAATCCCGCGATGCCCGCCAAGACGGGCCCCCCGGCACCCAAACACCGCCCTCGTTCAATGACGCAACGCCTCTCTCGCCGGGAGGTACAACGCCCCGCCGTCGTGCCGACCCTAAACTCGCTCACGCATCCCATTGGCGACCCACGGAGCCCCCCATGCCTCGGACCATCCCGTCACTCTCCTTCCCAAGGTTGCTCGCCCTGTCACTCGGCTCGGCGGTTTCGTTCGCGAGCTTCGGGCTCGCCGCCCCAACCGGCGCTGCCGCGGGCCCGGGGCCGACCGGCTCGGACCCGTCGTCGGGCCTCTACGCGTTGGGAGAGAACGCGGTCGCCGAGCTTCTCACGACACTCGGGCCGGACGTCACCCGCTATGTGCAGCACGTCACGACGCTCTCCAATCCGTTCTTCGAGGGTCGCGCCCCGGGAACGAGGGGCAACGTCACGGCCCAGGAGTACATCGAGTTCTGGTTCAAGACCTTCGGCCTCGAACCCGCCTTCACGGTCAGGGAGGACGTGACCGCCTCCGACGGCACCGTCGTGACCACCGAGCAGCGTTCGTATCGCCAGCCGTTTGAGATCGGACTGGAGATGTACACCGACAACGCCTCCGTTGATCTCTCGCTCGGCGGTGCTGCGCCCATGACGCTCGCGCAGGACAAGGACTTCAGCGTCCTTGGAATGTCCGGGAGCGGCGACGTGACCGCGCCGATCGCCTTCGTCGGATACTCGATCGTGGGCGGGCGCGACGAATACGGCTCATACTTCGGTGAGAACGCCGATCTCACCGGCAAGATCGCCCTGATCCTTCGATTCGAGCCGATGCGGCAGGACGGCACCAGCCGCTGGCTCGAAGAGGGGTCCGAGGGGTGGTCCACGTACTCCGCCCTGACGCCCAAGATTACCGCCGCCGTCCGACGGAACGCGGCGGGCGTCATCGTCGTCAACCCGCCGGGCGCCAAGGACGAACGCGTCGGCAAGCTCGCGAGTTGGCGCGACACCACCGGCGGCGGCGCCTCCGGGCGCGTTCCCGTCGTCATGCTCTCGGAGGACGCCGCGGACCGCCTCGTCCGTGCCGCCGACACTCAGGGCCGCTCTCTCCTGGACCTCCGCCGCCTCGCCGATGAGAAGGGCGAGATCATCGACCTTCCGAACGCGACCGCCACGCTCAGGGTCAAGACTCGCTTCTCGCCGAACAAGACCGCAAATCTCGGCGGGATCCTTCGCGGCAAGGGCGATCTGGCAGACCAGTACGTCATCATCGGATCACACTTCGACCACGTCGGCTACGGCTACTTCGGCTCTCGTGACAACAAGCCGGGCACCATCCACCCCGGAGCCGACGACAACGCCTCCGGCACCTCCGGCATGCTCATGCTTGCAGAGCAGCTTGCGACGTACTACCGCAGCGCCGAGGCCCCTGAGAATCTCCGCTCCATCTTCTTCATGGGTTACTCCGCCGAAGAGTCCGGACTGAACGGATCGGCGCACTACATCCAGAACATGGCCATTCCCAAGGAAGCCCATTACCTCATGCTCAATCTCGACATGATCGGGCGCGTGAGGGAAGGGAATCTCGAGGCCAACGGCACCGGAACCGCGATCGGGCTGGAGGACATGGTCAAGCCGATCCTCGACGACTCGGGGCTGAACATCGCCATCAGGCCGGGCGGCAGCGGACCCTCCGACCACGCCACGTTCTACGCCGCGGGCATTCCCGTCATGTTCTTCTTCAGCGGCCTCCACGAGGAGTATCACTCCTCCACCGACACCTTCAACCTCATCAATCCCGTCGGCGCGATCAAGGTTGTCAACATGGTCCGCCGGATTGCGCTCGCCGCGGCGACACGGTCCGACGCCCTGACCTACCAGGCGACCGACGGTGGCGGCCAGGCGATGGGCGGGCCGCGTCGGGTTCGGGTCCGCTTCGGCATCGCCCCGGGCGACTACTCCGGTTCGAAGCCGGGAGTTCTCGTCGGGCAGGTCTTCCCGGAGACCTCAGCCGCAGAGGGCGGGCTGCAGTCCGGCGACCTGATGACGAAGTGGAACGACACGGCGCTGACCAGCGTCGAGGACTGGATGCCTCTTCTGGAGAAGGCCGAGCCGGGCGACGAGGTGGTCATCACCTTCACGCGAGACGGCGCCGAGAAGACAACGACGATCAAGCTCAAAGCCGCGCGCCGTGCCTCCGGCGGCTAAGCACCTGCTCGCGTGTAAAAGGCTCGCCGTCTCGGCCGTTCAGTTCGGCCCGAACCATCGAAGTCGCCACTGGCCGTCCTCGAATCGCATGTCCATGAAGGTCCAGCGCAGCTCGCTGGCCTTCGGGCCCGAGACGCGCAGTCGCTGCACGCCGTTGCCCACGTTGCGCATGAGCATGCCGGGCGTGAACTCGCCGTTGGGCATCGCGTCGAAAAGGCGGAGGATGTCCGCGCGTCGGCGCCGCAGCTCGGTGAACGCAAGACCCGGGTCCAGGCCGCGTCGCACGAACTCCTCCCTGGTGATCTTGCTGAGCACCTGCTCGAGGAACAGATCGCGATCGTCGTCATCGATGGTGTTGACGATGTGCGACATCAGGTGACGCCCGCTCGGCGTGAGCAGGCGTTTGGAGCCATCGGGCATCTCCACGTACATCTTGGCCCTGCCCTGCTCATCGAGTTCGAGAGGCGCTGGAGCGCCGCTCGAGTCGCGTGAGGCCGTCGGATCGATGTACTCGCCCTCGAATCGGGGGCCGACCGGTTTGGTCGCCGACACGGCGCCGGGCGCCGCCGCGAGGATCGGCCTGTAGCGCACGACCTTCTCTTCGGTCTGGCACCCGAGGAGCATCGAGGCGGCCGCGAAGGCCGCCGCCCGGACCAGGTGAGTCGCCGTGCCCGTTTGATGTGCGCCGCGACGCATGCTCAAACTCCGAGCGGCTCCGACGGTGTTGGTGACAAGGTGCGCACGGTCGTCGGCTCGCCGGACCCGCGTCTCCAGCAGTCGTGGACGGCATACTCGGGACGCGAATCCGGATGATCCGCCCTGGCGTGGCACCCGCGAGACTCCTCGCGCCAGGAAGCCGACCTCGCCATAAGCGTCGCCACCAGCAGCATGTTCTGCGTCTCCCAGCCGTCTGGATCGTCGAAGATCTTGTCGAGCGTGTACCGCGCCCAGAACCCGATCATGTCCACCGCGTCCGCCAGGCGTCCGCCCGTCCGGTTGATCCCCACGTTCTTCCACATCGCCGATCGCAGACTCGACCGAACGTCCTCGAGGTCCAGCTCGCCCGTGCTCGAGGGGCGAACATCGCTTACCACCGGCACCGGCGCGGGCCTCCGATTCGCTTCGAGCCCGAGCGCAGCGTTCCCAGCGCCCGCGGCATGTCCCGCCGCGTCACCGATCACCAGACCCTCAAGCAGCGAGTTGCTCGCCAGCCGGTTCGCTCCGTGCAGACCCGTGGACGCAACCTCGCCGACCGCGAAGAGCCCGGGCACATCGGTTCGCCCGGCCAGATCCGTCCGCACGCCGCCAACGGTGTAGTGGGCCGCGGGATGCACCGGCACGAGGTTCTTCGCCGGATCGAGATCGAACTGCCGGAGGAGCGCCGCGATGCCTGGGAACCGGTGCGAGAATCGCTCGATGTGGCGGCAATCGAGCCACACGTGCCTGCCGCCCTGCTTGGAGATCTGCCTCACGATGGCCTGGCTGACGACGTCGCGCGGCGCCAACTCCGCGAGCGGATGCATATCGGGCATGAATCGAGTTCCCGCGGCGTCGAGCAGGTACGCCCCTTCTCCGCGGACGGCCTCCGTGATCAGCCAGCGCGCCGCCCCCGGCAGGTACAGCGTCGTCGGGTGGAACTGCATGAACGCCATGTCCGCGAGCGTCGCGCCCGCCCGATAGGCCATGGCCAGGCCGTCGCCCGTCGCGATCGGCGGGTTCGTGGTCTCGCGATACACAACGCCCGCGCCGCCCGTCGCGAGGATTGTCGCCCTCGCCCAGATCATCTGGAGCCCGTATCGCGCATGGTGCGTGATCGCGCCGAGGACCGCGGATCCCGGCTCGTCCGATGCCGTGACGAGGTCCAGCGTGAAGCACTTCTCAAAGATGCGAACGTTCGGCAGCGACCTCGCGCAGGCGCTCAGGCATCGTTGGAGCTCCCGCCCGGTCGCGTCGCCGTCGGCGTGATAGATCCGCGCCGCCGAGTGACCACCCTCACGACCGACGACCAGTTCACCCTCGACACTTCGGTCCAGCTGCAACCCGTGTTCGAGCAGGTCGCGCATCCGCTCCGCCGCGTGCTCCACCACGAACCGCACCGCCGGCTCGTCGCACAGCCCCGCACCCGCCTCCAGCGTGTCGCGCACGTGCGCCTCGACCGTGTCGTCGTCGCGCATCACGGCCGCGATCCCGCCCTGCGCCCACGCCGTGTTCGACGTCGAGAGGTCCGACTTGGCAACGACGATGACCTCGCCGTGCGCCGCCGCGGCGCGCGCCGCGGACATCCCGGCCACACCCCCGCCGATCACCAGCGTGTCGGTGAAGATCTGCGGGAGCAGCGACGACCTGAAGGGGATCAGGTATCGGCGTTGGTCGAGCAGTCGATCCATGCGCCTCCCCGCCTCACCCGTGGCATCCGCACGACGGCCCGCACTTGCCCTTCGGCACGTTCATCGCCACCGCCGGGCCGAGGAACTTCTCGACCTTCATGTTGTGGAATCGCGCGTGATGCTCCGTGTGCCACACCGCGATCGACGCGATGTCTCTCACCGAGATCGGCCCGTACTCCGGGTGCATCCCCTTCCGCTCCCACTGGGCATCTGTCAGCGTGTCGAGCCACTCAGCGCCCCACATCCGGATGGTGTGCAGCATCGCAACATGCCCGCCGCACAGCGGAGACGGATGGCCCGGCACCCGCTGGTGCCTGTACAGCCCCGCGTCAATGAAGGCGTTCTCGTCCCAGACGCTGAACAGGGGGTTGTCCTCGCCGACGGCGCGACGCATGCGATGGATGTACACCAGGTCCGCGTCCGCGAGGTGCCCAAGCAGCACGCGGATCGGCC
The DNA here is from genome assembly GCA_026647565.1 of Phycisphaerales bacterium. Taxonomy (GTDB): domain Bacteria; phylum Planctomycetota; class Phycisphaerae; order Phycisphaerales; family UBA1924; genus JAHBWV01. The sequence continues at coordinate 3,731 of JAPKGU010000136.1, read as the reverse complement.
AGCGCCCGACTCCCGCCTCGGGCAGGAACGCCTGATCCACCTGCTCCGCCGTCAGCTGGAACACGCGCTTGTCAAGCGTCTCCGAGCCCATGCGGAAGCGAGACACCAGCTGAGGGAGCGGCAACGCCGCGATCTCCCCCAGGCCCTTGCACCGCGCGTACACCGTGTTCTGTGCCGACAACGTCGTCATGTTCCGACCTTTCTCGATCCCGCGCCGCACGCCGGGGCACGAGCCGGACCGCTCATGGAAGGGTAGGCCCGCGTGCCCCGCGACCTACCCTCTCGGCATGAGCAACCAGCCGCGCACACCCCAGCCTTCCGGCAGTGGGGACAACGCCCCAGCCGAGCGCCGACTCGCCCTGCGCATCATGACGCGTCCGCTCGACACCAACCACTACGGAACGATCTTCGGCGGCGTCATCCTCTCGGCGATCGACCAGGCCGGATTCGTCGAGGCACGGCGCAGCGGCTCCCATCGATGGGTCACCGCCTCGATCGAACGGGTCGACTTCCACGCTCCGGTCTTCGTCGGCGACGTCGTCAACCTGTACACGGCGACGATCAAGCAGGGCACGAAGAGCGTCACGATCCGCGTCGACGTCGAGTCCGAGCGCTCACCCTCTCAGTCTCCCGTCCCCGTGACCTCGGCGACCCTCACTATGGTCGCCGTCGACTCACGAGGAACTCCCATCCCTTTCCGCTCGCCCGCAACCGTCTGACTCACCCTCCAGCATGCCGACGAACACACCACACCCCGCCCGCGCTTCGTCACGCTCTCCCGCGCAACTCGTCGTCATGCTCTCCGGTGGCGGCCGCACCGCGCTCAACCTCCTCGACGCGATCGAGCAAGGCCGGCTCAACGCCCGCATCGTCGGCGCCATCGCATCGCGTCCGTGCGCCGGTGTCGATCGTCTCGCGACGCGAGGGATCGCTTCCTCCATCATCCCCGGCGAGATCCCCGCGCCCGATCTTCACGGCGTGCTCGCCTCGCTCGGCGCCGACCTCGTGCCGCTCTGCGGGTACATGCGCTACCTCCACGTCCCGCCCGCGTTCGCCGGACGCATCATCAACATCCACCCCGCCCTCCTCCCGAAGTACGGGGGCAAGGGTTGCTTCGGCCGCCACGTCCACGAGGCCGTGATCGCCGCGCGCGAGACACTCTCCGGCTGCACCGTCCACCTCGTCGACGCCGAGTTCGACCACGGGCCCATCATCCTTCAGAAGTCCTGCCCCGTGCTGCCGGACGACACGCCCGACACGCTCGCTTCACGCGTCTTCGCCCTGGAATGCCTCGCGTATCCCGAGGCCCTGCAACTCATGATCGACCGGCTCGTATCGTCAAACGCGAAGCAGCCCCATCCCTGAGCCGCATGCGACACACGACGCCATTCCGCGCCTCCTCGGTCCGCGTCGCGGCGTGCGCCACGCTTCTGCTCTCGCTCGCAACCCTCGCCAGGGCACAAGATGCGCCGGCGACCCAGCCCGCGCCGACGCCCGCGCCAACCCCCACGCAGTCCGGCGAATCGACGTACGAGCGGGCCATGCGGCTGCAGTCCCGCGCCTTTGCCGCCCTCAATGCAAGCGCCTACGACGAGGCGATCAAGGCGCTGAACGAGCAGGCCACGCTCCAGCCGAGCAACCACGTTGTCTATTACAACCTCGCCTGCGCCCACGCCCGCGCCGGCAACCGCGCCGACGCGATCGCCAATCTCCGCCGATCGATCGAGCTCGGCTTCATCGACCGCCGCCAGCTCACGACCGATCCCGACCTCGAGGCGATCCGCACCGAGCCGGACTATCGCGCGATCGTCGACAACTGGTCGGCCATCGTGAAGGCGCGTGCAGAGGCCAACCTCGAACGGACGAGAGAGATCTACGGACCCGGCTACATCTACGAGATCGATGAGGCCCGACGACTCATGTTCGCCACCGCCCACGATCAGCAGTCGCTGGACATCGCACGCAAGGAGCTCGCGATGCTCTGGGATTGGGGCCTCGCGGAGGTCTTCCTGGACCTGCGCGCCGATGCCGCCTCCACGCCCGAGGCCGCGCGCCCGGAAGATCCGTGGGTGACCGTCATCCTCCCCGATCGCGCCGATTTCGAGAAGTGGATGTTCGCCACATACGGCCCCGCGGCACGCAACAACTTCAGCGGTATCGGCGGCGCGTACGACCATGACCGCAAGCAACTCGTCGCCCAGGACCTCGGCGGCACTCTCCGCCACGAGTTCTTCCACGTCCTGCACTGGCGCTCCACGACGCGCGCCGGCCAGATGCACCCCATCTGGGTTCAGGAGGGTCTCTGCTCTCTGGTCGAGGACTACGACGTCGTCAACCAACGCGTGGTGCCCGTCCCGTCATGGCGCACCAACACCGTGAAGCGACTGCTCTCCGGCGGGCGACTGACACCCATCAAGGAGCTCGCATCGATTCCTCGCGAGTTGTTCGGTGCGGGCGGGAGGACCATGGCCCGTTACGCCGAGTCTCGAACGTTCTTCCTGTTCCTCCATCAGCAGGGCGCCCTGGCCGACTGGTACGCGCACTTCCTCGCCAACTACGAGGAGGATCCCACCGGCTACGGCTCGATCCTCGCCACGCTCGCCACCGACGACGCGGGCCTTGAGCGTCGCTATCGGGCCTGGGTCAAGGACCTTCCAATCATCCCGGAAGCGGGAGGCAGAGAGGGCCGAGCCGGCCTCGGCGTCGACATCGACATGGGCACCGGCGATGGACCGGTGGTCACTACTGTCGTCTCTCGCACCGCTCGCCAATCCGCCCTCCGCGCTGGCGACGTCATCTACGCCGTGAACGGACGCCCGACCCGCGACGTCATGGAACTCGTCCGCGTACTCGGGTCGTACTCACCGGGTGAGCGGGTCACCCTGTCACTCCGCCGGGGCAGTCGCCACCTGACCGCCGACATCCCCCTCGTCGACATCTTGAACCACTGATTCCCGGCTCGGAACCGAGAAGACGCTCTTGCGTACCATACTATGGCTTGCATAGTATATGAGCCAGTGCTTGCCTCCTCGGACCGAATCAGCATCATGGAGACGACCATGAAAGTCGAACGCGAACTCATGCGTGGCGCAGGCCCCGTCGCCGTTCTCAAACTCCTGGAACGCCAGGAGATGTACGGCTACGAACTCGTCGAGCGCCTGGCCTCGCAGTCCGGAGGCGTCCTCGCCATGGGCCAGAGCACGCTCTACCCCATGCTCTACGCCCTCGAGGGCAAGGGCCTGATCAAGAGCACCTGGCGTGACGGTGCCGAGCGCCCCCGCCGCTACTACCGCCTCACCGACAAGGGCCGCAAGCGGCTCGCCACGGACACCGAGCAGTGGCAGCGCGTCATCCAGGCGATGCAGGCCCTTGGCATCGCACCCTCCAACCGCCTCGCGCACGCCGGAGGTGAGGCGTGAGCGATCAAGCCCCATCCGCCGGTTCCGACGGGTCCGCAGGCGCAGCGTCGGGTGATCCAGGCCTCGTGCGTCTCATGGGGACGACTCCCCTTCGTGACGTCGTGCGAGGCCGCCTCACCGGCCGGCTCGACATCCTCCGCGCGTGCGAGCAGGCCGCGCTCGCGCCCCCGCTCCGCGACCTCGTCCTTCGCACCGATCTCGGTCGCCCCCCGGTTGTGCACCTCGGCCCACACCTCCGCCCAGGCTTCCCCCGCCCGGAGCGGGACGCAGGGCCCGCCCTCGAGCGTGACGTCCCCGGCGCGCACCGCGGCC
>JAPKGU010000135.1 GCA_026647565.1 Phycisphaerales bacterium | reverse complement strand
CACCGTCTCCGGCGACCGCGTCACCGGCGTCGTCACACAGCTCGGCCTGCGTTTCGAGGCCGAAACCGTGACGGTCAGGGTAACGGTACGATTAGCCGGTCCATTCTGGTAAGTGTGATTTACACTCACCCGACTCATCGAGCTCGGCCACCGCGACTTCGGCGAGAACCGCGTCCAGAACCTCCTCCAGCGCGCCGCGATGGTCGAAGAGCACCTTGCCCGACTCCGCGTCCTCCCCCAGACGCTCGGCCGCGTCAGCAGCAACGCCGCTCGCTCCCTCATCGAACTCGACAAGGCCGCACCCGCCATCGGCGCCGGAGGCAAGGAGCCCGTCCGCTGGCACATGATCGGCCACCTCCAGCGCAACAAGGCGCGAAAGGCCTGCGAGGTCTCACGCCTCATCCACTCCGTCGATTCCCTCCGACTCGCCGAGGAACTCCAGACCATCGCGCTCCGCCGCGACAAGCCCCTCGATATTCTCGTCGAGGTCAACTGCTCCGGCGAGGCCAGCAAGCACGGATGCCCCGTCCCCGCCGCCGGTCCGCTCGCCGAGCAGATCGACACCATGATCAACGTCCGCGTCCGCGGCCTCATGACCATGGCCGCGCCCGGCGTCCCGGAATCAGAGGTCCGCGCCACCTTCGCCCGCTGCCACGAGCTCTTCGATGAGATCCGACGCTCCGGCATCGGCGAGGGAGCGTTCAACCTCCTCTCGATGGGAATGTCCGGCGACTTCGAGATCGCCATCGAAGAGGGAGCCAACATCGTCAGGGTCGGCACATCGATCTTCGGAAACGCCGCGCCCGCCGGCGACCCGGAAGAATCCGGCGATCCCGCCTCCGACATCGACGACGATTGAACCGCAGCCGCCGCCGACGCGACGCGCCCGCCCTCACGCCCGCGCCATGCGCCCCGTCGAGGTGCGCGTCTGCTGCATGTACGCCTGGAGCGACCGGCCGGGGCACGCCGTCGGACGCAACTCGCGGTGCGTGTACACGTTCCGGACCGAAACCCCGTACTGCCGCATCTGCGAGGCCACAAACTGGTCGAGCGTGGAAAGCTGCGCCTGCGTCGGACGCTGCGTCTCGAAGTTCCCCAGCACCATGATCCCGAGGTTCCCCGGGTTCTCGTCCTTCACGTGCGCGCCCTGCAGACTCGTCGGCCTCCCCTGCCACACCCGCCCGGAGGGATCGATCACATAGTGGTAGCCAATGTCCGCCCAGCCCTTCGAGACGTGCCCGGCCCGGATCGACTCCAGCCGCCGCGAGACGTCCCCTTGCGCTGTCGAATAGAACGGCGTCGATCCCTCGTGGTGAATCGTGATCCGCGTCACGCGACCCATCGGATCCGCCAACGCCACGATCGGCTTCGCCCGCGTCCACTGCGTCCGAGCCACCACGTTCTGAGGAAGGCCGCTCGGCCTCGGAGTCGACGGAGCAGTCGAACGGCTCGGCTGGCTCGCACGCCGATCGGTCGGCCACGCCGGACCGGGCAGCTTGCTCGCCTCCTGCGACGACTCGCATCCCGCAAGCGCAAGGACCGCGCTCGCGCCAAGCCCCACGCGAAGCCCCATCCCCAGAAAGATCCGACGCTCAAAGGTCGCCATGTGACTCCGTCTATCGACCAACGGATGCCCGTCCCACCAACTCCTGTGCGCCGGTTTCCACATCCTCCCTCGCGATCCGGCCGCCGAGTCAGAACAATCGTACCACCCTCCAATCCGAGCCGAAGATTCGCCCGCCTCCCTCTCCACACTGGACGCACACCGAGCCGCTTCTACGCTCTATCAAACCGTCCCCAAGGGGTCCCCGGGCGACCACCGAACAACCCCGCCCGACGGCCCACGCCCCCTCAGGCCACGCCCCCTCAGGCCACGCCCCCTCACGCCACGCCCCACCAGGCCATGCTCCAAGGAACGCCCGAGGAACGCCCCAGAGACTCCGGAGATCCCGCATGCTCACCCAGGTCCTTGCAGCCCTGACCGCGCTCCAGATCGCACAGGACGCACCAGCCACCGAGCCGGCCCCCGGCGCCGCCGACTCCGCCTCCCTGGCAACCACCCCGGTCAAGGACGACTCGCTCATCAGCACCCTCCAGTCGCTCAAGTGGCCCGAGACTCAGGAGGAATGGGAGTCGGTCCTCCTGCTCGTTTCCTTCCGCGTCCTCCTCCCCCTCCTCGGCGTCCTCCTCGCCTTTGTGCTCGGCCTCTTCGCCGCCAAGCAGATCCGAAGGGCCGCCGAGCGTGCCCTCACCAAGGCCAGGATCGAGATCACCCTCGCCCGCTTCCTCTCCAAGGTCGCCTCATGGACCTTCATCGGCCTTGTCATCCTCACCATCCTCAGCACCGTCGGCGTCAACATCACCAGTCTCGCCGCGCTGCTGGGCGCCACCGGCCTGGCCGTCGGCCTCGCGATCCAGGGCGCCCTGACCAACCTCTCCGCCGGCGTCATGCTCCTCATCTTCCGTCCCTACCGGCTGGGCGATGTCGTTCGACTCGACGGCGAACTCGGCACCGTCGCCGACATCGAGCTCTTCACCACACGCATCGACACGCTCGACAACCGACGCATCATCCTGCCGAACAGCAAGATCTACGGCAACAAGATCGAGAACCTCACGAGGAACCCCCAGCGCCGCATCGAGGTGCCCGTCGGCGTCTCCTACCAGGCGGACTTCGAAGCCACCAGGCGAGCGCTCGACGCCGCCATCGGCCGCATCCCCTCCATCCTCCAGAACCCCGCGCCCGTCGCCGTCGCAACCGGGTTCGGCGATTCCGCCGTCATGTGGGAGGTTCGCATCTGGTGCGCTCCCGCCGACGTCGTCGCCGTCCGATCCGCCGCCGTCGGCGCCATCAAGCACGCCCTGGCCGACCACGGCATCGAGATCCCCTTCCCGCAGCGCGACCTGCACCTCAACGGCGCCGTCACCGTCTCGATGGCCGCACCCTCGCCCGCATGATCAATCCCCTGAAGCCCCCGCATCCGTCCAACAATCACCAGTCGCCTCGCCCAACCACACATCGGAGCATCCATCATGTACCACCACGGACTCGCCCTTGCCGCCGCGCTCCTCCTCTCCGGCACCGCAGATGACAAACGCGTCGGCGACCCCTTCCCCCTCCGCGACTGCCCCGTCGCCTACCACGAGATCGGCGAACTCCAGGAGCCGGTCGTCCGTGTCTACGCCGGCCGCGAGATCCGCTTCTGCTGCGAGGACTGCGTCGAGGGATTCGCCGCCGAGATGCCCAAGTACATGAAGGAGATCGACGACGAGATCATCAAGACGCAGACCCCCTTCTATCCCGCCGATGTCTGCATCGTCTCGGAAGAGAAACTCGGTTCCATGGGCGATCCAATCGATCTCGTCTGGAACAACCGTCTCGTCCGCTTCTGCTGCAAGGGGTGCCTCAAGGAGTTCCACAAGGACCCCGCGGCCTCGATCGCCAAGCTCGACGAGGCCGTCGGCAAGGCCCAGCGCGCGGACTACCCGCTCGACACCTGCCTCATCGGGGGAGAGAAACTCGGCTCCATGGGCGAACCCGCCGAGATCGTCGTCGCCAATCGGCTCGTGCGTTTCTGCTGCGCCGGCTGCATCGATGAGTTCATGAAGAACCCCGGCCTGCACATCGAGAAGCTCGACGCCGCGTGGAAGTCAAAGAAGCCGGCCATGTTCCCCGCCGACGAAGCCCCGAAAGCCCCCGCCGAGAAGCACTGAAAGCCCCACGTTTCGCACCCGAACCAGCGGCGCGGTACACTGAACCTCCCACCCCCGGAGGCCATATGTCCCCGCGCACCTCTCGCACGCTTCTCGGCGCTTCCCTCCTCGCGATCCTCCATGCCTCGGCCCTCGCCGACGTCGGCATGCCCTCGATCTTCAGCGACGGCATGGTCCTCCAGCGCGACGCCTCCGTCCCGATCTTCGGATGGGCCTCACCCGGCGAACGCGTGAAGGTCACCGCCTCATGGGCGCCCGATGCCGTCGCCGAAACCGTCACCGACGCCTCAGGCCGCTGGCTCGTCTCACTCGCCACCCCCGAGCGCGCCGATCCCGCCACCCTCACCGTCCAGGGCAACACCAGCAAGTCCTTCAAGGATGTCCTCATCGGCGAGGTCTGGATCTGCTCAGGCCAGTCCAACATGGAGTGGCCCCTCGCGCAGACAGACGGCGCCCAGGCCGAGATCGCACGCGCCGCCGATCCGCTCGTCCGCCTCTACACCGTCAAGAACACCATCTCCCTCCACCCGCTCATGGACTGTGAGGGTGCCTGGACGCACTGCACACCCGACTCCGCCTCAAAGTTCTCCGCCGTCGGCTACTACTTCGCCCGAGAGATCGCCGCACGCCTCGACGTGCCCGTCGGCGTCATCAGCGCCGACTGGGGCGGCACACCCGCCCAGGCATGGTCCAGCGCCGACACGATCGCCGCCTTCCCCGAGTTCGCCGCCCAGCTCGACTTCATCAACAAAGCCAAGGACCCCACCACCCGCGCCTCCGTCACCGAAGGATGGGAGGCGCGCTGGTGGTCCGCACTCGACAATCCCGGCCCCCGCCGACAGCCGAAGGAGTGGACCACCGACGCCTTCGACGACAACGCATGGACCCCCATCCAGGCTCCCACCCCCTTCAACACCGACGACCTCTCGAAGCACGACGGCATCGTCTACTTCCGACGCACCATCGATCTCTCACCCGAGTTCGCCGGCGCCGGCGGCGGCGGCTCCGGACGCCTCCTCCTCGGGCCGATCGACGACCGCGACACCGTCTGGATCAACGGCAAACCCATCGGGTCCACCCACTCCGACGGAAAGTGGGCCGAGCCGCGCGTCTACGAGATCCCCGCCGGACTCCTCAAGCCCGGACGAAACGTCGTCGCCGTCCGCGTCCTCGACACCGCCGGTCTCGGCGCCCTCGGCTTCGCGAGCGGCAAGTCGCACACCATGGCCATCGCCGTCGGGCTCGGACCCTCCGAACGCACCCAGTCCATCGCCGGCGACTGGAAGTACGCCGTCGGCCCCGCGATGCGCGACCTCCCGCCCCTCACAAGCGCCCCGCAGATCGGCCCCGGAACGCCGACCACGCTCTACAACGGCATGATCGCACCCCTCGCGCCCTACGGCATCCGGGGCGCGATCTGGTACCAGGGCGAATCCAACATCGGCAACGCCCCGCTCTACGCCCGCCTCTTCCCCGCCATGATCCAGGGGTGGCGAAAGGTCTGGAACCAGGGCGACTTCCCCTTCTACTTCGTGCAGATCGCCCCGTACCGCTACCCCAATGTCAATCCCCACCTCGTCGCCGAACTCAGAGAGTCACAGCACAAGTCGCTCGCCGCCTCCAACACCGGCATGGCCGTCACCCTCGACATCGGCAACCCCGCCGACATCCATCCCGGCAACAAAAAGGACGTCGGGCTTCGCCTGGCCCTCATCGCCCTCGCCAACACCTACGGCCAGGGCGACGTCGAGTGGTCAGGACCCATGCCCGCCGCGACCAGCGCCGCCGCCGCCGAACTCCGCATCCGCTTCGACCATGGTGAGGGCATGACGCTCCGGGACAGCACATCGCCCCAGCTCTGGATCGCAGGAGAGGACAAGGTCTTCCGCCCCGCCATCGCACGCGTCGAAGGCGACACACTCGTCCTCTCCAACCCCGCCGTCGCCAGGCCCGTCGCCGCACGCTACGCGTGGGCCGCCGCGCCCTCCGCCGTGCTCTTCGGCGCCACCGGCCTCCCCGCCGCCCCCTTCCGCACCGACGCATGGGCCGCGAACGAGGCCACCTACGCCGACGAGGGACGCACCTCCTACCTCACCGCCGAGCCCGACTTCAAACCGATCTTCAACGGCGCCGACCTTGCCGGATGGACCAACGTCAACTGCGACACCTCCACCTGGCAGGTGCGCGACCGCATGATCATCTGCTCCGGCATCCCCACCGGTCTGCTCAGGACCGATCGCCACTACGAGAACTTCGTCATGGAGGTCGAGTTCCGCCACATGCGCCCCGGCGGCAACGCCGGCATCTTCGTCTGGTCCGATCCCGTCCCCGTCAAGGGACAGCCCTTCACGCGCTCCGTCGAGGTCCAGGTCATGGACGGCCTCGAGGGCGACTGGTACACCAGCGACGGCGACATCTTCCCCATCTGGGGCGCCGTCATGAAGCCCGAGAACGGCCGAGGCAACGGCAGCCGTGCCTTCCCCACCGAGAAGCGCATGAACCCGTCCCCCGATTGGAACCACTACCGAATCACCTGCAACAACGGTGAGATCTCGCTCGCCGTCAACGGGAAGGTCGTCACGCGAGGCAGCGCCATCTCCCCGCGCAAGGGATACATCTGTCTCGAGTCCGAGGGCTCCGAAGTCCACTTCCGGAACCTCCTCATCAAAGAGCTCCCCCCCTCGACCACACCCCTGGCCGCGACCGACGTCGCCATGCTCGACGAGGGCTTCGTCCCGCTCTACAACGGCGTCAACCTCCGCGGCTGGAAGCCCAACCCCGCCAACGACGGTCACTGGCGAGCCAACGACTACGTCCTCTCGTACGACGGCAAGGGAGATCACCTCTGGTCAGAGAAGTCATACAAGGACTTCGTCCTCATCGCCGACTGGCGATGGACCGGCCCGACCCGAGACGTCGAGCGACCCGTGATCGCGCCCGACGGCTCGCACAAAGCCGACGCTCAGGGCAAGCCGATGAACGCCATGGTCAAGGAGGCCGGCGACAGCGGCATCTACCTCCGAGGCAGCGACAAAAGCCAGGTCAACATCTGGTGCTGGCCCGTCGGCTCGGGTGAGGTCTACGGCTACCGCACCGACGCCTCGCTCCCACCCGAGGTCCGCGCCGCCGTCACACCCAAGGAACCCGCCGACGCCCCCATCGGCGAGTGGAACCGCTTCATCATCACCATGAAGGGTGAACGCCTCACCGTCGTCCTCAACGGCAAAGCCGTCATCGAGAACGCACACCTCCCCGGCGTGCCCGCCGAGGGGCCGATCGCGCTCCAGCACCACGGCGACCCCATCGAGTTCGCCAACATCTACATCCGGGAACTGAAGTAACACACCCACGCCACACAGGAAGACGCGCCATGCAGACCCGCTCTCCTCACCTTCGCTCCCTTCTGGCGTCGCTCGCGATCTCGTTCGCCGCCGCGCTGCCCGCATCGCCCGCGCTCGCACAAACCGCCCCGCCTCCCGCCGCCGGCGAGGGCTGGGTCGATCTCTTCAACGGCAAGGACCTCACCGGCTGGACCACCTGGGGCGAGAAGGACTCCTGGGCCGCCGTCGACGGCGAGCTTCGCGCCGTCAAGCCCGGCAAGGGATGGTGGCTCCGCACCACCAGGATGTACCGCGACTTCGAGCTTTCCCTCGAGTTCCTCCTCCCGCCCGGGGGCAACAGCGGCGTCGGCCTCCGAGGCAGCAACAACGGCGACCCCGCCTTCACCGGCTTCGAGATCCAGGTCTTCGACTCGCACGGCAAGCCCATCGCCGACAACGTCTGCGGCGCCGTCTACAACGCCATCCCGCCCGCCACCCAGGCCTGCAAGCCCGCGGGCCAGTGGAACACCTATCACATCTCTCTCGTCGGCGACACCCTCAATGTCTGGCTCAACGGCTCCAAGATCCACGACAACGCCAAACTCGACGATCGCGGGCACATCCACACCAAGGACAACCCCAGCCCGCTCAACACACGCCTCACCACCGGATACATCGCGCTCCAGGACCACGGCGACGCCGTCCGCTACCGCAATCTCCGCATCAAGGATCTCTCCCCCGATCCCGACCGCGACGGCTACACGCAGCTCATCACCCCGGATCTCTCCGGCTGGATCAAGCGCGGCGGCGGCACCTGGTCCGTCGACGACGGCACCCTCATCGGCGCCGACGGCCCCGGACACCTCTTCACCGAGAAACGCTACTCCAACTACGAACTCCGCGCGCTCGTCCGCGTCAACGAGCGAGGCAACAGCGGCATCTACTTCCGCGTCGAGCCACGCAAGGAGGACCCCAACACCTGGCCCCTCGGCTACGAGGCGCAGGTCGACAACCACGACATGAAAAACTACACCGGCTCGCTCTACAACCGGGCGCTCGGCGCCAAGCTCATCACCCGCGACAACGCGTGGTTCGACTATCGCGTCCGCGCCGTCGGCGACCACATCCAGACCTGGATCAACGGCGTGCCCATGACCGACTCACGCCAGACCGACTTCTCCACCGGCTTCATCGCGCTCCAGACGCACCACGCAGGCAACCGCATCGAGTGGCGAGACCTCCGCATCTGGGTGCTCCCAGACGACGCCAAGGACTGATCTGACTCGATCAGTTGTTCAGCCCACGACCCTGCACCCGCTCGCGTCCTTCGTGTAGCGCGGCACCTTTGCGTCCACCGACCGCGACCACCAGTCGATCCCGCCCGCGATCGACATCGCGTTCTCCACGCCAAGCTGACGAAGAAGCATCGCCGCCTTCATCGACCGACGACCGTGGTGGCACAACACCGCAACCGTCCCGCCGTCAGACGCCAGCCGCTCGATCTCCTCGATCCGCGACTCGATCTCACCCAGCGGCACCAGCGTCATCCCCGCCACACGCGCCGTCTCCCACTCGCCTCTCTCGCGACAATCAATCGCCACGATCGCTCCCGGTCCCTTCCGCATCATCTCCGCCGCCTCACGAGGCGTGATCTCCCAGTCGCGCTGGAACGGGTACCCCTCCGGAAGATCCTGTCCGCTCATGGATTCGACTCCGCATCGGCTTTCGCCGCCTCGCACGCGCCGGCGCACGCCTCGCCCTCGCACCCGTCGCAACACCCCTCCGCCCTCGGCAGCACCGAACCCTTCGGCGTCCGCTCGAACCGCCGGTACGGGCTTGTGTACTCCCGCGTCTGCGGCTCCGCAAACAGCAGCACCGGCACCGTCGCCGCATCAAAGATCGAGTTCACCGGCGCCAGGAGCGCCTCCTCCGTCTGCGACCACTCCCCCGCACGCCCCGTGTCAAACGCCGTGGTCGCCGTCGGAAACTCACCCCGCCTCCGCGCGTTCCCCTTGTCCGTCAGCCAGTGCGTCCGGTACGTCGGCCGATGCCCCACACCGTCCGACGGCACCTCGTACACCATCGTCTCCCACTCGCTCCGCGTCACAGAAACCAGCGATGGGCCGTCGTTCTCGCGCATCGTGCCCAGCCCCGGCTCAAACGCCTTGGGCATGACGCTCGTGCCGACCGTCATGCGATGATTGCTGTCAACGCACCCGCCCGCTCCAAGCATCGAGCCGACCAGGAGCAGCCGAAGCATCCGTTCCGTGAAGTTCAAGTGCGTCTCCATGCCCAAAGCGTAGCCCGATTCTCCGCCGCGCCCGATCACGCTCAGGGCAGCGCGAAGAACCCGCCGCCCATGTCCCTGAGCATCTTCCGCGCCGCCAACTCCTGCCACACCGCCCGCGGAAAGTCGTTCGGCGGGATGATCCCCATCACGTCCGACTTCTTCCCGCTCGTCGTCGGCCTCCCCCCGCCCAGTTTCGACTCCTGGTCCAGCTTCGTCAGCTTCAGCCGCTTCTTGAACGCGTGCAGCGCACGCCTCAGCGTCTCCTCAGAGATCTCCGCTCCCCCCGCCTGCCCCGGTGTGCTCTGTTGCTCGTTCATGTCCATCACGCTCCCTTCGACCCGCCACGCCCATCAGCCGCGCCCCAGCCCCTCGCGATCGCCCCGGCCGGCAAAGCCGCCGTGTTCGCGCGTGCGGAGTCGCAGCAGGATAGTGGATGTTGTGGGATGTGGTGGGGGGGTTGCAGGTGAGCGCCATGTCCTTGCCCGGGTCGATGAAGCAGCCGTTGGTGCAAGGGCCACCTTCGATGAAGTTGGGGCCCGGCGCGGCGTTCAGGGTGGGGGGCTCGGAAGCTGCACAGGCTGCACATCGAGTTCCGCTTGTCTGGCCAACGCCTTGCCGCTCAGCCGCGACCGGCGCGCCCCATGCTACCGCACGCGCCCCTCGCGCGCCGCGCCGCTCGTCGGCTGCAGCGGCTTGTTAGGCG
>JAPKGU010000134.1 GCA_026647565.1 Phycisphaerales bacterium | reverse complement strand
TGGGCAAGCACCTGCCGGAGTACATGGTGCCGACGGCGTTCGTGTTCCTGGATCGCCTGCCGGTGACGAGCAACGGGAAGCTGGATCGCCGGGCTCTTCCGGCGCCGGCGCGCGGCTCTGATGAGTCCTCTGACCGTCCGGAGGACCGTCCCTCGACGGACGTTGAGAAGACGCTGGCGACGATCTGGGCCGAGGTGCTGCGCCTGCCCACAGTCAACGCCACCGACAACTTCTTCGAGATCGGCGGAGACTCGATCCTCAGCATCCAGATCTGCGCGAAGGCGAGGAAGCACAACATCCTCATCACGCCGAATCAGATCTTCGATCACCCGACGATCGTGCAGCTCTCGCCCCACGTGAAGCTCTCCGCCGCGGCGAAGATCGACCAGGGGCCGGTCACGGGCGATGCCGCGCTCATTCCGATCCAGAAGTGGCTGCTCGAGCAGCCGCTCGTCCGCCCCGATCAGTGGAACGCCGCGATCATGCTCGAGACTCCCGCGGATGTTCACGCGGGATCGATCGAGAGAGCTCTCCAGGCGATCGTGGCGCATCATGATGCGCTGCGGCTGCGTTTCTCCCGAGGGTCTGGCGGAACCTGGAAGTCTTCGCACGTCCCGGTCGCAGAGGCCGGCATCGCGCTGCCGGTGGTCATGGTCGATCGTTTCGGCACACCGGAGACCGATGATCTCATTCAACGGGAGGGTGGCAATGTTCAGGGCTCGCTCGATCTTGCGAAGGGACCCGTGTTCGGCGCGGTCCTGTTCAAGGCGCGGGACAACTCCGCGGCGCGGCTCCTGATGGTCGCGCACCATCTCGTGCTCGACGGACTCTCGTGGCGCATCATCGTCGAGGATCTCATCACGGCGCACGGCCAGGCCTCCAAGTCGCGGCCCATCGCGCTGCCGCCGAAGACGATGTCCTTTGCATCCTGGGCGTCGTTGCTCGGGAAGCACGCGAGGTCTCCGGAGGTGCAGGCGGAGCGTGCGTGGTGGGCCGCAGAGTCCGCGGCCCCTGCTGCGCGCGTGAAGCGAGACGCTCAGGGCGCGAACATCGAGTCCTCCTCGCGAGTGCACACGATGCATCTCGACGAGTCTCTGACCCGGGCGTTGCTCTACGACGCGCCCTCCGCGCACCGTGCGCAGATGAACGACATCCTGCTCGCGGCGCTCGGCGTCACGCTGCGCGACGCCACGGGCACGACGCGGATGCGGATCGACATGATGGGCCACGGGCGCGAGCAGATCGGCGCGGAGGACATCGACGTCTCACGCACGGTCGGCTGGTTCACCACGCTCTTCCCCGCTTCGCTCGACGTCGGCTCGCTCGACGCGGTCGGCGCTGTCGAGCCGGTGCGCGACCATCTGCGCTCTATTCCTGCTCGCGGCCTCGGCTACGGGCTGCTCCGTTGGATGGACGGCGCGGACCCGTCACTGGCCCGTGCGGAGAACGCCCCGATCTCCTTCAACTACCTCGGCCAGTTCGATCAGGCGTTGGAGCCGGGCTGGAATCTCGGCGTCGCTCGCACGCGCTGCGGCCCGACCCGTGATCCCGCCAGCCCGCGCTTCTATGACATTGAGGTCGATGTGATGGTGGTCGGGCACAGGATGGTCGTGGACTGGACGTACAGCGCCAACCTGTTCAAGCCGGAGACGATCGCCGCTCTCGCCGACGCGTATCGAGGGGCACTGGTAAAGCTCTCCGCGTCCGAGCCCGGCGCGGGCGCTTCTTCAGATGCCTTCCCGCTCGCGGGTCTCTCCGACGCGGGGCTTGCCAAGCTCTCGGCGCTGTTCGAGACCACAGACGCGCAGTAAGGCAACGCGATCATGTAGAATGCTCCGCAACGTGAGGGTTCCGCATGGCCGAACGACCGCAGCTGCGCAATATCGAGGACATCTATCCCGCCACACCCATGCAGGAGGCGATGCTCTTCGATGCGCTCTACGGAGCGGGCGGTGCGGCGAACCTGGAGCAGTTCACGTTCCTCATTCGCGGCCCGCTCGACGTGGGCGCCTACCGCGAAGCGTGGAGGCGGGTCGTGCACCGCCACCAGGCCCTTCGCGCGAGGTTCGCCTGGCCCGAGGGCGAGCGTCCGCTCCAGGCCATCGCACGCGAGGTCGACCTCCCGTGGACCGAGGAGGACTGGACCGGGCTCTCGGCAGAGGCGGCCCATGCGCGACTGGATGCGTTTCTCCTCAGCGATCGGCGTCAGTTCTTCGATGTCTCGAAGGCGCCGCTGATGCGCTTCGTGCTCGTGCGCCTCAAGCCGGACCTGCACAGGCTGATCTGGACTTTCCACCACATCCTCGTCGACGCATGGTCGGTCTCGATCGTCCTCGGTGATGTCGACAAGATCTACTCTGCCGTGACGAGGGGCGTGCCCGATGGGCTTCCGCCCGCCAAGCGGCTCCGAGACGTGGTGGCGTGGATCGCGGCGAAGGAGGCCGACTCGGGCTCGAACGCCGCGGCGAAGGCGCACTTTGCCAACGCGCTGTCTGGCTACGACACGCTGACGCCGCTCCCGTTCCGGCGGAGCGAGCAGGAAGCCGCGGGTCGATCAGGCGAGCTCGTCACGAGCAGCGTGAGAGTGGCGGGGGATGCGTATGAGTCCCTCAAGGCCGCAGCCCGCTCCATGCGAGTCACGATGGGGACGCTGGTCCTCGGGGCGTGGGGCTTGGTGATGGCGCGGCACGCCATGACGGCCGAGCCCGTGTTCGGCATGACGGTCTCTGCGCGGCCCGTGGACGTTCCCGATGTGGATTCTGTCGTCGGGCTGGTCATGAACGCGCTGCCGATCCGCGCTCGATACAGGCCGGACACGACCGCCGCGGAGTATCTGCAGGCGATCCAGTCCTCCGTGCGGGCTTCCGCGCCCTTCGAGCAGACCCGGCTGCGAGCGGTGCAGGAGGCCTGCGGGATGAGCGGGCGCGAGGGGCTGTTCGATTCTCTCGTGATCCTGGCGAACTACCCACTCGACGATGCGAGGCGTGACGGTTCCGCGACACTCACGATCGAGGAGCCGAAGTCCTACGGATGGGCGGTCGTCCCGATGCAGTTCATGGTCATGCCGTGGAAGGACCTCGAGATCGAGGCCCGTTTTGACTCCTCGGCGTTTGATCCGGCGCGTGTCCGCGAGGTCCTCGGGCAGTTTGCCACCGCACTGCGCGAGCTCGCTTCAGAGCCCGCGCGTTTGGTGCGCGACGTGCCGGTGCTCTCGCGAGAGGAGCGTGCGGCGGCGTTTGCCGACACGCTGCGGACGTCCCATCCACGCGATCGCGGCGCGACACTTACGTCGGTGTTCCGCACAAGAGCATCCGCGTCGCCCAGCGCCGTGGCGTACCGCCTCGGGAAGTCGTCGCTGACCTACGCCGAGCTCGACGCGAGGTCCGCCGCGATTGCCGCCGAGTTGAAGGCGGCCGGGGTCACGCACGGCGCACCTGTTGGAGTCTGCGTCGAGGTCTCGCTTGATCTGCCGGTGGCGCTCCTCGGCGTTGTGCGAGCGGGGGCTTCGTATGTCCCGCTCGATCCCACGTATCCGAAGGCGCGTCTCGCGCAGATCGTTGAAGATGCCAGGCCCGCGCGGATCGTGGCGTCCGCCGTCGGCGAATCGGTCATCCGCGATGCGATCGGTGGCGAAGCGGGGAGTCGCTCGACGAGCGTCCTCCGAATCGATCGCGCTTCGCGCACGCCCCCGTCGGGCTGGGTCGATGTGCCGGTCGCGCCGGGTGATGCGGCGTACATCATCTACACCTCCGGCTCGACCGGGAAGCCCAAGGGCGTGCGAGGCACGCACTGCGGCGCGATCAACCGCTTCGAGTGGATGTACCGGACCCGTCCCTTCCAACCGGGCGAACGCACCTGCTGGTGCACGACGATCAACTTCGTTGACCACGTCTGGGAGGTCTTCGGTCCGATGCTCGCGGGAGTCGAGACGGTGGTGATCCCGCAGGAGATCGTCAAGGATCCTCGGGCGCTCGTCGATCACCTCGCGACGAACAGGGTCTCGCGCCTCGTCGTCGTCCCGGCCCTGCTTGAGGCAATCCTCGACCACGCGCCCGACCTCGCAAAGAGAGCGCCGTCGCTTCGCACCATCGTGTCGAGCGGCGAGGCGCTGGCCGCAACGCTTGCCGCTCGGCTTCTGGACGCAGCTCCCAGGATCGAACTGGTCAATCTGTATGGATCGTCCGAGGTCGCGGCGGACGTGCTGGCCCATTCCGTGACGCGAGAGGATGTGATCCTCGGGCGCATCCCGCTGGGGAAGCCGATCGACAACGCCGTGGTGCTGCTGCTGGATCATGACATGCAGCCGTCGCCTCCCGGCTCGCCGGGGATGATCTATGTCGGTGGCGATCCGCTGGCCGACGGATACCACGGGCGTCCGGACCTCACGGCAGAGAGGTTCTTCTCCAATCCGTTCTCTGAACTGGGCGTTCCGACCATCTTCAAGACGGGAGATCTCGCGAGACGTTCGCGAGACGGCGTCGTTGAGTACATGGGGCGCGCCGACTACCAGGTCAAGGTCCGCGGGTTCCGGATCGAGCTCGGGGACGTCGAGCAGGCGATCACGCTCCACCCGAGCGTCGGAGAGAATGTCGTGATCGCGCGCCGTCAAGGGAACGACAACCGGCTCATCGCGTACGTCGCGCCGAGGAACGGCTCGATCGACGGGGCCGAGCTGCGCCGTCACATCCAGTCAAAGCTGCCGCCTTTCATGGTGCCGAGCGAGTTCGTCGTGCTTGAGGCGCTCCCCCGGACGCCCAACGGCAAGATCGATCGGGCCGCGTTGCCCGATCCGATGAAGCTCCGCGCCGGCTCGGCCTCGGGCGAGCCGATCCCCGGCTCAACCGCTTCCGAAGTCCTGGGGCTCTTTCGCCAGGTCCTCGGACGCGACAGCGTCGGCCAGGACGACGGCTTCTTCGATCTGGGCGGGCACTCGCTTCTGGCAGTGAAACTCTTCGCGTTGATCGAGAGCAAGCTCAAGCGACGCCTTCCCCTCGCGACGCTCATGGCTGCGCCCACGCCGCGTGAGCTCGCGGCGGTGATCGATGCGGACTCATCGGACGACCATCGTTCACCTCTCGTGCCTGTACGAGCCACGGGCTCTCGAACGCCGTTCTTCTGCGTGCACGGCATGGACGGCGACGTGCTCTTCCTCCAGCGCCTGCTCGCGGTCACCTCGTCGGAGCAGCCGATCTACGGGCTGCAGGCACGCGGCATGGACGGGGTCGAGCAGCCCCAGGCAAGCGTCGAAGAAATGGCCGCAACCTACGAGAAGGCGATCCGGCAGGTGCAGCCCGAAGGACCATACGTCATTGGCGGCTATTCGCTCGGCGGCATGATCGCACTCGAGATCGCGCATCGACTCGCGCAACGCGGCGAGACCGTCGAGCGTCTTGTCATCCTCGACACTCGTGTCCCCCGAGTCGTGGGCCAGAATCTGGCGAAGCGAACACTCGTACAGCGTCTGCGCTGGCACTTCCGAAACGGCCCGGTCGAGTTCGTCAGGAAGATGTACATAGGCATTGTGGAAGTGAAAGCGTACAAGGCCCTCAAGCGATTCAATCTGCCTATCCCACGCTCCCTGCGCCGCCTGGACACGCGCTACGCGAATCTGAAGGCATACTTCACATACACGCCCCGCCCGTGGGGTGGCAAGACCTCGATGCTGCTCGCCACGATCCAGGAAGAGATGTTCCAGAACATGGGCGCGTTCGGATGGGAGCACATCGCGATCGGAGGCCTCGACCTGATCCCGGTTGAGTGCGACCACGCGAACTTCTTCGGTCTCCAGACCATCAACAACGTGGGAGATGCGTTCGAGCGGGTCCTCGCCGATGTGTGCGCACACGGTTCACCGTCGTGCGCGTCCGCGAGCCAGGCCTCGCACCCATCCCCGGCCGGCGCAGCGCCATGACGGCGACGATCGCGGGCGTGAGCGAGATCGAGTGCCCGTGCGGACCGACCGGCCTGCGCATCTTCCTGGCCGACATGCGCCGCCTGCCCGAACCCCAGTCCCTCCTGCCGGAGATCGACGAAGCGGAGCGCCTCCGTGCGGCGGCGTTCCGAAGCCCGGATGCACGCGAGTCGTTCATCCGACGGCGATGGCTGCGGCGCGGCCTCATTGCGCGCGGGCACGGCCTGAACCCCGCCGATATCCGCATCGACTCAGATCGTCTGGGCCGTCCCCAGGTCATGGCGCCTGATCAGGTCGCATCCCTGCATATCTCGACCTCCAGCGCGGGGCATCTCGCTCTCATCGCCTGGCGCCGGGATCTTCCACTCGGCGTCGATCTCGCTCGCCTCGATCCGGATCAGGCATCACGCGCCGCAGCGGCGGTCTTCATGTCGCCGGAAGAGCTTCGCAGGTGGCAGGATGGCGACACGCTCGGGTTCTTCCGGCTCTGGTCACGAAAGGAGGCCGCGCTCAAGGCCATCGGCACTGGTTTCGCGACCGATCCCCCGATGGTCAGTGTTTCTGGACCGACGCTGGTCTGGCACGCCCCGTCCACGAGGGACCGCATCGACGTGCACGACCTGCCGATCGCGCCCGGTTATGTCGCGGCTGTCGCATGCGCCCGAGCCGACCCCCTCTGAAAGGACGCCATTCCTGTCGCTCCCGCATACGATCGCCCATGCGGACGTCTCCTGCAGCTCCTGATCATCAATCCCGGTTCGGCGGATCTTCGAAGGTCAATGTCCTGCTCCTTGGCACGGGCGGGCGGGAGCACGCCATCGCGCTCAAGCTCCGTCAATCACCGCGACTGGGTGCGCTGCACGTGCAGCCCGACGCAAACGCCGGCCTGCTCGCGATCGGAAAGCCGGTGGACGTCCCGGTCAGCATCCGCGAGATCTACCGTCTGATTCAGTACTGCGAGAAGCATGAGATCGGCCTCGTGGTCATCGGGCCTGAGCAACCCCTTGCGGAGGGGTACGCCGACCGGCTCGCCTCACCGACGCGCCTTGTCTTCGGTCCCACGGCTGCTGGGGCTCGGCTTGAGGCGGACAAGGCCTTTGCAAAGGACCTGATGCGGGCCGCGGCGTTGCCGACCGGCGAGGCGCGTGTTTTCACGGACGCAGACGCCGCGTGCGCCGCGATCGAAGCCATGGCGCTCGGAGACGAGCGATCGACGCCGCTTGCGGGCGTTCTGGACCGAGTCGATCGGATTCCCTCGCAGCGAAGGGCGATCGACGCGATGCTTCGCATCGGAAACGCGATCATCTCTCGAACCACATTCGACGCCGCGGACATGACGGTGCTGCGAGACCTGCTCGGCCGATCCAAGGATCGTGGGGCCCCCCCGAGCGAGGCGGTGATCCGGGATCAGGCGGTGCTGCTCGCGAAGTTCTACGCGACAGCGCTGCCCGACCTGCCGGTGATCAAGGCGAGCGGGCTTGCCGCCGGAAAGGGCGTGATCGTCCCGGCGACGATCGCCGAGGCGCTCGACGCGATCGATCGAATCATGCGGAAGCGCGAGTTCGGCGATGCGGGCCGAACCGTCGTCGTCGAGGAACGTCTTTCGGGACGCGAGGTCAGCGTGCTGGCGATCACGGACGGCAGCACCATTCTCCTGCTCCCGCCCTGCCAGGACCACAAGCGACTGAAGGACGGAGACGTCGGCCCGAACACGGGCGGCATGGGCGTGTTCTGCCCCTCGGATGCGATCGACGACGACCTCATGGCCCGAATCGAGCGCGATATCCTCGTCCCCATCCTCGACGTGATGCGGCGCGAGGGAATCGAGTACCGAGGCGTCCTCTACGCCGGTCTCATGCTCACGCACGCCGGACCGAAGGTTCTTGAGTTCAACTGCCGCTTCGGAGACCCGGAGTGCCAGCCGCTCATGGCTCGTCTGGAGAGCGACCTGCTGGAACTGCTGATCGCAACGTGCGTCGGTCGCCTCGCGGACGCCGACGTGCGCTGGTCGAGCCAGTCGGCGTGCTGCGTGGTGATGGCGGCACACGGATATCCGGGCAGGCCGCGATCCGGCGACGTGATATCGGGGCTGGAGGATGCATCGGCGGTGCCGGGTGTGACGGTTTACCACGCCGGTACGTCCCGTGACGAATCGGGAAGGATCCTCACGCGTGGGGGGAGGGTGCTTGGAGTGACGGCGCTTGGGGAGACTTCGCTCGCGGCGCGAGAGCGGGCGTATGCCGCGTGCAGGATGATCTCATTTCCGGGCGCTCAGTTCCGGACCGACATCGGTCAGCCGCAGGGATCGAACACCGGAGCCGTGGAGCCGCCCGTCGCCCGATTCACCTCGACGCGATCCACGCCGCCAAGTCGGGTCTGACCGTGTAAGCGCGCGTCACCCTCCCGGATCTGGCGACAAGTGTCGATCGGTCCTGCTGGGAATCAACGAAGAGCGAGCATCGTTCGAGCTCGGCGCCTGACAAGCTGCCGAGCGTGACCTCGATTCCACCGGGAAGCGAATCCTCCGTCTGCAGAATCGTGACCTGCTCCGCTCGAGCCCCGCAGAGGGCTCCGACAAGTTCGTCGAGACGGTTCCGGTCCTCCGCCGTCACCGGCGTCTGCACGCCGTCTCGGCCGATCTGAGCCCATCCGGTGCCGCCGGCGGTCCGACGGTACTCGGCAGGCTGCGCCGCCGGCCCGCCGAGGCGAAGCAGCCCAACATCGGAAGCGGGTTCACCCACAACTGTCCGGCTGATGAAGACGTCCGCGCTGCCCGGAACGGTCGAGAGGCGGTCGGCGCGGACCTCGGCCAGCTGCGGGCCATACAGCGCGATGGCCTGTTCGTCCGACGCACGAACGCGGGCGCCCAGCAGCCGCGTGAGGTAGGCGCCGCCCCCAGGAGAGATCCCGCCAAGCTCGAACGTTCGCGTCTCGATCCACCTGCCCTGTCCCGAAGGATCGCGCCTATCGGTCTCGGTTTGGATGACGATCCGTGGGTTGTCCGGGAATGTCTCCGGGTCCGCCTCGACGAATCGATCGCTCTCGAGCGTCTGCAGCGAACGGATCACGCCGTCCACCACGGCATGATCTGCCCTCGCGACGACCGGCGATCTCAGCCCCCATCGACCGTCCACGCGAGCCAGTTCGATCACCGCGTCCGGCGTTCGGATCCGCACGCGAGAGACGTCCGACGACAGCGCGGGGAACGCGCGGCGGTCGCGCCACGTCATCGGTGCCTCGCCCGCCAGAGCACGATGGAGGACGTCCGGGACACGCAACCCCCGGACGACGCCTGAAGACTCGATCCACGCGCTGCCAAGGCCCGCGACACGATCCGAACCGAGCCGGATCGTGGCGATCGACTCGCCCCCAGCGGTCAGGAGAGCGAGCGAGATCGGTGCGCTCGCATCCGAAGTGGGGGCCGCAGAGACGTCCGAACCGGACAGCTCGCCGAGGACTCGGAGGAACGCTCTTGCGCGACCGGACTCGACCGGCCATGGGGCGCCATCGGCTCGGCGGACCGTCCACGCATCGGCCTCTCCCGATCGCTCAATGACAATGGGGCCGCCGCTCTCGCTGCGGATCTCCATTCGCCCCACGACGGAGAGGTCCCGCTCGATAAGGCGAGTGGACACTCCCTCGGCGCCGCTCGGTCCTTCGCCCCGCGAGAGCCGGCCCCGTGGCCCGAACAGCGCCGCAACGAGCGCGAGCCCGATTGCGATCGCGACCCAGATGCCTGCCGTCCGCGTCGACATGCGCGGAGTGTACGTCCGTCGCGGGCGACCGGAGCCCCGATGGAGTCGGAATGCGTATGCTGTTCGCGACCAGCCATGAAGCAGGCACGGACGCCACATGTCGGCGCGAGCGTTCATCCGGGCACGGCCGCGATTGGTGCGTGGCGTGCGCCGCAGTCTCAGCCAATGGTGGGCATCAGGTGCTCTCGCCGATCCCCGAGCTCTTGCCCGAGTACCTGCGAAGGGTCGACGCGTTCGTGCTCACAGGAGGTGATGATCCTCGCACCGAGCCGTTCGGGGTCCCCACGCATCCCGCGGCAACACCCCTCCACCCAAAGAGGCAGGCGTTCGAGTCCGCCTTGATCTCTGCTCTCGCAACAACGAGGCCCGAGATCCCTGTTCTCGGCGTGTGCCTGGGCATGCAACTGCTCGCGTTGCACGCGGGCGGGACCCTCGATCAGCACATGCCTGACACGCGCTCCGACGCCGCCAGGCACTGGGACGCCGATCACCCGGTCGTGCCCGTCGGGTCTGGATCGCACATCACGCTGCCGCCGGGCATCGTCCGCAGCAAGCACAAGCAGGCGGTGAGCGATCCGGGGCGGCTACGAGTCGTCGCGCTGAGCGATGATGGTGTGATCGAAGCCGTGACCGAGCCCTCTCGGCGCTTCGCGCTCGGTGTGCAATGGCATCCCGAGCGCACCCCGGACGCGGCACTCGGGCTTGACCTGTTCAAGAGATTGATCGCGGCCGCGCGCGTGTGAGGCGTTGCGATCGGCGTCTTGGGCTATCCCATATTGCAGATCAAAGTTGCCTCGCCCGGCGCCTGACGGGTCGCGACGCGTCTCTCTGCATGTGCCGCGGCTGCTGAATCTGCGGAGCTCCAACGGAATGACAAATGGGTCCGCCTCTCTCGTGGG
>JAPKGU010000133.1 GCA_026647565.1 Phycisphaerales bacterium | reverse complement strand
GAACCCCGCGACGGAGACCACGAGCATGAACGCGACCACGAAGACCACGATCGACCTCGCCAAGACCCTCGCCAAGAGCGGGTTCCACATCCCCGCGATTGAGATCCACACGCCCGACGGCCGCACCTGGAACCTCGCGACGGTCCCCGCCGGACGCGGCCGCCACGCCGACGGCCACTGGGGTGCTCGCCCCGCGGCGCTCGGCGGCTTCCGCCTCTTCGAGATCGACCGCGATACCGACGCCCCCGACGAGCACGACGCGATCGACGGCGATACCTGGACCGCCGACGAGTTGGTCGACTACCTCCGGGCGGTCGGCCAACCCAAGGACACGACGAGTTGGGACCGCACCAACGACAACCACCCGACGACCTGAAGCCCGCGTAATGCGGGCTTCGCTGTTTACCAGAGACCACCAACCCAAAGGAGCACGACCATGACGAAGCGCACGACCAAGACCACCAAGCCCGAACCCACCGCCGCCGAGGCCTACGCAGCGAGGCGCAACGACATCGCCCGCCTGATGGACGTGATGCAGATGGAACTCGACAAGCACGCCGAGGGGGCGAAGGCCGACCCTCGGAACTGGGGCCACGCGGGCGACCTCGGGAAGGTCCGTGAGGACTTGATCAACCTCGTCGGGTTCATGTGCAACATGGACCCCGAGCACGTCTTGGCATTTCTGAACGACGCCGAATGAGCACCACGCGGCGTCGCGGGAAGCCGCGGCCGCCACGTTTCCCCGCCGCGACGTGCGGCGGGATTCCGCACCCGACAGAAGGAGTCCGACATGGCACGCAAGGGCACGATCAAGAACATGGGCAAGGTCCAGCGCAAGATGAGCGATGCGCGGAAGTCCCGAAAGGCGGCGAAGGCCGCGCCGCTCGCCAAGGAGACGACGCCCATCGAATACGAGCCCGACACCGACTTGCGAGACACCGAGCAGGTGCCGCTGCTGGAAGCGGGCGGCATCGCGGCGTTCTTTGAGCGCGAGGTGAAGCCGCACGCGGCCGACGCGTGGATCGACGCGGAGGCGACGAAGATCGGCTACGAGATCAGTTTCACCCGCTACTTCTACAAGCCGCCCGCGCTGCGGACGCTGGAGCACATCCGGGCCCTGGAGGCGGAGACGGAGGGGCTGCTGTCGGAGATCGTGGGGGAATCGGCTTCGCCGGGGAAGACGGCTGTCGCCGGGGGGAAGCGATAGGCCATGCTCGACGGCTTGAAGCCATATTCCGAGTACAAGAACACCGGCGATCAGTGGATCGGCGCGGTGCCCGCGCACTGGACCGTTAACCGCTTGAAGAAGTGCGCGCTCGTCAACGCTCGCACGCTGCCCGAGACCACGCCGCCTGACTACCGCTTCCGCTATCTCGACATCGGCGCGGTGGCGACCGGGAGCCGCTCGATGACTTCGGGGGGGAAGCGCTTCAGCGTGCTGGTGGTCCATGGTGACCATGATCTAAGAGACGCTCGTGCCCACGGGCGTACGGAAGGGCGAAATGGCCAGCATGGTCGTCGGGCAGGGGGATATGGCGGGCGGACTGCCGCACCGAGAGCCGGACGTTTCACGCGAGGGGCGCGAAAACGAAACCAGCCGCGGCGGGTCGCTGCGGCTGGTCCCGGTGAGGAAGGGAGTGGCACTTGGAGTGGCTCCGCCTCGCTGTTCTCCGTGGCGTTGGCGACTCCGACCGGCGGAGGTCGATGCCCTCGATCAGCGGCGGCGGGACCGCGCGATCGCGAGGCCGCCGAGGCCGAGCAGGGCAACGCTGCCCGGCGCGGGGACGATGTACTCGATCCGGAGCGTGGCGATCCCTCCGCTGTCGGAACCGTGGTGACCTGCTTGATTGACCAAGTCGGTGGCAAGGCGAGTGAAGAGCAGTGTCTCGCTGCCGATCTGCGACTGGAAGTAGGCCAGCCCACCGGCACCGGACAGATCAATGGAGACGAAACTGCCGTTGTTGATCTCGTGGAGCATCATGCTCCCGAACATGCCTCCGTCGGTCGTCATGGAGGTGAAGGGCGAGTCGTCGGCGTAGACCTCAGTCCAGGAGCCGAGGTTCTCGATCGGGAAGTAGGTGTCGTAGGCGAGTTCGCCGGGCTGGAAATTGCCCCACACCTCTACGACATGTGAACCGTTATGAATCGCTTGGACGAAATCGAGGCTCGCAGACGTGATCGTGGCGCCGGCGGGCACGGCCGACAGGTCAAAGACCTGGAACCCGCGATGGATGTTGGTCGACCCGTGGGTCAAGAAGAGCGGTGAGTACGGCTCCCTGGCGAACAGGCGGAGGTCGATCCCGGCCGTTTGCCGGTAGGTCGAGCCGTGGCGTGTCGGGTTGAGGTCGACGGTGTCGGCGCTTGCGAACGACACAGCGACGGACGATGCGAGCAGACCGAAAGCGAGGCGGTTCATGTCTTGTCTCCTGTGTGAATGAGCGTGGCTCGAAAGTTCAAGGACCTCCGAAAGAGGGATTGGACCTGCATGCGGGCTACCGACGGTCACGCCCGGCGTCGACGGGCCAGATTGGATGCACCGACCGCCAAGAGCGCGGCAGGCCCCGGCCCCGGCACGGGACTTGCGAGACGGAACCCGAGGTCGTCGCGCTCGACGGTCGGGGTGAAGTCAGTGCCGCGCCCCGCCGACGAAGTCGAATGGTCGTAGACGTTGTATGCGCCGCCGCGGTAGATGGGGTTCGACCCGGCCAGCGTCTCGGTCCACTCCCACACATTCCCGCTCATGTCGAATGCGCCATAGTAACTGGTGGCGCCTGCCGAGCCCACGGTGGTCACATTGATCCCTCCGTTCCAGACGGCACTCCAGTAGTAGTTCGCGACGTTTGGGCCGGGATTGGCCACGTCGCCGGTGGCCGTGGCGGTCGCGGGCGTCGGGAGACCGTTGCTCTGCGTCGCGAACCTCCAGTAGTCGTCGGCGTCGCCCCCCTGCGACGCGGGCTGGTGATACGCGGCCTTGTACCACTCGTCTTCGGTGGGGATGAAGACCTGGCTCGGATTCGAGAGATCGCGGGTGATGCCGCTGATGGAGGTCGCGCCCATGAAGGTGTAGACGCCGCTCTCCGTGCCACCTGAGCCCTGGCCGTTGGTCATCCAGTTGCTCATGCGGGCGGCGTCGTACCAACTTACGTGGTTCACGGGCTTGTTGCCCATGTTGGCTTTGACCGCGTAGGTGTAGGAGCCGGCGACACCCGAGCGGGTGATGCCGCCGCGGAAGTCGGCGCCCATGTTTGTGTTGTAGAGCCCGTTGGGGTCGCTGGCGGCGACGCTGTTCAGGAACGCGGCGTACTGGCTGTTGGTCACCTCATAGGAGCCGATGCGGTACTCGTACCCCACCGCGCCGAAGCCGGTGGTCGGGTCGGCCGCGTTGCCGGCGTTGCCGACGGTGGACCAGGTCATGTTGACCGGTGCCGCAAGTGCCGAGGCGGCAAGCAAGAGCGAACAGGCGGTGGCAACTGGCGGTGCGAGCAGATCGAAAGCAAGGCGGTTCACGTTTTGTCTCCTGTGTGAATAAGAGGCGTTCGAGGACTCAGGGAATCGCGAGCGTGCGAATCAGCGGCGGCGACGCGCGATCCCGAGGCCGCCGAGGCCGAGCAGGGCGACGGTGCCGGGCGCGGGAATCGGTTGGGACCAGAGGATCGCTACTTGGCGGTTGGCGAGCGAGTTGTACGCGAAGCCGGACACGTAGAGGAATCCGTCGTCGGTCCAGACGGCCCTCGCCTCGCTCTGGAAGTACCCCGCCGGGAGGAAGGCTTCGAGATCGACCCATGAGCCCGCAGTGCCCGACCACAGGCTGGCGTGATACAAACCTCCGATGGTCACGTAGCCCACCTGGAAGGTGTCGGTCATGCCGTAGACCTGCGATTCGTCGGCTCCGGCCGGGTGGAGATCGAGCCACGAGGCTGCGGAGCCGCTCCAGAGGCTGGCGTGCGCAATACCACCCACCTCCGCGGTGCCGCCCTGATGTGATGCGCTCATCGCCAGAACCCACGAAAAGTCGGAGGCGGTAGGATGGAGGTCGACTGCGGAAGCGGCGGTGCCGCTCCAGATTCCGGCGTGCGCTTCGACGCCGACACTGAAGTAGCCTCCCTGCTGTGTGTCGTTCATGGCGCGCACCTCTGAATACGCCGAGGCCGCTGGTCTGAGGTCAACCCAAGAGGCGGCCGTGCCGCTCCAGAAGCCGGCATGCCAGTACCCGGTGAACATGTTGACGACGGTCCCGCCCTGCCGGGTGCCGTTGATGGCGTAGGCGTAGGACTCGGAGGCGTCTGCCGGGTTCAGGTCGGTCCACGAGGCGGCGCTGCCGCTCCAAAGGCTCGCGTGTGCGCCGCTGCCGAAGTCGGCGTAGCCAGCCTGCTGCGTGCCACTGGTTGCGAACACTTCCGATTGGAGGGCGCCAATGGGGCCCAGGTTTGCCCATGAGGCGGCGGTGCCGCTCCAGATCGCGGCGTCCCCGTTGACCTGTCCGCCTTGTTGCGTGCCGCGCCCGGCGTAGGCCAAGGAGTACCAGCCGCCCGCAGGATTCAGATCAGTAACGGTCCACTGTCCGAACGCCGTGCCGCTCATGAACACCTGGGCTGACGAAGCGACCAACGCTGAGATTCTACGACGCATGTTCTCTCTCCTTCTTTTCACTCACGGTTTACCCGACACTCGGGCCTGTCACGACCAGATTCAGTGCCGACGACGACAGGACGTCAGCCCGCCCAACCCAAGCAGAGCCAGGGTCCCGGGGGCCGGAATTGGCCGACTCCAGAGCAGGGCTTCGGTGTGGCTGGGCACCGTGTCCATGTTCACGCCCCATCCGGCGACGAAGAGCGTGCTGCCGTCGCTCCAGACGTCGTGCGCGACCGTGGCACCCCACGTGCCGGGCGGCAGCGAGAGCGAGAGGTCTTCCCACGAGCCCGCACTGCCGTTCCACAGCGATGCCTTGCCGATTCCGCCGACGACCGCATTCCCAACCTGGAATGAGCCCCAGTTGTCATACGCGGTTGAGCTGGTGGCGCCGGCCGGATTCAGGTCTACCCATGAGGCGCTGGTGCCGGACCAGAGGCTCGCGTGGGTCGAACCGAAGTTCGCCTGGCCGACTTGCTGCGAGCCCCAGATGCCGTACGCATACGACACCAGGGCGCCGGCGGGGTGTAGATCGACCCAAGAGGCGGCGGTACCGCTCCACAACGCCGCGTGGTTGTAGCCTCCGATGGATGCGAAGCCCGATTGCGTAAGGCCAGTGGTGGCCTCGACTCCGGAGATAGTCGCGCCCGCAGGGTGCAGATCGACCCAGGAGGCGGCGGTGCCGCTCCACACGCCAGCGTGGTCATGCGAACCAATCTTCGCGTAGCCGGCTTGCTGTGACCCGGCGATGTCCCGCGCGATGGACGAAAACGCCCCTGCGGGATTCAGATCGACCCATGACGCGGCAGAGCCGCTCCAGAGGCTTGCGTGCGCGTTGGACGCGATCGAGACATATCCAACCTGTTGAGTCCCTGATGTGGCGTAGGCGTCCGAAGTGTCCGATCCGGGGTTGAGGCTCGTCCAGGAGGCCCCGCTGCCGCTCCAAAGACTTGCATGCGTCGGACCGCCTGAGTACAACCGCGCGTGGCCGACCTGCTGCACACCCCCAACGCCTCGGGCCGACGAGCGAGAGTCGGGATTCCCGGTGGCCGACGGAGGGTGCAGGCTGGTCACGGCCCACTGCGCGTGAAGCTGGCCGGACAGGAACGTGGCACCACAAGCTGCACACAGACGGACAGCTCGGCGATTCATGTCTTGTCTCCTTTGTGAATGAGAGTGGCTCGAAGAATGGGGTCTCTAGAGATTTCACCCGGCACGAGAGCGTTCCCGCATTGGAAGCCATTGCAGGCGGGCGGATCGCCCGCCCCACTGGATTGTTCAGAGATTCCAACGCAAGGAACCACGAGAGTGCGAATCAGCGACGGCGGCGTGCGATCGCGAGGCCGCCGAGGCCGAGCAGGGCGACGGACGATGGCCCAGGGACCTGAGAGACACGAAACCCGATGCGGTGGTAGTCCTCGACCGTCGCTTGGACGTTGCCGCGGATGTCGGCCCCCAAGTGGCCGACGGGGGCGCCGAACGACCCGGCCCGAACACCGCGGTTGGAGCCGCTGATGATCGCCTCGTTCCACTCCCAGACGTTTCCGCCCATGTCAAACGTGCCGTAGTAGTTCGCGGCGTACGAGCCGACGGGCGTGGTGTTGCCGATGGTGCTGCCAAAGTTCGCCTGCGCGGTCGTGGGCACGGCGTTGCTCGACGTGGTGAACAGCCAATAGTTGTCGCTATCCCCGCCCGCGCTGGCGGGCTGGTAGAACGCCGCCTTGTACCACTCGTCCTCGCTGGTCACGGCCCACTGCCAGCCCGCGTTGCGGGTGATGGTGTTGGCGCTGATGCCGCCGGGGGTCAGCGTGTACGCGCCGGTCTCGGTGTCGCCACTCCCCTGGCCGTTGTGCAGCCAGTTGGCGAACCTCGTCGCGTCCCAGAAGGAGACGTAGTTCACCGGGTTATTCGCCCGGCCGCTGATCGTCGAGTAGGTGTACGACCCCGGCGAGCCCGAGCGGGTGATGCCACCGAACGAGCCGGCCATGTTTCCGTCGTACAGGTTGAACGGGTCCGACGCGGCCTTGGCGTTGAGGAACGCCGCGTACTGCGCGTTGGTCACTTCGGTCTGCCCGATGTTGTAGGTGTACGCCACCGAGCCGTAGCCCGATGAGCCATCATTGAGCATGATCGTCGGGTCCGCGGCGTTGCCGGGGTTGCCGATGGGCACGGTGGGGATCGTGATGGAGGCCGTGGCGGAGGAGGCCGCCAGACCGGTCACGGCCGCAATCGCGGCCACGCTGATGAAGGACCTTGCAGACATCTTGCTCTCCTAGGGCTTTCGCCCGGCTGCGGACGCTCACCGCCACACTGGCGGATTCACAACATACTGACGGATTCACAACATTTCTCGGCGCGGCGGCGACGTGTGTTCCCGCCGCATCTCTCGATCTCTCACTGTGATCTAGGGCCCAACCGCCCCTGGGTGGACACGGGAGGGAGCAAAGGACACATGTCTCCGCAAATCGTGATAAACTGCGTTTGAGGAGGAACGCGATGCCGAGTCCAGCTCCTTCGCACCAGACACGCCCCACGATGTTCGAGCGGTTGCGCGACCTGGGCGATGTGGAGGCCTGGCGCTCGTTCCAGGACACGTACTTTGACCTTCTGGTGCGCTACGCGCGGCGTGCTGGTTTGTCGCATGTGGACGCAGAGGACCTCGCACAGGGGGT
The DNA here is from genome assembly GCA_026647565.1 of Phycisphaerales bacterium. Lineage (GTDB taxonomy): Bacteria > Planctomycetota > Phycisphaerae > Phycisphaerales > UBA1924 > JAHBWV01. The sequence goes on along the minus strand of JAPKGU010000133.1, from coordinate 2,771 downwards.
ACTTGCCGCGTTCGTGCGGGTGATTCCGAGCTTCCGCTACGACCAGGCGAAGGGCCGATTCAGGTCCTACTTGGGCCGGTGCATGTCGCATGCGATCGCGCGGTGGAAGAAGAGTCCAGGCGCGGTCTCTTGCGCGCTAGATGAACTGGAGTCACGGACCACCGATGCCCCCTCACCCAACGGCCACGCAGAGGAGGAAGCATGGGAGCGTGAGTGGGTCGCGTTTCATTACCGGAGGGCGCTCCACGCGGTCCGCCAGCATTGCCATGCCCAGTCCATGGACGTGCTGGAAGCGTCGGCTCGGGGGCTTTCGACCAGCCAGATCGCCGCAACGCACGGGATGAGCGAAGACGCGGTCTACAAGGCGCTTCAGCGCATGCGTGCACGCCTATGCGAGCAGATTGCGGCCCAGATCAAGGAGGAGGACGATGGCGGAGTTTGAGTCAACCGGCGAACCTCAGCCGAAGTCAACTCCGCCGCTTGATCCCAGCGTCGCCCATGTGATGGGACTGGGCGAGGGACAAACCAACTGGCTCTCGCATGTGCAGCGCGCGACCGCCGAAGGCGCTGACCTGGGTTCGCTCGGGGCCTACGAGCTGATCGAGCGGATCGGGAGCGGCGGACAGGGCTCGGTCTACCGCGCGCGCCAGCCGGGCACGGGGCGGATTGTCGCGGTCAAGCGTCTCTGGGCCGACCTTTCGACCAGTTCCGCCGGCGCGCAACGGTTTGCACGCGAAATCGAGGCGCTCACGCGGCTGTCGCATCCGAATGTGGTGGCGATTCACGCGGCCGAGGTGCTCGAAGGTCGGCGTGTGATCGTGATGGAGTTTGTCGAAGGGCCAAGCATCGACCGTTGGGCTGACCAGGCGTGGGCGACGGGGCACGCGCCGCTCCGGCGCATCCTCGACGCGTTCCTCGGCGTGTGCGCCGGGGTGTCGCACGGGCACCAGCGAGGCGTGGTTCACTGCGATATCAAGCCCGACAACGTGCTCGTGGATGCCAACGACACGGCGCGCGTTCTGGACTTCGGCATCGCGCGGATCGTGGCGGCGGACCGGGCCCAGACTTCGGGCTGGACGATGGTCGGCTTCGCCGGCACGCCGGCGTTTGCCGCACCGGAGCAGGCCACGGCAAGCCCGAGCGGCGTGGACACGCGCAGCGACATCTATGCCCTGGGCGTGCTTCTGTTCCGACTTGTCGCGGGCGTCGAGCCCTTCACGGGCGGCCCGGGCCTTGCGGGGATCGCGGCCATCGCCCAGGCCCAGGCCAGGGGCGTGCCGAGCGTGCGCACACGTCGTCGCGCGGTCCCGCGCGAAATTGACTGGATCATCGCGCGCGCCACGGCCCTCGACCCGGCCGACCGGTACCAGACCGCCGACGCGCTGGCCGACGACATCCGGCGGTTCCTGACGGTCCAGCCGGTGCTGGCGCGCCGGCCGAGCCCGATGTATGTGGCGTCGCAGTTTGTGCGTCGGCACCCGGTCGGCGTGGGGTTGGGGGTCGCGGCACTGGCGTCGGTGCTCGGAACGAGCGCCCTGGCCGTGACGCAGGCCTCAAGGCTGAGCATCGCCAATCAGAGGCTCGGGGAGGCTGTCGAAACGGCCGAGGCCGCTGCGGTGGAAGCCCGGGAGCAGCGAGCAAGGGCGGAGACCGAGGCCGCCGCCCTTCGATCTACCACCGAGATGCTGTACCGGATGCTGGCGGGCGCCACAGTTTACCCCGGAGGCTTCGCGCCGCCCGCCGATGAGCCAATGCGAACCGCGTACGCATCGTTGTTGGAAGAGTCCGCAGGTTCGATGTCGCCGGAGATCGAACTGGAACTGCGTTTCAAGTATGGGATCACCCTCCGCGCCGTAGGCCAGTATGAACAGGGCATTGCCCAATTCGAGCGGGCGATGGTGCTGTCCCGAGCCTTCGACGATCCCGATTTGGCGCGGCGCTGGAAGATCATCGAACAAATGAGCCGGTGCCTCATGAGCGCGGGTCGAGTAGCGGATGCCGAGCGCCTCTGTCGAGAAGCACTCCGCGAGGTTGAGGGCGGACCCGCCGTCGACTTCACGGCGATGCTCAAGTACCAACTCGCTCTCGTGATCGCCGGTGGGGATGGTTCGAAGGAGGAGTTCCGCTCGCTGGCCGAGGATGTCGTGCAATCCAAGATTCGGAGCGAGTTCTCCTGGCACCGGCTCTATCGGCTCTACGAAGAGTTCACCCTCGTCGCGGCAGGGCGCGGGTGGCACGATTTGGCCGAGGTCTTCGCTCGCCCGGCGGCAGATGCTGCGGTCGAAAATGGCCGCAGCGAGAGCATTGTCGCTCGCATGCACACTTACCACGCCCAGGCCTTGCTCCGTCTTGACCGCTGCGACGAAGCCGAGCCGATCGCTCGCCTGGCATCTGAATCCATCCTGAAGACGACCGGCCCGGGCGACGACAACGCCCATCTGGCACTCGTGGCCCACGCCGCCGCGCTGCATCGGCTGGGCCGCTTCCAAGAGGCCGCGGCCCCCGGCGCGGTCAGCGCTGGCTCGCCGGCGAACCAGACTCCAACCCTTCGACACGATCGCGCAAGTCCTTGGCCCGCCGTGGTCTAACCCGGACGCGTTTGCCGCCGGCAATCGCGTCCGGGTACCCGGACGCGGTGACCGCCGGTGATCGCGTTCGGGCTACGTCTCAGGTCTCGGTCACCGGGTCTCGTCCTCGGGTCTCGGTGATCGTTTCCTGAGAGCGCGCACCTCTGCACCCTAATCAGGCAGGTCGCGCTCTCCTGCCGGTCG
>JAPKGU010000132.1 GCA_026647565.1 Phycisphaerales bacterium | reverse complement strand
GTCGATGCCGATGTCTCAGGCGGGTGTGCATATGCGGCACTCTGAGCAGGTCAGTCCGCTGTCGGTGCGGATCAAGAGGTACTCCGATGAGCGTTGAGAGTTGCCGCAGACAGATTGAGAGCGTGAACCGCGACCTCACCCAGCTGCACCAGAAGCTCGCAGATGAGCGGAGACGGGAAGCGGACAAGATCGCCCGCATTGGCCAGGTTGATCGCAGCATCAGCGCGGCCACTTCCCCAGAGCGGCCAACCTCGGTGGCACGGCGGTCCGTGTGTTTGGGGCGAAGGACTGGAGGAGGTTGGTGCCACCTGTCCGTCGCCCTTCCTGTACAGCTTCGCCTCGGGGTCGGTCGTGCTCTGGTGCATGGCGTTGGTGCGACGCTCCCCCTTGAAGTCCACAGACGGGTTGCGTCCCTGCGTGCCTCCGGCCGATGGCGGAGGGTCGCATCGCGGTTGAGCCACCAGTTGATGCTGGACCAGCCCATCACGTGAAGGCATGGCACTGGTTCCGGCCTCGGAGCAGGCCGGGAACCTGTGGCACACGAAGCGGATGGCGCTGTGGAGGGTGGCGCCACCAAAGAGCGGCGATATCGAGCGGGGGTGCGACCCGCCTCGGCCAGGACGTGGGATGCCGATCGTGGCGCGTTGTGGGGAGAGTGGGGGCGCGGCGACGGCTATGCGCGGGGGGTGCCGCATTCCGGGCAGGCGGCGGAGCCGGCGACACCCGCGAGGTCGTACGCGCAGGCGCGGCAGCAGTTGTGGTTGAGGCGGCGTCGTTCGCGGGATCTGCGCAGGGAGGCGAGCACGAGGACGGGCAGATAGCCGAGGCCGGCGAATGCCGCGGTGTTTGTGGTGAAGCCGAGGAGGGAGGGGCTGCCGCTGGCGAGGGAGAGGAGTGGCTGGGAGGGGCTGGTGGGCGGGCATCGCCAGGACGGATCGGTCTCGCGGAAGGAGACGCAGCGGAGTGGCCATCCGTAGGAGGCGCGTGAGCGCATGAGCGGCGGGCACCCCTGCTGCGGGGTTGGGATCGAGTGGCCGAACGTGACAACGTCAGAGGCGATCGTGTGCGTGGCGGTGGCGACGAAGCCGGTGCTTTCGGCGGGCGCTGAGCCGACGCGGACGTTCGAGACACGGCTGAACTCGACCGGGTCGGACCAGGCCCGGTCGGTGCTCGGGAGGCGGTGCGGGAATGCCGCGGCGGCGCACGCGACGCCGAGCGAGAGCCACGCGCCGGCGGCGGCGAGCAAGAGGGGTCCGGCGGCGGATCTTCGGCGCGTCAGGAGGAGGATGGCGGCTAGCGAGGGCAATCCGAGGAGTGCGGAGTTGACAAGGACGGCGGACCAGTCGTGGACGACGGCGCCGGGATCGGCGGCGCGGACGTTTGTTGGCGCGGATCCGGTGAGACGGGTCGCGACGTCCGATCGCGGCATCTCAAGACAGGGGAAGGGGAAGCCGGAAATGATGCGAGCGGATTCGTTCTCGTTCGCGACGACAACGACGCCCGGCGACATGCCGATCCAGGAGGTGAGTGATTCGCGGTGAGCGGGGTCGGCCGAGGCGCGCCAGGCGGTCGGGGCGGGGGTGAGGAAGGGGATGGTGATCGCGACGAGGATGGAGAGCGGGGCGCCGACGAGGAGTGCCGCGCCGAATGCACGTGCCAGCGCTGCCCACCGAGTTGATGCTGCGTTCATGGGGAGTTCCTAGCAGGTGGGCCCGGGCGTCCAACCACCGGAAGGTGGGCCGGATGAGGGGCAGTCGGCGTTGTCCGGCCCGGCGGGACAGGTGTATCCCGGCGGGAGTCCCGTGCACGGCTCGGGATGGAATGAGACGCTCTTGGCCTTGACGCCGTTCTTGGTTGACGTCGCGGTCTGGGTCCACGTGCAGGTCGTGCAGTCCGATTTGCGCTTGGTGCGGGTGCGTTCGTAGGTGCATGTGGTCGATGTGCTGAACCAGCAGGTGGCCGAACATTGCGAGCCGCCCACCCACCATGGTCCGTCACTGAAGACCCAGGGGCCGCATGTGCACCCAAGGAGCGTCGGCCCCGACGTGGTCCACGTCCACGGCATGCAGGGAAGATTGCAGTTGGCGGCCGCGAAGGCGGCTTGTGCTTCTTCCTCGGCGTTGACGAGAGGATCGGCCTCGCCGCCTTCGACGCCGAGCGACATGGCGTCGAGGATGATCACGGGTGAGCAGATCGGCTCGGCCGCGGCGGCGCCGATTGCTTCTGCGGTTGCCGGGTATCCGACGGACTCCAGCAGTTCGAGAATCTCTTCCGGACTCGACGCTGAGGCGACAATGGTCTGGAGCGGGTCGGTGGTCAGCAGGCCGCCGGCATATGGCTCGCCCGGGCCGGGATCGACTGAGGCGGGATCAACGTCGAGGAGCCATGCTTCGTCTGAACTGTCGGGAATGTCGAACCGACCTTTGCAGTGAAGGACGACGTCCCAGGGTTCAACGCCGGTCCACGCTTCTCCCGACCATGCGCCGCTCGATGATCGCGTGTACAGGATCGCACGGATGTTGCTGCCGGTGACGGCGGATGTCTTGAAGCCAACGAAAGCGTCGCATGTCGTTCCGGCGGCGTCGTCTTCAACAATGGGGATGTATGTCCACGTCCCGATGTCCACATGGAAATGCGAGACACGAGATTGGCCGAATGCGGCCGTGCCGGCGAGCAGTGCCGACGCGACCGCGAGCGTCTTTCCAACGCTTCGCAACGTGATGTTCATGAAAGTACCTCCCGAGCAGTTGGGCACAGCCTATATCGGGTGGTAAAGTGGTGTCAAGCGAATCAAATTTGCCGCATGTAACAATGCAACCGGCGGATCGCCGCTGTGAAGTGAGATCGCTTGGTTTGCATCATGTGCGGGCGTGTCTGAGGGGCCGGTCGTTCATCTCTTGACGGGACTTGGGTTTGCGAGATGCTTGGTGCGAAGCCGGGTGGGAAGGGGCTCAGGAGGGACAGCCCTCGGCGCTGGTAAACGTTCCCGCTCATGCGGGTTATGGAAGGCGTCCACACGCGCTCACGCAACGGTGCGCCTCTCCGCTCAGGTCGGGGGTTCAAGTCGTCTCAGCAGCCGATCCGAGGCCGCGGCCCTGGAGCGTGGTGCCACCAAGAAGCGGTGAGAGTCGAGAATGGCGGGATGAGAAGACATGCCGGGGCCTCCGTGATGGAAGCCCCGGCGGTGGGTGTGGTCGGATGTGCGGGCCGGTGTGCGTGACTCATCGCCGAGTTGATGGGCCGATGTGATGAGTCGGTGTGTGATCAGTCCGCTCGGAGGTATGCCGCGTCGAGGGCGCGCTTGATGCGTTCGGTGGTCTCGGCGAGGTGGGCGCGGGTGTAGGGGTCGAGGCGGTCGGCGGGTGCCTTGGCGACGACGTTCTGGACGGCGGCGAGTTCCTCACGGGCGAGGGTTGCGAGGGTTCTGCCGCTGGCGCCCGGCCAGGTGCGGCCGGTGGCGAGGGCGATGAGTCGTGAGACGTGCTCGCGCTGGAGGGATCGGCGCGAAGCGGAGACCATGGGCTCCCGCGCTGTGGCCTTGGCGCTGGGCGGGTTTGCGATCTCGCTCCAGACCTCGGCGCGGATGGCGGAGAGGACCTCGGGGACGGTGACGGCGTCCTGTCCGGCGGGGATGCGGGCCTCGTTGTCCATGACGCGCCGGAAGGTTGTGGGGTTCATGAGGCGCGTGAGGGTGGAGGTCTGGTAGGCGACGAGGGTGTCGACGGCGGGGTAGTCGGGATCGCCGCCGCCCCACTGGTCCCACCACTGGTCCATGCCCATGTGCGCGAGGAACTCGGGGGTGAGACCGAGCGAGCCGTCGCGGAGGCCGTTCTCGAGGACGAACTTCATGGCCTTGCGCTGCTCGGCGGCGGGGACGGGCGTGTTGGGGACCTCGTTGCCGGGGTCGCCTCGGCGAGCGCGTGAGATGTAAACGCCGCCGATCTCGCCGGTGGCGTTCCAGACGCCGGTGAAGTGCTGCCAGAGGACCATCTGGTAGCCCTCGCGGAAGCGCTGCCATGACTGTCCGTCCTTGACGACGCGGTCCATGAGCTTGGCGCGGAGGCGTTCGGCGAGCTGGACGTTGCGCTGTGCCCAGAGGAAGGGGTCGTCGCCGAGGTCCCAGGTGCGTGTGCGCGGGTCGGGGCCTCCGGCGCCCTCGTCGGCGGTGAAGGCGAGCTCGGGCTCGCTGCCGCGCCGGGCGATGGGCGCGGGGTCTTCGAGGGTGTATCCCCACTGGATGGCCCACATGTCGTAGGGACCGATGTCGGTCATGCCGAAGTGGCCTCGATAGTCGTTGGGTCCGTAGACGAGGTTGGTGGGGTGGTAGTCCATGACGGAGCCGGAGATCTGCTTGCCGGACTCCTTCCATTCCTTGGAGTTGATCTGGTCGAGTGAGTAGATGCTGGAGGCGCGGTAGTTGTGCATGAGGCCGAGGGTGTGTCCGACCTCGTGCATGATGACGTCGCGGACGAGCGGCCCGATGAACTCCTCGGGGACGCCGTCGACGAGGCCGTCGGGCTGGGTCTCACCTTCTTTGCCTTCATTGGGGTCCTCGTCGTCGATGGTGAGCATGCCGAGGGTGTGCGCGAGGCGTGCGGCGGCGACGGACATGGTCTTGCCCTTGGCGCAGGCGCAGAAGCGGTGCTGCATGCCGCTGACGCGGGCGAGCTCGGAGATCTCGACATCGCCGTGGTCAACGGCGGCGCGGTCTGCGGCCTGGAGGGCGCCGTGCATGGCGAGTCGGCCGGCGGTTCCCTGAGAGGGGTTGTCGGTGCCGAAGCCGACGCGACGGAGCGCGGCGCGGGGGTCCCACTCGGGGTTCTGCTCGATCCAGTCGAGGGCGTCCTTGTCGAGTCCGGCGAGGGCGGCCTCGGGGACCATGTCCTTCCACTCGCGGACCCAGCCGGAGATGAAGCCCTCGTCCATCACGATGTCGGCATCGACGATCTGGCCGGTCTCGGGGACGACGCGCGAGGGTCCGATGGCGTAGCCGATGCGGGCGTTGGTCCAGCGGATGAAGTTGTAGTTGACGTCCTCGGGGTCCTTGTCCATGTGGGCGCCGGTGGAGGCGTCCTGCTGGTGGACCTGGATGGCGTCGACGATGCCGACCTGCTCGAAGGCCTTGTTCCACGCGAGGAGGCCCTCGCGGACCCAGCGGCGATAGCGGATCGGCGTGGTGTGCTCGATGTAGAAGACGATGGGCTGCTTGGGCGGGCTGAGGCGGAGGGAGGGGTCGGCCTTCTGGAGGTGCCAGCGGTTGGCGTAGCGGACGACCTCAGAATCGGCCTGGTTCTTGGAGAGATCGGAGAATGAGGTGTAGAAGAAGCCGACGCGGCGATCGGCCTCGCGGGGCTTGTAGTCGGGGTTCTCGCGGAAGCGGCTCATGGAGTAGTGGAGGGTCGCGAGGCGGCCTCCGACGACGGGGAGCTGGAGCGAGATCTCGGAGTTCATCTCGAAGGTCTTGACGCTCTCGATGGTGACGAGGTCGGTGCGGGCGCCGGTGACGAAGGAGCCGAAGAAGAAGCGGGCGTTGCCGAGGAGGAACTGGTCGAGATCGATGACGGGGCCGCCACCGGGGCCGATGGAGAGGATGGGGACGGTGAAGAGGACGCGATCGGTGAAGGATCGTGCGACGGCTGCCTTGGACTCGTTGTCGCCGTCGGAGCGGATCTCAAGCTGCGGTTCGACGAGGGCGAGCTGCTTGTCGTAGCGCTTCCAGTAGACGTACCTGTCACCGGGCATGCCCCAGCGCGTGTACATGGGGAGGACGCCGGCTTCCGGATCGCCGCTGGCGACGGTGGGGGCGATGTACCACTTCACGCCTTCGAACTCTTCCGGGAGCTCGGCGAGGAGCTGGCCCTCCTTCTTCTTGGTCCAGACGGTCCAGAAGGGGGTCTTGGTCGTGGAGGGCGAGACCTTCTCGAAATCCTTTGAGACCTGGTCGAAGGGTGGGAAGTCGTCTTTCTTGTCCTTCTTGTCCTGGGCGAGAACGGGGAGGGTGAGGCCGGCAAGGAGAGCGATCGCAAGGACTCGACGCATGATGTGCTCCAGTGAATGAGCGGGGCGGTGTGCGGTGTGTGGGGGAGGCGGTGTGCGGGGGTCGGGAACGGGATGGTCGGGTGCTGGGCGCCGGCTACTGGCCGATGGTGTGCCCGTCCTTGAGCATCTGGTGCCAGACCGATCGGTAGCGGGCGGCCATGGCGTCCAGCGAGGCGGGGAGCACCCGGACCTGCCCGATTGTCGTGATGAAGTTCGTGTCTCCTCCCCAGCGAGGTACGAGGTGGACGTGGAGGTGCTGCGGGATTCCGGCGCCCGCGGCCCTGCCCTGGTTGATACCGGTGTTGATTCCCTGTGGTTCCAGCGTCCGCTCCATCAGCGCGGTGGCGCTGGAGACGAGGTCGAAGAGCGTGCGGCGCTGGGCCGGGGTGTAGTCCAGAAGGGCGGGACGGGCATCGCCGAGCGCGACGAGGAGGTGGCCGGGCGCGTAGGGGTAGCCGTTGAGGAGGATCATGCCCGCGTCGGTCCGCACCACGACGTGGTTGGGCACGTCGAGGTCGGGGTGGAGCCAGTAGTCCAGGATGAAACTGCCCGTGCCGGTGCGAGGAATGTTGCCCAGGCGTTCTTCCCTGCCGAGCCGTTCGAGGTAGTCCAGGCGCCAGGGAGCGCCGAGGGAGGCGGGCCCCATGGGAGGATCGTTTGGCATTCCGGCGTTGGGCATTGGCGATGATGGTAGTGGGTTTGGACGTTGCCCGGCGCGGGGGCTGGGTGGGGGGCTATCCGAGCTTCCGGCCCATGAGGGCGTTGACGCTGAAGCCGCCTCGGACGCGTCCGGAGGGGTCTGCGATGAGCCAGTCCTCGACGTCGGGAATGGGGATGGTGACGCGCTGGCCGATGGAGACGTTGCGGACGTGCTGGGGGTCGTTGTTGATCTCTCCGTGCACGGCGTGCTGATCGATGCTGTGGACCTCGACCCACATGTGCTCGACGCGTCTGCCGTCGCGGAAGGGGGCCTTGACGGCGCACTTCTCGTCGTCGCGTCGGGCGTTCCATCCATCGACGAACTCGGGCCAGCGACGCTGGGCCTCTGCCTGGGCGGCGGCGAGCGCCTCGTCGCCGGCCCTGGCGTTGACGGTGGCCTGGTCGAGGTGCTCGGTGCCGAAGACGAGCATGGGCGCCGGCCCGCGGAGGATCTCTTTCGTGGTGTTGTCGATCCGCGACATTCTCTCGTGGCGCACGTCCCAGAGGAGCATCGCCTCTTCGTCGATGAGTTCGGCGATGACGCGGCAGATGACGCGATTGATCTCGCCGAGATCGCGTTCACCCCGCATGAAGTCGACCGACACCCAGCCGGTGTGCTCGGTCAGGCCGCGGATCGCGTCGGGATCGGTGAGCGTGGCGCGGATCTCGTCGTGCGCTTCGGGATTCACGTAGGGGCGGGGCACGCTGATGACGCCGTAGACGCGTGACTCGCGGATGAAGGCGAAGAGCTGGGCGCCGTCTTCGCGGGGCTGCGTGGGGATGAGCGTGATCTCGGGGGAGTCGCCGAGGGCGCGCTCGACGATCGCCTTCACGCGGGCGTCGGTGAGCGTGAGGGGCGTGCGTCTGAAGATGGCGACGGAGCGGATGCCGCCTCTGCCGGCGCCGGGGGAGAGGAGCCGCTTGAGGGCCCACAACCCGAGCACGGCGGCGAAGATGATGATTGGGACGAGATACGGGGCCATGTGGCCGACTGTACCAGAAGCGGTGACGCTCTGGCACGGCGGGGCCGGAGTGGGGGGGTGAGGTCAGGTGAGGCCGAGGTTGCGCAGGTCCTCGAACGGTTCGTCGAACGAGCAGGAGCCGTAGGAGAGGGCGAAGGTCTCTCGGGCCTTGGCGAGCGAGGCGGCGTCGATCGAGAGGTCGCGCCACGCGGCGCGATCGTTCGTGAAGGTGAATGCGCGGGGGTCCTGCTCGTTCAGGATGGCGGTCAGGCGGTCGCGATCGAGCCGGTGGGCGCGTGCGAGCGCGGCACCGAGGAAGACGTTGATGAAGCCGTGCATGACGGCGCGGGGCGGGTTCGGGTCGTAGGTGAGGTTCTGGGTTGCGCGGCAGGGGTGATGGAGCCCTGCGGTTGCCTTGAAGGGGACGTCCGCGGCAACGAGCGCGACGAGGGCGTCGGCGATCTGCTCGGCGGGCGGGACCATCTCGGGCCTGATGCCGCCGCAGCGGAGCTTGGCCGCGGCGCCGCCGGAGTCGGCGTTGCCTGCGAGCGCGGCGGCGTATCCACGCGGATCGCCGGTGATGTCGAACTCGAAGAAGGGGAAGATGTCGTCGGGGAGCGCGTCGAGCACGTCGTCGATGTGGAGGGGCGAGGCGACCTTGAGTTCGACGGTGTCGATCTTGGCCAGTCCGTTCTGCTCGTGGGCGTGGTGTTCGTTGAAGGCATCGATCTCGTCGAGCGAGGGCTCGAGCGACTCAGGGAGGGGCTGATCGAGGATCACCGAGACGCCCCAGGGGCGGGTGACCTCGGCGTGCTCGCGATAGCCGCTGGTGGCGAAGGTGCCGGGCATGAGCGCCGCGGCGTGCTCGGAGAACTCCGGGAGTCTGGAGACGGGGCAGATGAAGCGTCCGAGCGCGAACTCGAACTCGCCCCGGATGTGGCGAGCGAAGGCCTCAGCGGCGGGCTGCATGTCGAGCTTCGCGGGCGGGTAAAGCCCGGCGTAGTCGATCAGTCCGGCCATGAGCGTGCGGAGCGATTGGACCATGGGTGAGCGTAGTCAGGGAGTCACGAAGTCACGGCGTCACGGAGTTGTCGGCACGCGTTGGCCGGAGGCGAGCAGGGGCTGCCAGGGGACCATTGACTCGCTTGGATCGAAGGACGGGTCGAGGAAATCGAGGGCGCAGCGATCGAAGAGGGCGTGCCTGCGGGCGTTTCGAATGCCGCCGTCGAAGTGTCCGTACGGCGTGACGAAGCGCCACTTGAGGCCGGGGGGTGTGTAGAGGGCGTTGTAGACGGCCGCGGCGGCGGGCGCGGGGACGATCTCGTCCCGGCATGCGAGGCGGCAGAGGACGGGGCACCGGACGCGCCCGGCGTGGATGGCGGCGTCGCCGACGCGGAGGCGCTCGACGAGTTCGGGCGCGTTGCGAGCGTGCTGCGTGAGCATGTCTGCGACTTCGCGTTGCGAGCCACCGACACGCGAGGCACGCTCGGGCGCGAGGCGCCACTTCCAGTCGCCCAGGGATGGGAGGGAGATCTGCAGGCGCGCGGGTTGGATGCCGAGTTCGGGGTGCGCGGCGAGCAGGCCGGCGGCGATGGTGGCGATGCCGGCGCCGAAGGACTCGCCGCTGAGAAAGATGGGGACGGCGCCGCCCAGTTCGCGCGAGAGCGCGCGGATGGCGTTGACGGCGTCGGCGACGCCGAGCACGAGCGACCATCCCTGGAGGTCGGTGGCGGTGGAGTCCGAGGCGTCCCCGGAACCGGACGTGGCGGGGGCGTCAAGCCCGCGGCAGAGCCAGGAGGGAGCGGTCCAGTCCCCGGTGTCGAGCAGTGATCCTGGGTATCCCCGCACGCGGATGGCGAGCACGGCGACGCCGCGATCGGTCAGGGGAGCCCAGCGGTCGTCTTCGCGTGCGAGTGGGGGCGGGTTGGTGTACCCGTGGAGCACCACAAGCCCGGCGCGGGCGCGGGCCGAGGGCTTGAGCAGTCGGCATCCAATCCGCACGTGCCGGGTGGACTCGAATGCGTGTGTGTGCGTCACATCGCCGGGGTCGGGTGCGCCGGACCACGGAGCGAGTCGGGGCGAGTCGGCGAGAACTGCCTTGGCCCATGCGTTCCAGACGGGGACATGGTGGCGGCTGGGCGCGGGATCGGCCACATGCGAGAGCGTCGCGACGGGTGAGAGACCGAAATCATCGGGTTCGAACATCGCTCACTCCGCCCGTAGAGGATCGCGATCAGTTTGACATCTCACGTCCGGAGTCCGCGTTCATGAGGCGCTGCTCCACGACGGCGCCGTTGTACCTGGCGATCCAGAGCTGGGTGGAGGAGCCGCCTGGTGCGCCGTCCGGGGAGCGTCTGCTGGTCCACATCATCCAGTTGCCCGTGGGATCAAAGGCGGGAAGGACGTCGGCGCCTGCGGCGCGAGTCACCGGGACGCGACGGCGGTCCTCGATCGAGAGGTCGGGGTCCGCATCGACGGCGTAGACCTC
>JAPKGU010000131.1 GCA_026647565.1 Phycisphaerales bacterium | reverse complement strand
ACCACCTCATCGCCGTGCCCGTGCTCCTCGCTGCGCTGATGGCGGGATCGATGTGGGCGTCCATGCTCTCGCTCGACCTCTTGCGCGCCCTCGGGACCGACTGGCTGAGTCTCGTCCCGGACGTCCTCACCGGCCGCATCGCGACCATGAAACTGCCGAACTGGATGGCCGGCGCCGGCGAGGTCTACTCGCCGCTCGTCCTCCTCTTCATGATCACGGGCGCGGGCACCATCGTGGGCTTCGCCCTGACCCACTGGCGCAAGCCCATGATCGCAATCGCGTGGATCGCCGCGTGGAACACGGTGCTCGTCGTGCCCCTCGTCGTCACCGGGATCGATCGGCTGATCTTCAGCATGTTCCAGCCGACCGGGCGCTCATCGGTGTCGCGCCTCTCCTCGGAGTACGCGGATGCCGCCTGGAACCTGGCGGCGGCATCCCTGATCTCACTGCCCATCTTCTTCGCGGGCATCGGGTTCGGCCGAGCCATGACCCGCGCCGCCTCGCGACTCGCCTCCAGGCGATGGAACCGACGCCGGCGCGCACGCCGCAGACTGAGGGAATCACGATGAGCGACACCGAACGCGGCGTTGGCGAACCCCATGCCCCCACATCCGGCTCCGAGCAACGCGTCTCCATCCTTGTCGGCGATCGCCTCTGCGTCTCCTGCGGCTTCAACCTGCACGGCCAGCACATCGTGCGCGAGCCAAGGTACAGCATGCTCATGGTCCGGTGCCCCGAGTGCGGCACAGTCGCATCACTCCAGGAGTTCCCCCTCCTGGGCAAGTGGATGACCCGCTGGGCGGCGTTGCTCGCCGTGATATGGCTCCTCCTCCTGCTCGGGCTGACACTCGGCACCGCCGGCGCGACCTACGGCCTCTCACGTGGCGTTGTCAGCACCACCGTCGGCCCCGTCGCCCGCGAGATCACCAGAAGCCACGGCGAGTGGTACAGGACAACGCTGGAGGCCGAGGCGCAGCGGGAACAGCAGGCCGCACAGACCGCGGCAATCGCCTCGCTCGAGGCGCGCACCGCAGCGCAGCAGACGATCCTCACCATGACCCAGCTCCAGGCCGCCGGCACCACGCTGACCCCGGAGCAGGTGGAGGCCATGCGCTCCGCAGCCGTCACGCTCCAGCAGATCTCCACGACCCAGCAGACCAACCCGCAGGCCCAGAACATCCAGAACTGGTACGGCGACACGTGGATCGAGAAGTCCTGGTGGGAGTCGCAGGACAAGCAGAAGCTCGCGGCAAGCGCAGGAACCTCGCTCAGCGCCGAAACCGTCCGCATGATCCTGATCGCATCCCTGGTGCTCCTGACGCTCGGCATCCTCTGGAGCGTGGTGCTGATCCACGGCCGGATCGCTCGCCGCGCCGCCGCGTGCCTCGTCGTGGTCGGCTTCGCCTGGGCATTCTGGGCAATCGGAAGGCAGTCCAGCTCCACCATCTGGAACGGCGGCACGACATACCTCTATGTCAACGATCTCGCGGAGAGCTTCGCGGGCACCGTTCCCTATGCGCTCGCCTCCACGTGGTGTGCCGCGATGCTCTTCGTCGGCATGTGCATCGGACGGCGCTGTGCGCGCCTCCTGATCCGTCTCCTCCTCCCCCCGCGCCTTCGCGGCCCGCTCGCCATCCTCTGGACCACCGACGGCCTGCCCCCTCCGAGCATCCGGTGACCCCGAAATGAAGCAGGGGTGACACGACCTCGCGTGCCACCCCTGTCCCTGCGTTCGTTGCCGCAACGCGCGGACTTCAGTTGTCAAAGCCGATGGCGTCAAAGACCGTCAGGTCGCTCGTCCTCAGGAAGTTCGGGTAGAACGTCTCCGCGTAGTTGAACGCCGGATCCATGATCCCGATCGCCGGCGTCTGCTCGCGGAAATGGCTCGCCTGCCACGGCGACCCGTCGCTCAGCCGGTACTCCGAAGCAATGGTGTCAAAGTTGTAGTTGTCGTTGTAGTTGTAGATCGCCCAGCGCGGCCGGGCCGTGAACTCCGCCGCCGTGTCCGGGTTGAAGTCCCCGCTCCCGTCCGTGCTCGTGAACCGGAACACGTCGATCACCTCGATGTCCGAAGTGCGGAAGTCGATGCCCGACGTGAAACCCATCGCGTGACCCGTCTCGTGGATGATCACATCCTGCAGCGAGATCGTGTTGGCCGTCACGCCGTTCGACGGGTCATAATCAAACGGGAAGTTCGTCGAGTACTGCATGTTCGCGTCGTTGCCCGAGACGCTCCCGCCGTTGGCCTTGAAGTTCGCGAACGTCCAGAAGGTCCGGTCCTCATTCGTCGTCCGGTTCGAGCGGTACCGCACAGGGATCGTCGTGCCGCTCGGCAGCGAAGACTGGATCGAGTCGCTCCCGTCCATGCCGCCCACGAGCGTCGCACGCGTGTCGGCCCACGAAAGCGACCCGTAGCTGCTCCCCGTGCCGCCGATCACGCCCGAACTCAAAGACGCAAAGCTCACCGTCACCGTCAGCGTCATCGTGTCGCCGGGGAACTGGCTCTCCAGATACGCCTCCGCCGCCGCGAACGCCGGCACCGCCGCCGACGGCACGCTCCCCGCCAGCACGTACACCAGGTCCAGCCCCGCGCGCTGCGACGTGTTGTTGACGATCGTCACCGGCCCGGCATCCATCATCATCTGGTGCGATGCCGCCATCTCCTTGAGCTGCGCCGCGCTCGTGCTCCCCGGCGATCCAGCCCAGCACACCGGCTTCCACACCTGCTCCGTCACCATCGCGCGCTGCTGCCCGTCCGGAAGCGTCGCCGCGCGCACACCCATCGGAATCGTCACGCGCGGATTCAGCACAACACTCGCCCCCGAAGGCGACTCCACAGACTGGCCCATCGCCGAACCGCTCGCCGCCGCGATCAATGCCGCCACCGACACAACTCGTGTGCTGACCTGCGCCATGGGAGGCGTCTCCTGAGAAAGTTGGAAGAATCACGCACGGCCCTGCGCGGCTGCGGGGCGAACGCCCCTCGTGGATCAGCCGCGACCGCAAGATCGAGCCGGAACCCCAACGGCTCGGCATCCTCTCATAAACCACACCCCGATGCAACCTGCTTCTTCTTCACTTCCGCAGAAACACCCGATCCGCACGAAACGACCGACCCCACACCCCCTCCGCCGAGTTTCCCCGAAACTCCCCCACCCCATCTCACTTCGACAACCTCTGCACCAACTCCGCCAGCGCCTTCACATCCCTCGAACTCACCACCCCCGCCGCACGCGCCGACACCTCAGGAAACTTCGCCAGCGCGATCTCCACCGTCTTCCACAGCTTCTCTTTCTTCTTGTCGGTCTCCGCCAGGTACAACTCCGACACCGCCTCCTGCAGCTTCGTCAGAGAGATCGTGTCCAGATTGCTGTAGTACCGATCCACAATCTTCCGCTGATACGACGACAGTTCCTGCTTGGCCATGCGGGGAGGATAGAGAGGGACACAGGGGCAAGGGAGCACACGGACAAACGGCCACATCAACCCTCGTCGGGGACGAGTGCGCCTCTCTGTCGCAGTCCGCGTCCCTCCGGTCCTGTGCCCCTCTGCCCCTCCCCCTTTCCTACACTCTCCCCCCATGAAGATCCACGAATACCAGGGCCGCCAGCTCCTCGCCTCCTTCGGCATCCCCGTCCCCGCCGGCACCGTCGTTGAATCCATCGAGCAGGCCGCCGCCACCTACAAGCAGGTCGCCGCAGAGTCCGGCTCCGACCTCGTCGTCGTCAAGGCCCAGGTCCACGCCGGAGGCCGCGGCAAAGCCGGCTTCGTCAAGCTCGTCCGCTCCGCCAAGGAAGCCGAAGACGCCGCCCGCTTCATGCTCACCCACCGCATGGTCTCCGTCCAGACCGGGCCCGAAGGCCTCGAAGTCACCAAGCTCCTCTTCGCCGCGGGCGTCGACATCGCCGACCGCGCTCCTGGTGGCACCGCTCTCCAGAGCGGTGTCTCTTCCCCCTCAAAGGAAGAGTTCTACCTCGCCGTCACCACCGACCGCACGACCCGTCGCAACGTCCTGATCGCCTCGCGCGAAGGCGGCGTGGACATCGAGACCGTCGCCCACGACCGCCCCGATGCCATCATCAAGGAACCCCTGCACCCCCTCATGGGCCTCCAGCCCCACCAGGCGCGCCGCGTCGCCTTCGAGCTTGGCTTCAAGGGCTCGCAGATCAACCAGGCCGCGAAGATCATGGCATCGCTCGCCAAGCTCTTCGAGGCCAAGGACTGCACGCTCGCCGAGATCAACCCGCTCATCATCACGCCCGGCACCGCCAAGAACCCCGACGGCCAGGTCCTCGCCATCGACGCCAAGTTCTCCTTCGACGACAACGCCACCTTCCGCCACAAGGACATCCAGGCGATGTTCGACCCGACGGAAGAGAACCCCGCCGAACTCCGCGCCCAGCGCTTCGGCCTCTCCTACATCGCCCTCGACGGCAACATCGGCTGCCTCGTCAACGGCGCAGGCCTCGCCATGGCCACCATGGACATCGTCAAGCTCCACGGCGGCTCACCCGCCAACTTCCTCGACGTCGGCGGCAGCGCCACCGAAGAAGCCGTCACCGAGGCCTTCTCCATCATCCTCTCCGATCACAACGTCAAGGGCGTGATGGTCAACATCTTCGGCGGCATCATGCGCTGCGACGTCATCGCCGCGGGCATCATCAACGCCGCCACCAAGCACAAGAACCCCGACGGCTCCACCGGATTCAAGGTCCCCCTGGTCGTCCGCCTCGAGGGCACGAACGTCGAGGCCGGACGCAAACTCCTCGCCGACGCCAAGTCCTCCCTCCCGACCCTCCAGCCCGCGACCGACCTGACCGACGCCGCGATGAAGGTGTGCAAGGCGGTGGGGTGAGGATTTGCCATGTTTGAGCCAGAGCAGTTCCAGAATGTCCTTCGCGATCCAGCGGTGAGCGAACTTCTTGAGCAAGCGGTACGCGGCGAGAGGTCGTCGCAGCTGAATGACGACATTTCAGTCGAGGCAGCAATTGCCCGGCACATGGCTACTCCGGCTCCGATTGGGATCGGCGAAGTAACGAACGCACTGGCCATTCTTGCAGAGTTTCCCAGGGCGGTAAGAAGCCGCCTCACGATCGACGAAGCCGTAGACACATGCACTACCGTCGTATTTCAACTCGTGGCTCATGATCGTTCGATCTCGATTCCTGTCAATGCTTCTCTTTCGCAAGAGCTGCTTCACTATAATCGATCCATCAAGCCACATCGTTACTTGCTTTTCGGTAATCCCAATCAGTATGGTCCGCTTGTGGAACTCGTGCGGTCTTGAACGTCGCGAGACACCAATGTCAGCGTTTGTGTAAGCTGGTATGGTTGCAGCTCGGACGCATTTGATGAGTTCTGTAAGATCGCCTTCGACGCCGTAGATACCTCTGTGCGGATTCTACTTGATGTTAACGACCCGATGGATTTTGAGTTGATCGCGACCCCGGACCCAGGTGTCGCGACCCTTCGGCATTACGTGAACGCCTATATCACCTTCACGTATACCTCGCCTCCAAAGAGCTCTTTGGCCGAACGCCTAATCCGTTGCCAACAGTGGCTCACGCTCGCACACAAAGCAACGGACCCGGCCATCAAGTGCACGTGTTCAGTCACAGCGGTAGAAGCCGTGTTGTCCCACGGAGAGGGGATAAGCAGCTCCGTCGCAAAGAGAACAGCCCTGCTCTTGATGGATGATGCTTCTCTATTCAAAAGCCATGAGAAGTATGTATCGAATGAGCTTTACAATGCTCGCTCTCGCCTGACACACGCCCAATGGCCGATCGGTGCTGCCTCGCGGTACTCCCGCCCACTTTCACGTTGGGCATCAGGCGTATATGTCGCAGCGTACGACTGGCACAGAGCATTCAAGTCCTTCCAAGATGGCGAACCCACGATCGCAGAGTTTCATGCTGACATAGATTCGTGTGAGCAAGGCGTGCACAGGGTGCCGCACGTCAGGCCGGGCCTTTCTCGCTGCTTGGAGTAGGTCTCCATTCTCTCCTCGCGTCCGCAGGACGCCGGGCTGTAGCCACGGGCGCAGCGCCGCCGCGAAGCGGCAAGCCAGCCCGTGGAAAGCGACACCCCGCACCCCTTTGCCTTCTCCATCCTCTGCCCCGGCGGGGCAGAGGAATCGCTCCCCTTTCCGCTGGCTTGGTCGTCTGGTGGCCCCGATCCTCCTTGCGCCGTGCCACCGCGTCTTCCCCGCCGCGGCGAAGATCGGTGCTCCTTGAGGCCCAACGGGCCGCCAGTATTGAACTGCGAGAGCCACAGTTAGAGGTCGCGCTTCGCGACCGGAACCCTTGAGAGAAGCCCCGCGCAGCGGCTTCCCCACGCCCGAAGGGCGCATCCTTCGTGGAGCGGGCCGAAGGCCCCGACTCTGTCCTCACATGGCCGCACCGATTCTCAACGCTCGCCGGATCTCTCCGCGCGCATGGCCACTCACCGCGAACCCGACACGCTCGCATCTCACTCGAATGTCAGCCGATCACGCCCGCCGGCGGCGAGCGCCCAGCAGCCCGGCGATGCCGATCGCCGCGAGCGCGCCCGGAGTCGGCACGATCTTCATCGTGACCGCGTCCAGCGCAGGACCGGCCGCAGCGCCGCCGCCGGTGGCCTTGAACGTGAGCCGATCGCTGCCGGTGCCGGTCACGACAAACGTGTAGACCGTCCAGCCCATGTCGGCGCCGGAATGCCCGGCGGTGTTGTGGGTGTAAGAACCCTGGACCGCACCGTTCCAGAGAGCGTCCATGGTCATGATCCGCGCGCCGCTGAAGGGGTTGCCGGCGTACGCGAAAGAGATCTCGTACTTGGTGCCGGGAACCGTGTGCATCTCCTGGTAGATGCTGCTCGGCGTGCCGGTGCCGACAAGATCGATCCAGTACGAGCCCTCGTACGCCGAGAACTCAAGGCCGGGAAGCGACGGCCGAACCTCGGCTTTCACGAACTCGATGTTCGACGGCCCGCCGTTGGTCCAGTTGCCGTATGTCTCGCCTGCGTTGACGTTGCGGAAGCCAAGACCCGGATCCTCGAACCCGCCGTTCAGGAGCTGGGCCGATGCGGGGAGAGCGATCAGAAGGGGAGCAGCGAAACACAGTGCGCGCGGGTTCATCGATGGCCTCCAGTTTGTGGACCTCAAGAATGCCCCACGTCTGAGAAAGTGCAACCCAAATCGGGCACACGAGCGAAAAACCCTCGTCTTCCCCGCTCCGCAGCTCTCGCAACGACAACGACATAGAGCACGCGGACGCCCCACGGCCCCCCAGTCGCCCCCGTGCTCAACCCGCACATTGTCATACAGAACACACGCCGTACTCCGACGGCAGCTCCCTCACTCAACCGCGTTCGCTTCTTGCCTCAAGGCTCTCGATCTCGCTCACGCGCCGTCGCGCTCCATTCGCTCCCTCGCGCGGCGTTTGGCCGCCAGAAGCCCCGAGGGCTCCTCTCCCCCACCGCTCGGTTTCGTGCCCGCGTCTCCCGACGCCGGCGCCGCCGACCCTCTCGCCTCCTCCACCCGCGACAGCATCCGCTTAGCCTCCTGCTCGCGCCGGACGCGGGCCGCGTCCTGCTCGCTCAGCGCCGCGCCCCCCATCGACGCCGACGCGCCGCCCTTCGCGGCACGCAGCGACCCGAGTGTCCGCGCCGATCCCTCGCCCCGCGCCTCCGTCGCATCTCGTGCCCGACGCCGCAGCCCGTCTCCGAACCGCTCGCTCACGAGGCGATCCCACGCCACACGCCGCGTCCCGACATCCAGGAGCATCACACACAGGATCCAGGGCAGCAGTTCCCTCCACAACGGGCGCAGCACCCGCCGCGCCGGAAGCCCCGATCGGTCGAACGCCCACGCCGCTTCCACGCCCTCAGCGTCCACGATCGCGCCACCCGTCGCGCGCGCGATGCGCTCGAGAAGCACCGGATCCGCGCCGAACCTCGACCGCTCCAGCCCCGACGGCGCGCTCACCACACCCATCACCGGCGCGATCGCACGCTCACCCTGCCTCGCCCCCACCAGCACGACATACGAAGCGCCCGGCTCCGCGCCGATGCTCGCCTCGTACCGCCCCGGCCCCACCTGGCGCAGCGCCGCCCTCGACGGCTGCGCCCGCGAATCGCCCTGCCGATACACCGTCGCCGTCGCGTCCAGGCCCTCGACCGGCGCCCCGTCGGGCGCGATCGCGTCCAGCATCACCGTGATCCCCGAGCCGCTCGCCGCGAGCGTCAACTCCATCGGACTCGCCGACTGCGAACGCCCGATCACCCGCGCGACCCGCACCCAGAACGGCGCGAACCCCTCCCACTCGATCCACTCCGACGCCCATCGCTCCGCGTCCGACGTGAACGCCGCGACGCGCCCGAGCTCCACCGGCCAGTGCGCCAGCACCGGCTCGCCCTCGGCCGTCGCCATCGCCAGCGTCACCGTCGCGTCCGTCCGCGCACGCGTCAGCACAAGCCCGAGAAGGTCCGGTGTCTGCCCAAGCCCCTGCGTCAGGGGCGAGCCGCTCGCCGTCACCACCGGCCGGAACCTCCCCTCGCGCACCAGCGGGCTGCGCACGACCTCCACCACCTTCAGGAACACCCTGGGAAGACGCGTCGGATTTAGCACGTTGTAGAACACGCCCCCGCCGCGCTCGGCCATCTCGCGCATCGTCCCCACGTCCGCCCCGTCACCCACCGCGATCGTCGAGACCTGCACACCCTCGAGCGCCAGCGCCGCCGCCATCTCCGGGAGCAGCTCCGCGCCCCGCGACTGCCCGTCCGAGAGCACCACCACGTGCTTGACCTTCGCCTCCGCCTCACGCAACTGACGACCCGCCAGCGCCAGCGCCTCGCGCACGTCCGTCCCGCCGTCCGGAGAGATCGCCAGCACCCGCTCCGCCGATCCGTCGGGGTCCCGGTTCGGTCCGAGCAGCACCAGCACGCTCGGGCGATCACTGAACCCGATCACCCCCACAAGATCGGTCCGGTCCAGCGACCGCACCGCCAGCGCCGCCGCCTCGTTCGCGACCTCCTGCTGCGTCCTCGACGAGCCGAGCACCGCGCGACGCATCGAGCCGGACGTGTCCAGCACGAACACGATCGCCGCCTCCGGCACCACGATCCGATCCGGGAGATCCAACAGAACCGGCAGGATCGGCTCGAGC
The DNA here is from genome assembly GCA_026647565.1 of Phycisphaerales bacterium. Classification (GTDB taxonomy): domain Bacteria; phylum Planctomycetota; class Phycisphaerae; order Phycisphaerales; family UBA1924; genus JAHBWV01. Next base: position 1,353 of record JAPKGU010000131.1, on the reverse strand, counting down.
TCGCTCCCCCGGTGCCCCCCGGCGCCGAAACTCGACGGCCCGCCGATCATCACCAGCCCGATGCCCAGGTCGCGCACCCCGCTCGCAAGCGCCTCCGACGCGCCCTCCGGCATCGCCGACGCCCCGACATTCTGAAGGATCACAAGGTCGAACGCGTCGAGCGCGACAAGGTCCGTCGGCGTCGCCTCGGGCGCGATCATCCGCACCTCCAGCCCCGCGTCCCGCAGCGGCTTCAGCAGCGTCGCCCCCGACGCGCTCTCATTGCCCCCGCCGACGCCGTCGACGATCAGCACCGACCCGGCGCCCGGCGTCAGCACCGACGCCGTCGCCCGGTTGTTGGACACGACCGTGTCCCCCCCGCTCTCCTCGTCCGGCTCGAACACCGCCTCGACGTCGTGGACACGCCCGGCACCGAGCGAGAACTCCGCGAGCCATATGGATGAACCGGGCCCCGGCTCGATCCGGCGCGACGAGACCGTCCGACCGTCCGCTGACACGCGCAGCACGCCCCGCGCTCCGTCGGTCGATCGAAGGTGCACGCGCGCGGTGACGGTCGCGCCCGCCGCCGCTCGCGAGGGCAGATCGACGCGCTCGACGATCACCTCGGGCCCGGTCGCCGCGGAGAGCGCGACCGCGTCGACCCTGATCCCGCGCGACGCGAGCTCCGACGCGGCTCCGAGCGCATCGCCGGAGGTCTGGAGCCCGTCGCTCACGAGGAGAATCCGGCCATCGGCCCCCGACGGGACGACCGACGACGCCAGGCGCAGCGCCCGCTCGATGTCCGTCCCGTCGGACGCGAGCAGCTCCCACGATCGCTCGGCGACCGTGCCCGTGGTCGGCATCGAGACGATGGCGGCGCGTCCGTCAAAGACGACGACGCCGAGAAGGTCGTCCGGCCCGCGCGCGGGGTCGAGGCGCTCGACGATGGTCCGGGCCTGGGCCCGCGCATCGCCGACGGATCCGGAGAGATCGGCCACAACGACCATGGCCAGCCGGTCGGCGCGTCCGACCAGGGACGCGCCGGAGAGAGCCGCGGCGACCAGCACCAGGAGGGCGGTGCGGGCGAGGACCGCCGAGACGCGCCTGGGGATGCTCATGGTGGAGAGCCAGCGGAGGCCGGTCCACGCGATGGGGATGATGAGGAGAAGGATGAGGAGCCACTCGGGTTGTTCCACGTGGAACAGGTCCGGCGCTGCGGATCGCACGAGCGCGCCGCTTGTGAGCTCGCCGTTGGTGAGGGGAACGCTCACGGCCTTGGCTCCGCCGGAGGGGCGCTCTCGTGCGCGCGCTCGGCCTCCAGGCTGTGGTCGCTGGGGAAGAGCCGGGTGCCGGTGATGCCGCAGTAGGGCGAAT
>JAPKGU010000130.1 GCA_026647565.1 Phycisphaerales bacterium | reverse complement strand
TCGAGGGGAAGCCAGACGCCATGCGGGCGGCCGAGATCACGGAGCGTGTGTCCGCATCGACCGGCAAGTTCTGGGAACTCCACGAGACGTTCATGGAGCGTGGGCCGACCCTCACCGCCTCCGACATCGATCAGATCGCGCGGAGCCACGGTCTCGGGGTTCAAAGTGACGCGGACGACCCGGCAGCCGTGGTGGCGGCGCGGGCGCGGGTGCGAGAGGACATCGAAAGCGCGCAGCGCAGCGGTGCCCCCGGGGCTCCGACGTTCTTCATCAATGGCCGCCGCTACACCGGCACGTGGGACGAGAGTTCGCTGGCCGATGCCATGCTCGCCCCGCTCGGCCATCGCATCCAGGCCGCGGCGTTCAGGTTCGTCCGCTGGGGACCTTCGTCCGGGTTGCTCCTCGGCTTGGCGACCGTCCTGGCGTTGGTGCTGAGCAACTCGCCGCTGGGCGCGCAGTTCGCCGCGTTCTGGGAGAAACCTCTGGGCTTCCTGTGGGGCTCCGCTACGTTCTCGCACTCGCTGCTTCACTGGGTCAACCACGGGCTCTTATCTGTGTTCTTTTTCGTCGTTGGGCTCGAGATCAAGCGCGAGTTCACCGTGGGCCATCTGGCGACCTTCCGATCGGGGGCGCTCCCCGTCATCGCGGCGCTCGGCGGGATCGTCCTCCCCGCGGTCATCTACGCGTCCATCGCTCCCCCCCAACTCCGCCACGGCTGGGGCATCCCGATCGGCACGGACACCGCCTTCGCCGTCGCCCTGATCGTGCTGCTCGGCGCCCGTGTTCCCATCGAACTTCGCGTCTTCCTCACCGCCGCGGTCATCATCGATGACATCGTGGCGATCCTCATCATCGCCCTGTTCTACACCGGCGAGATGCACAGCGGCTACCTCATCGCCGGCGGCGTGGTGACGGCCGCGGTGTTCGCGCTCAATCGGATCGGCGTCTACAACCCGCTCCCGTACGCGGCCTGCGCGGTTGTGCTCTGGTTCTGTCTGCACGAGGCCGGGCTGCACGCCACGCTCGCCGCCGTCATCATGGCCGTGCTGATCCCCGCGCGGCCCCCGGCGAACCTCAAGGCTCTCCTGACTCAGGCCTCCTCGGTCATCAACCGCGAGGACAGCCACACGGGCGAGGCGATGCGGCACGGCCCTTCCGAGCCGGTGCTGCGTGCACTCGACGCCATTCATGCGCGCATCGAGTCCCCCGCCGACAGGCTGCTCCGGACCGTCGAACCGTGGTCGAGCTACGTCGCCCTGCCGATCTTCGCGCTGGCCAATGCGGGCGTCGCCTGGTCCTCCGGCGTGCTCGACGGGCAGCACAGGCTCGTGCTGGCGGTCGCGCTCGGGCTGGTCGTCGGCAAGCCGGTGGGCATCATCGCGGCCTCGTGGCTCGCGGTGCGGAGCGGCATCGCCGCGAAGCCCGATGCCTACTCATGGCGGCAGTTGTGCGGCGCGGGCGCGCTGGGCGGCATCGGCTTCACCATGTCCCTGTTCATCGCGGGCATCGCGTTTGCAGACCCGGCCCACTACGCGGCGGCCAAGATCGCGATCTTCGTAGCTTCTCTGATCGCCGGCGGCGCGGGCGTGGTGATCCTGTGGCCGAAGCCGAAGGCCGATGTGTGAGCGACGACCCGTCGGCGGTTCGATCGGATGTTCTCAACTTTCGCAGCCACTGCATCGCGCTCCGCCGCTACCGTCGCCGCGCACACCTCCGACCACGGCCCCTTGTCCCCGCGCGTGCTCACCCAGCGCGGGGCGTCGTACGCCGCCCCCCCGATCTTGCCGGCATCGGCGCTGCCGCGTGAGTCGCGGGGTGCCTTCCAAGCGGGTTGTATGGATGGTGCGCGGGTGCCAGCTCCCCCAGAGGGCTGCGGCCCGCGTGTCCATGACACCTCCGGCACCTCACCCGCTCAAGGCAAAGACTCGCTCGCGGCTTGCCGTGCATTCCGACTGCCTTGAGCGGGGGTGCCGGGAGCGGCAGCCCCGGCACTGGCGGATGCGAACCACCAACGGAATCTCTACAATCGTCCCGCAATGCCCAAGCCGCTACCAAGCATGATTCAAGCCCTTCAAGCCGTTGAAACATTCATCGGCTCTGACCTCACTGCGCGGATTGCCGATCTGGAATGGGCGGTCAAGGGGTGCGACAGCGCGCAATGCGGACTCAAAGGTGTAGAGGCCGGGGTCACCTCCGACTTGCTCTCAGCGGCCTACGCCGTCAAGCGCGCCGCTGGGCAGATCAATGTGCTCATCCACGCCGTCGGCGGGTTGTTGCTGCTGCCGCAGATCATGGAACCGGGCGAGAAAATCGAGTACGTATCGCTGGGCGCGGGGAACTCGGGCCGGGCATTCGACCTGGAGACCGACCGCCGCATCGCGGAGTTCAAGTTCATCCACTGGCGAGGCGGGGCCGACACGATCCGGCAGAACTCGCTCTTCAAGGACTTCTACTTGCTCGCCGAACACGCGACTCCCAAGCGCAAGGAACTCTACGTTCTCGACACCAAGTACCCGCTCAAGTTCTTGCGGGCCGGGCGTGCGCTTCGCAGCGTGTTGAGCAAGAACGTCACGCTCTGGGAGGAGTTTCAAGCCAAACACGGTGGGACCTACGCAACGGTGGGCGACTACTACGCCGCACGCCAACACGATGTAGCGCTCCGAGACGCCGCGCCGCTTGTGCCCGAGTTGCTGCGGATCGTGGACGCCGCGCCGCTTGAGGACGACGAAGCCGATGCTTGATCGGTGGTAGCGCACCGAACGAGCGCCGATACGATGCTCCGCATGGCAAAGCCCGCGATACTTGAAGTCACGATCACCCACAATCTCCCCGACAAGGGCGAAGTGAAGCAGCTTTTCGACGGGCGGCTCATTGCGATCGATTGGGGACGCGAGTGGGGCTGGAAGCCTACGGACCCCGCCAAGTACGAGGGCCGGGCCAGGACCGATCTGACCTTATTCCACAAGATGAAGGATCAAGGCGCGGCAGTGATTGCGGCGTACAAGGGCGCGGCGGCAAGGCCGTCGGACCGTTTGGTGGGTTGGGTCGTTGCGGGCTCCGACTTCGTGATGCTCAACGGCCTGCTTTGCCTCACGCTGACGCAACCTCGTATCGTGGACGCCTCGGTGAGCTTCCTTGGCAACCTTGCTCCGCGGTCATGCACGGTCCAACCCTGCCACGACCGGGCCAAGGGTCGCCTTGCTGGTTTGATTCTCGGGACGGCGATCGAACGCAGTGTTTGGTCGCTCCATCATCACGACGTTGAGTGGCTCGTGACCAATCACTTGGTTCGCGCGGGACTTTGTTCGACTGTGTGGAGCGGCGGGCGGTCCTTTGAGAACATCGACCACGCCGGTTACGGGCCGCGCGGGCGCGAAGTTTTGGCGCAAACGACTGTGTCCGCCAGCGTAATAGCCGACAAGGCGGCTCGCTTGCTCGAACTCAGGAATCCGAACCGCGATTTGTTGATGTTTGGTCCGGAGTCCGCGCGAGCGGACTGTCCGGCGGGCATCGCGTACCATGCAATCGAAGCCGCCTTTGCCGCGATGGACGCCACACCCGAAGGACGATGGCTCATCGACCGGATGCTGTCAATCGGCGCGTCTTAGGCCGCCACAGTCGCGCTGGTCACCTCCGACCACGGCCCCTTGTCCCCGCGCGTGCTCACCCAGCGCAGGGCGTAGTACGCCGTCCTGCCCCTGTCCTCCGATGTGAAGTCGGTCTTCAGGTTGCCGCGTGAACTGATCGCCAGGAAGCGGTAGCCCGCCGCCCCGTTGCGCGGGTCGGTGTTGAGCGGGGGCGGGGGCGCATCGGCATCGGCGAGCGCCAGCCAGACTTCCGCGCCCTGCACGCCGCGCGGCTTGGCCTTGCGCGTCGGCGTCGATTCATCCGTGAAGCGCAGCGTGTGCGTCAGCCGCTGCCCGCTCTCGACTCTGGCAAGGGGGCGGCTCGTCGGCGTCGGGCTGGGCGGTCCTCCCTCAACCCGCACGCGGATCCCGATCGTGGCGCGGTCGGCATCGGTCGTCTTGGGGTAGGTCTGGATGAACGCCGCGATGCGCCTCGCCTCGGGTTCCAGCCCCGGAGTCACCGGCGGGACGCCCGTGCCAGCCGCGGGTGGGCCGTGCCGCGCCTGCCGTTTCGCCGCCGCCGCCGCCTCGGCCTTCGCCTGCGCCGCGATGTGGGCCGCAAAGTCCTTGTTCCACGACTCCAGGGCGTCTTCCAGCGGCTTGAGGTCGCTCGGGTCAAGCCCCTGCGTGTCCCACCACTTCTTCACGGCCTCGTAGTAATGGTTCGCCCACGCGGAAAAATCCGAATCCGGTCGGGGGATGTAGTCGTGGGGCATGGGGATCATCCTTTCGTCGGCGTGCGCCGCGGAGTCCGGCCTGTGCGCCGAAGGACCCGGCCCGCAGCGCGCGCGGGGGCGTCCACGTTTCATCGGCGGGAACCCGCACCGGCTTTGGGGCGGCCCGCACGAATCTCGCGGGATTCCGCGTGCGACTCGCGGCACCCCACGGGCGAGCTGCGGCCTCCCCCGCGCGGGCGGGGAGGTTCCGCAATCGAAGTGCGGAGGCCCGCACGCTCGGCGGGAGCGGAGAGGGAGGTTCTCCTCGACGATCTGGCCGCTGTCCGTATGGCTCGGTTCACGCCGCCGGCGTGCGGGGACACCACCGTGAGTTTCGCGGCTACTTCTTTCCGAAGAGGCTGCCCGCGAGCCCGCTGAACTTGCCCATCACGCCGCCGCCCCCGCCCGTGAGTTGTCCGAGCATGGCGCCGGCGTCCGGGTTGCTCTTGATGCTGCTCATCAGGCCGCCGAGCACGGACTCCATGCCCGTCTTGGCCTTGCCGCCATCGCCGCCGACGAGCCCGGCCAGCGAACTCACGTCGAGCTTCGACATGACCCCGGAGAGATTGCCATTCAGGAGCGATGCGGCGTCGAGCTTCCCGCCCGCGATCGCCGCTTGCACCAGGCCCAGGGCCTTCTGGAGAAAGCCGCCCGCCTGGTCGCCGCTTAGGCCGAGTTTCGAGGTCAGGTCATTGAGGACGTTGCCCTTGACGCTTCCCAGCAGTTGGTCGAGCATGGCGATTCTCCTTGGGAGACGGACGGCGCCCGCGAAGCGGGCGCTCGCGTGGACAGTATCCCAGAGCAGGCCGAGGGGCGGGCCCGCGCGAGGGATACAATCCCCCGGTTCGCCACCGGCGACGTGACAGGAGACCTTCCCATGGGTTCATTCCAGCTCAGCAAGGCGAAGGATGGCCAGTTCTACTTCCGGCTCAAGGCCGACAACGGGGAGACGATCCTCTCCAGCGAGATGTACAAGGCGCAGACCAGTGCGCTCAATGGCATCGAGAGCGTGAAGAAGAACGCCGGCAACACCGAGCGCTACGAGAAGAAGACCTCGACCAAGAACCAGCCATTCTTCGTGCTCAAGGCAGGCAACCACGAGGTCATCGGCACCAGCGAGATGTACGCGAGCGAATCGGCCCGCGACAACGGGATCGCCTCGGTGATGCGAACCGCGCCGGGCGCCGGAACCGACGATCGGACCAACGCCTAGCCCGCGCGCCCTGCCGACCTTTTTGAGTCCTCGAGAGCCACTGGGTGGGCCTGCGCACGCGACCACGCGCGGAACAGCGCGCTCTGTTACGGCGCCGACATTGCGTCCAGCTCGCTCAGCGTGAACCGCACGCTCAGGATGTACGGCTCCTCACCCTTCGTCCATGTGCCGTAGGTTGTGGCCACCAGCGTACCGTCCGGCAACGACTCTAACCCCGCATAGCCGCAATCCCAGTCCGTCAGATTGTCCTTGAGCCGCACGAGGTACCCCGTGCGGGGCCCACCCGGCCTCCCCGCCACGCCCGGTGTCGGGCTGGGAACTCCCTGGCTCCCCTCGACCCGCGGTTCCGCGAGATCGTCCCAGGCGCCGACCCACGCCACCCAGTCGCCCTTCCAAGGATCCCCATCGGCCATGCAACGGAACGTCACGACGAGCCGCCCATCGGGGGGTGCCGCGTATGTTGCGATGTGCCGATCGCCGGTGAGGCACGCGGGCAACTCGCGCGGGGCCGACCAAGTCGCGGCCTTGTCCGTGCTGAGCATGACGTGCGCGTTCTTCACCCGCCGGTTCTCGCGCAGGAGTAGCGCCAGCGTCCGGCCATCGGGCGATGCGACCACGCCCGGCTCGCAGAGGTGAACCTCCGAGCCGCTCCAGATCACCCGCGGCACGGACCACGTCGCCCCCCGATCCGCCGTGTCGGTCTGGTAAAGCGTGAAAGTTCCGGTCGCCTTTCCTTGCGCGGCGAAGAACCGTCCATCGTCGTGAAAGAACGCGACGAACTTCCCGTCCCCCAGGTCCGCGAGCCCGCCCATCGCGACAATCCCGCCGAAGTCGCCGATGGACGAGAGTTCCGACCACGTCCGTCCGCCGTCGGCCGACCGCGCAGCGCGGATGGGGTACAAGCCGGAGAACAAAATCAGCGATTCGCCCTGCTCCGTCTTGCCCATGCGGAAGAGCGTCGGGGTCTCCTTGCTCGTGGTCCACGAATCGGGCACGGGCAGGCGCGGAGACCAGGTCCTGCCCCCATCCTCGCTGCGTTTGAGCACGATCGATCCGCTGCCGTGCCCTTCGGGGTACGCGGCGAGAATCGACTTGCCGTCGTTGAGCAACACGGTCGAAACGTGGCCGAGGTACACCCCCGCCTCACGGTCTACGACAACCTGTCTCTGAGACTCCGCGTCGAGGTCGATCCGCACCGGTTCCGTGGAAAGACACGCACACGCGATGAGCGACGCCATCAGCATGTAAGATGGTACGGCGACTCGGTCCCCCGCAGGATGGTCGTCTGCTCACGCTTTGGAGAGCGCATCGAGGTCCAGTGACCTGGTGAACATCGCCAGGCTCCCGTCGGTGGCCTTCGGCCACTCGCCCTTTGGCCTGTCCCAGTAGAGTTCAACTCCGTTGCCGTCAGGGTCTCGGAGATAAAGCGCTTCGCTCACCCCATGGTCGGAAGCGCCGTCGAGCGAGATCCCCGCTCTCATGACGCGGCGGAGCGCATCCGCGAGCGCCGCCCGCGTTGGGTAGAGGATGGCAAGATGGAACAGGCCCGTGGTCCCGCGGGCCGGCGGTTTGCCACCTTTGCTGTCCCACGTGTTCAGCCCGATGTGGTGGTGGTATCCGCCCGCCGAAAGAAACACGGCGTCGGTGCCGTACCGCTGCGTCACCTCGAAGCCCAGAACATCGCGATAGAACGACAGGGCTCGAGCGATGTCGGCAACCTTCAGGTGAACGTGGCCGATGCAGACCCCTGGATCGATTCGAGCACTCGCCACGCCGTGGTCTCCGTGCGCCCAATTCTCGCAAGTCTCACCCGCCACATGTCGCGTGCGGATAATGGATGGTATGGGCACCGAATCGCCTCAACATTCAAGGGCCTCGCAGATCCCCCTTCCCGCGGGCGGTGCCGGCCACGCGACTCCCGCGAGCGACGGGCTCATCGAGATGCGGCTGCGGGCGATCGACCAACTCTTCGACCCCGTGGACCCGTCGCCCTTCGGCCAGCAGGACCTGAGCCCATGGGCGGCCGAGTACATCGTCGAGAGCGTCAAGGAGATGCAGGCGCCGGCGCCCAGCGGACTTCTGATCTCGATCGAAGAGCCGTGCGACCCTGATCGGGCTTCGGTCATCGGCACTGCGGTGCGGGCCTTCTTCGCGCGCCAAGCCATGCTGCGGCGGCGATCGTTGAGCCGCCTGCTGCGGCGCGGCGTGGTCACGCTGGCCATCGGCGTGACGTTCCTGGCGGCGGTCTTCGTGCTCTCGCGTCTCATCGCCGGGATGCTCGGCGATGGGCCGGTCCCGACGCTCCTGCGCGAGGGCTCGATGATTGTGGGCTGGGTCGCGATGTGGCGACCCATCGAGATCTTTCTGTACGACTGGTGGCCGATCGTGCGCGAGCGGCGTCGCTATGAACTGTTGAGCCGACTGGATGTACGCCTCGTCAGCCGCGGCCAGCCGAACTCACCGGCGGATGGCCAGAAGCACGGGGCGCGAGGTGGCGGCGATGGTGCGGGGGCGGGCGCGGCGGCGAACATCATGGCAGCGAGAGCGATCGCGCGGTGGGAGAACGAAGGCGGCCGGACCACGCCGAGCCCAACCTTGTAAGTCTCCCCGCTTGACGTCATAGATCGGTCCCTGCGTGCCGCTGGGGTTGTTGCACTTCCACTTGAGTTCGAGCGAGGTGTTCTGGAGCAACCCGACGGTGAAGTCGAACGGCATGCCGCAGGCCGCGCGCCTTGCTCGGTCTACCCTTCACCATGGCTTCCCGCCGAACGTGGAACAAAGCGTGGTTAGGCCTGATCGGCTGGGTCTTGGTCGCGTTCCTCCCGGCCACCACCGCCGTCTTTGTCGAAACCGGCGCCTGGTACGCCTCGCTCAACCGCCCGGCGTGGACACCGCCATCGTGGGTCTTCGGCCCGGTGTGGGCCATCCTCTACCTGCTGATGGGCGTCGCCGCATGGCGTGTGTGGATGAAACGCGGCTTTGGTGATCGTGCTGCACGACTCGCCCTCGCGCTGTTTCTTGTGCACCTGGTGTTCAACGCCGCGTGGACCTTGCTCTTCTTCGGCGCCCACCTGCTCACCGCCGCAGCCGTGGAGATCGTCTCGCTCTGGCTCATGATCGTCGCCCTCGTCGCGCTGTTCTGGAGGATCGACCGCGTCGCGGGGTATTTGCTGATTCCTTATCTGCTGTGGGTAAGTTACGCCGTCACGCTCAGCGTGGGCTTCGCGGTGATGAATCCCGGGTGACGATTCGCGGAGGGCTCTTTCAAGTGGAGGTCGAATCATGAGCAAGCGGAAGGTCAGCCCGGGCGAAGCCCAGCGCATCGGCGATGCGCTGGGCATCCCCTGGAACAAGGTCGACCTGGCCCAGTTTCGACGCGGGCTGGAGGTCGAGTTCGAGCACGGGTCGCGCGATCCGGAGACCAACGTGACCAACGACGACGAACTGCTCACGGGCAAGATCGCATGGGCCCACCTGAAGGAGTTTCCGGATTACTACACGCGCCTGGACAAGCTCGAAACCGAGGCGGACGCCTACTGGGCCTCACGCCGCTGATCCACGATGGCCACCGGTGACGGGCTGACCACCGCGCCGGCCGTCGCCGAGCAACTCGGGATCGACGAGGGCCACTGCGAGGTCCGACCACAAGACAAGGTGGACCTCGTCGCGTCGCTCCAGGCTCAGGGACGGCGCGTTGCCATGGCGGGCGACGGCATCAACGACGTCGTCTTCGGGATGACTCCATGCCCGCATGCGCCCATGGACCGGTCAAGGGCGATACCTCACGCGGCAGCGGGCGGCGGTCTCCGTCATGCGTCACGCCCCACCAGCGATCGCAGCGACACCAACGCCGCGGCGACGTCGTCGCCCTTGGCCTCGATGATCTCGATCAACTCCGATGGCGTGCGTGTGTCCACCTCGGCCTTGCGGTTGGGGTTCACCGCCTTCAGGTCGTACACCGCGTTCTCGATCGCCTCGGCTTTGGCCGTCGCTTCGCGGGCTTCCTTCACGAGCGCCGCGATCTCGGCGTCGGCCGTGGTGATCGCCGTCTCGTCACGCGGCTTCGCCTTCTTCAGTTCCGACAGTCGTTCGCGCTTCGCGTCCGCCTCGGCGGACTTCGCGCGGGCCAGGTCCTTGAACGGCTGCGCATCGGTCGCGGCCTTGGCCTTTCGGGCCGCCAGGTCGACCGTCCATGACCTCTCGGAGTCGCCCTTCGTGGCCAGCATCGCCGCGAAATCCTCGAAGTGCTTGAGGGTGAGCGGCGTCTTCTTGCCGACCTTCACGTCCGACAGGTCGTAGTACCAGATCTTCTCGGTGGCCTTGCCCTTGGTGAAGAACAACAGGTTCGTCTTCACGCCGGCGCCGGCGGCGCTGAACACGCCGCCCGGCAGCGACAGCACGCACCACAGGTCGCAGTCGTCGGTGAGCTTCCGCTTGGTCTTGACAAAGGCCTCCTCGTTGGTGCGGAAGAGAACGCCCTCGTCGATCACGACGCCGCAGCGGCCCCCGTGCCGCAGCGAGCGGATGAAGTGCTGCATGAACAGCACCTGCGTCGCGCTGGTGCGGTAGTCGAAGTTGGTCTGGGCGCTGACGCTTTCCTTGCCGCCGAAGGGCGGGTTCGTGAGGATCACGTCGAACTGCGTGGGCGCGCCTTGGAACAGCCCACCGTACACCTCGTCGCCCGTGAGCGCGTTGCCGTGCCAAATGTTCGGGCGGTCGATGCCGTGCAGGATCAGGTTGGCCAGCCCGATCGGGTAGATTAGGTTCTCTTTCTCGCGTCCCCAGAACGTCTCGTGCTTGAAGCGCTGCACGGCGTCAGCGCTGACTGAACTTGCCCATCCCCGGTGGACACCAACGATCGATAGGCTTCGGCCTGTTGACAGGAGGTCCATCGGATGGTCAAGGGACAGAACAGAAGGAAGTACACGGCGGAGTTCCGCCAGGGGGCCGTGGCGCTGGTGCTGA
>JAPKGU010000013.1 GCA_026647565.1 Phycisphaerales bacterium | reverse complement strand
ATCCAGACGAACCTGACGAGTTGCTTCGTGGCGATCCGTGCCGCGGCCCGCCACATGATGCGAGGGAAGTTCGGGCGGATCGTCAACATCTCGTCGACGTCGGGGGTGGTGGGCAACGCGGGGCAGGCGAACTACGCCGCGGCAAAGGCCGGGCTGATCGGGCTGTCCAAGACGGTCGCGCGTGAGCTGGGCGGGAAGAACATCACGTGCAACGTCGTCGCGCCGGGGTACATCGAGACGGACATGACGTCGGGCCTCCCCCAGGAGATCAAGGACAAGATCCAGCAGATGATGGCGATCAAGCGTCTGGGCGTCGGCGAGGACATCGCGGCGGCGGTGTCGTACCTTGCGTCGGACGACGCGGGGTACATCACGGGCCAGACGATCTGTGTCGACGGCGGGATGACGATGTGCTGAGATCGACTACGCCGGCAGCCCGTTCTCGGCGACGCTCTCCATCGCTTCGCAGAAGCGGTCCAGTTCTTCGAGGGTGGTGTAGACGCTGGGCGTGACGCGGATGCCCTCGAACTCGGGGTGCTTGAGCGCGATCGTGAAGATGGAGTGCTTCTCGTAGAGGTGGGAGCGGAGGGCCGTCGAGTCGGTGCCCTCGATCTGCACGGTGCCGATGCCGCACGAGTAGCGGGGATCGAGACTGGTGTGGAGCCTGAATCGGCCCGAGGGATGAGCGAGGAGCCGTCTGGCCCACCGATCGCGGAGGAATCGCATGCGGGCCTCTTTCCGGGCGGCGCCGATGACCTGGTGGAACGTGAGCGCCTCGGCGATGGCGAGCGTGTTGGCGAGGGGACGGGTGCCGAACTCCTCGAACTTCCGGATGTTGTCGTCCTGCTCCGACGTCGCGGCCATGAGGGGCCAGAGTCCCTTGATCTTGTCGCGTCGGACGTAGAGCAGGCCGGTGCCGTGCGGGGCGAAGAGCCACTTGTGCAGACTCACGCCGTAGTAGTCGCAATCGAGGTCGGAGAGCTTGAAGTCCAGGTGCGCGAAGGCGTGGGCACCGTCCACGATGACCGGGATGTTCCGCGCGCGGGCCATCTGGCAGATGCGACGAACGGGGAGCACCTGTCCGGTGATGTTCACCATGTGGCACAGGAGGATCATGCGCGTCCTCGGCGTGATGTGCGACTCGAAGAGGCGGACGGCCTCATCGTCGCTCTCGAGCGGGATCGGCATCTTGAACTCGACGAGCTTGATGCCGTCGCGCCGCTCACGCTGGCGAAGGGTGTTCACCATGCGCGGATAGTCGACCGTGGTCGTGAGCACCTCGTCGCCCGGCCGAAGGTCGAGTCCGAACTCGCAGATCTGGAGACTCTCGGACGCGTTGCGCGTGAACGCGATCTCCTCGCCGTCAACGCCCCACTCGCGCGCGACGCGTGCTCGTACCCCTTCGATCTGGGGCTGGAGCACCGACCACAGGGCCATGGAGGGAACGGCGCGATTCGAGTACTCGAGCAGTCGGCGCATCGACTCCTGAACGATCACCGGCGAGGGGCAGACGCCGCCGTTGTTCAGGTTGACGACGGAGCGATCGACCGAGAACGCCTGCTGGATCGGGAGCCAGAAGTCCTCGTTGGTGGCGAGCGACTCGGGCGGGCCTGAGAACCCCGCCAGCCGATCCGCGAGCGCGGCCTGGGATGTCTGGGCGACGGCGGCGCCGAGGGCCGCGATCCCGCCTACGCGAAGGGAGGCGCCAAGGAAGTCCCGTCGCGAGGTGGCGTTGGATGCCGCGGTTCGAGTGTTCATCTGTTCACTTTCCTGTAAGGACGACAACGCCGGAGAGGATCATGAGGACGCCGATTGCCTTCTTGGGCGTCATCGCTTCGCCAAGAAGCACCCAGCCCAGCAGCACGGCGACCGCTGGGGCCAGGGCGAACGCGACGGGCTTAATCCGTCCGATCTCGCCCAGGTGCAGGGCCGAATAGAAGAGGATCATTGCCGCGGCCCCGGCGACGAGTCCGGACCCGATGGTCAGTTTCAGGAGCGTCGGCGCGCCGGCCTTGGTCCAGTCCCGCGGCTCAACCTTAAGGACGTACATGGCCAATGCCCAGGCGGCCCAGATCACGGGGAGCGCGACGGTGGAACGGACCGCGATGGCGGTCAGCGGGCCGACCTTGTGCGTGTGGAGCACGCTCTTGGTGCAGAGCTCACCGATGCCCCAGCAAAGCCCGGCGCCGATCGCGAGGAGGATGGCGTTCATGCGCCGAGTGTATCGAGAAACCCGGATGCGTCACTTGCCCAGCGACTCCACCTGTTCCCTGGCGAGGTCGCCCGGCACGGAGAACATGCCGGCGTCGGCGGCGGCGGACTGTCCTTGGCGCGAGAGGGCGTAGCGAAGAAACTCGGCAACGTTTGGGGGCAGTGGGTGGCCTGGCTTCTTGTTGACGTAGATGAAAAGGCGGCGCGCGAGTGGATAGGAGCCGTCCAGGCATGCCGCCTCGGTCGGGTCGCGGGCGACGCCGTTCTCGTCGGTGATGGGGACCATTCGCGTGCGTGCGGTCGCGAAGTACTGGCTCGCGAAGCCGATTGCCTCGCGATAGGACCCGACCGCGTTCACGATCGCGGACGAGCCGGGCTGGACGCGGATGGCGGCGTTGTAGTCTCCGCCGTCGAGAACGAGGTCTCTGAAAAGGGCGTAACCGCCGGTGAGGTCGCCGAAGCCGTAGATGTGGATGGGTCGATCCGCCCATTCCCCGGTAAGCCCGAGGTCACCCCACGTGTCGGCGGGTTCGGCACCTCGCATTCTCGTGGCGGAGAAGATCGCGTCGAGTTGCGCGAGGGAGAGCGTTTCGATCGGGTTCTCCTTGTGGACGAAGACGGCGAGGGCGTCGATCGCGACGACGATGCGCGTCGGCTCGTATCCGAACTTCTGCCTGAACTGCGCGAGCTCGGCTTCGTTCATCGGGCGAGACATGGGAGCGATGTCGCACGACCCCGAAAGGAGGGCGGGTGTGGCGGTTGAGGATCCGCCGCCCGTGACCTCGACGGTGGCTCCGGGATGCAGCGATCCGAAGGCGATCGCCCAATCGTTGATCAGGCCCGAGACCGTGGAGGAGCCGGTGGAGCGGATGAGGCCCTTGGCTTCGACGGTCTTCACATAGTCCGGCGCCACGACCGGGCGGTGGGGCCGAGGCGCTCGCTCTCCGTCGGAGGTGGCGCGCGGGCGCGAGCCGGGCGGGGTTGTGGTCGGCTGAGACGCGTGGGCCATCAAAGCAAGACTCGCCACGGCGAGTAGGAGCGGTGCGAATGTCGGCATTCTGTGAATGGATCGGTTCATGGTGACTGTCCGCGCCGGACGCTTCGGGTGGATTCAAGTCGATCCTGAGGGGTCTTTCGGGATTCTTGTGTCACGCTTCGGAAACATCGTCAGGAAGCGGTAGCCGAGGGCAAGAACGAAGATGAGGACGGCGAGCATCGCTGCGCGCGTGAAGCCAAGATCGATCAGCGACGCCATGTGCGAGCGTGCGCCGAGCAGGTTTGACGCGGAGATGGCGTCGAGCTGCTTGAGGCGATCGTCGAGATTCGACGAGCCGAGGAGCGAGTCCGTCGACGCGATCAGCGTGTTGAGTTCCTGGATGGTGCTCGTCAGCTCGCGGATGGTCTGGGCGTACGGCTCGATCTGGAAGGGTGCGTCGTTCGCGTCGCTCTCGCCCAGGAGCGCGTCGAGCGACCGAATGGTCTGGTCAAGCGACCTGGCGACCTGGTCGGCGCCCTCCAGAGCGTTCGTTGCGCTTGTGATGGTGGTGTTGAGATCGGTGGCGAGAAGCCGGGTGTCGGCGACGGCGGCTCGATAGCCGGCAACGGCCTCGACCAGTTCGCCCTCCCGCGCGTCGAGTTCGGACAGGATCGCCTCGCGCTCGGATGTCAGGAGGGCCGGGATGCCCTCCGTGGCGACAGCGGCACGCTCTGCGGCCGTGGCGACCTGCTTGAGCTGCGAGAGCGCGTCGGTGACTTCGGGCTTGATCAGGATGTCGTCGGCGAAGGACTGCGCCTGCCAAGAGAGCAGGAAGGGTGCACGCTTGGAGATGTAAAAGATGCGTTCGGCCAGCAGGCGGGTCTCGTCGATCGCCTGCTTGGCCGGCGCGAGGAGGCCCCCGCCGGACCGGACCTCCGAGATGATCGACTTGCCCCGTCGATCGGCAAAGTCGCCGAACCGCACGAAAGAGACGAACTGGACGTCCTGGTTCTGTCGGCGCCACTCGACCATGAGCCGATCGAGATCGTCGAGCTGCTTCGGCGTCATCGCCCTCCGGGCCAGATCCCAGATGTCCTCGCGTGCTCGGCGGATGGCCAGCACGAGGATCTCCTCCCGTCCGGGGAAGATGCGAGCGGCGTTGTCTTCGTCGATCCAGACCATGCTCTGGAGCGTGACCACGAGAAGCATGTCGATGAGTTGCGTGAAGGGATCTGGATTGGTTGCGACGTCGTAGATGGATGTCACGCTGGCCGTCTTGAAGAGGTTGGCCATGCGCCTCTGTTCGAGAGACTGGTTGTCATGGGAGAGGGCGTCGCATGCGGCGACAACCAACGTCATGTACCGGTCTGCGTAGGCCTTGGTCAGCCCGTCAAGCTCCGACATGGTGATCTGGCCCGGCTTGGCCGAGCCTGAGGATGCGACGGACTCGCCCGTCGGCGCGTTCGACATCATCATGCCGCCCGGCTGTGCGATGATGCAGCCGGAGAGGATCGATGCGATGAGCAGGAGCGCCCAAAGGGCCGCGGGAGCAGGGGACCTGCGGTCGCGCGGACGGAATACGGATGGTGTGCAGGCCATGTGTGTGCGTCTCGGCGATGGAGCGCGCATTCTGCCACAAACCGCTCGCGGACGCCAGTGGGAATGCTCCGGCCAGCGCGAGTACGATGCGGCGCATGCGGATCCTGTTGGTGCTCATCGCAGTGATTGCCGCCGGGCGGGTCTGCGCTTCGGGCGGAGAGCCGGGTCCGGAGCGCGGGGTGTTCCCGAGCGCGGGGAGCGCTCGTCTTGGAAGCCAGGGGGGCCGAGCGGATGTCGTTTCGCACGGCTGGATCGCGTTGCCTGAACCGACGGCGCTGAACGCCTCGGCGACGGTCTTGGCGCACGTGCCGCCTCGGGCAGGAGTCGGAGGCACGCCCGGCGCCGACGATGGCGTCCTGTTTCCCGCGACGCGACTGGAGGCGATGCCGGCGGCGATCGCGGCGTGCGACGATCGGGTGTACCTGCTGTTCGGTCCACAGGGTGTGTATGGAGGGGCCGGCTATCGCGTGCTGTCGCTCCGCGCAATCCCGACGCCGATCGCGGGGATGTACGCGTACGAGCCGCGTGGCCTGCTGGACGCCCACCCCTCGCTGCTTCGCGTGGCGGACCTCCGCGGGGTTGTCGGCACGCCGTGGGGGCCGGTGGCGCTGATGCACACGCCCGGCCCGACGGACGCTCCAAGGGTGTTTCGCCTGGACAGCGCGTCGTGGATCGAGACGAGCGCGATTCCGACGCAGGGAGCGGAGGGGTTGGATGTCTCCAGCCCCGTTTGGATCGCGTCCGAGGCGGCCGGGGTGCTTGTGGTCGGTCGAACGCGCGGGGGAGCGTTGAGTGCCTGGGCGGGCCGCCCGGTCGAAGGCGACTTGGCTCCGGGCGAGCGAGTCGTCGAGCTCTGGACATGGTCGCGACGTCCGCTCGGCGTTCCCGGCTTCGGGCTGGAGGGCACGCAGTTCCTCGGTGTCGGTCGGATGTTGAATGCCGTTGTCAGAGAGGGTGATTCGATCTCGATCTGGTCGGAGGCGGGCGGCCACTGGAGCCGTGTGGCCTCTCGAGAGGGTGCCGGCTCGCCGTTCGGCGTGCTGGGCCTGGGAGATGTGTCGCGCGTCGTCGCGGCGTGGCAGGGCGAGGCGCCGATGGCTGACGGTGCGACCGGCGATCCGCTGCGTCCAAGGCCGGTGATGGTGTGGGAGGTCTCCGGCGCAACCGGCCTGGTGATGCACGACGGCGAGGCCGCCCGACGCGGGCCGCTCTCCTCGCAGGATCTGAGAGCTTTGATCGTGCTGTTGCTCGGCTCGACGGCGGCAGTGCTGCTCTTCGTGGTCCGCGTCGGCGACGATCCGGGCGTGGTGGCCCTGCCGGACGGGGCGGAGATCGCCAGCCCATCGAGGCGCATCTCGGCGGCATTGATCGACGTGGGTGTGGCCCTCGGTGCTGTATGGGCCGTCACGGGCGCGACCCCCGGCGCGGTGCTCGATGTGCTTCGGATCACGCCAGAAGGGTTGGGCGTCGTAGGCGTGATTGACCTCGTGATGGCGGGCTTCGTCGTGTCGACCGTGATGGAGGGCGTGTTCGGGCGCACGGTCGGTAAGGTGGTGGCGGGGTGCGAGGTTCTGGCGGTCGTGGATCGGCGCGCAGTGGACCGGCGGGGTGTCGGGCTGAGGCGAGCAGCGATTCGAAACGCAGTGCGTTGGGGGCTGCCTCCGGCGGCGCTGCTTGGCGTCTTCGAGCCGGGAGGGCGGCATCGGGGGGACGCCGTGGCGAGGACGATCGTTGTATCGCGATTCGAGGCAGAGGCCGAGCAGCAGGGGTGATCGGATTCCCGTTTCCTGGGTCGTCCCGGTCGTCAAGATGGGGTGGGTGAACGTCCGATAGCAGGACTGGTAGGGCTCCCGATGGGCCTCCGGTGCGCGCCGGGCGGGCCGGAACCCCTGTCGATGCGGTCGCCAGTCCCTGAGGGAATCGCGTGGCGGATGAGACCTCCAAGCCGAATCGTGCGACGCCGGGCGCGGACGAGGCGGTGCGCGACGGCGCAGCCGCGCCCTCGTCGAGCGGGCCGCCGTCATGGCGGGAGGTGTGGCAGTTGCCGCTGCTGCTGGTGGCGGTCGCGGGGCTTGCAGCGGGCGTGTACAAGGTGGCGACGAGCCGTCCGAAGCCGGACGTGACGGCGCCCTTGACGCGAGCGGAGCGTCTGATCGCGGACGACAAGCCGGAGGATGCGATCGGTGTGCTGAACGGGGATGTTTTCCCGTTCGTGGACGCCGGCACCGTGGGGGTTGGGGAGCGGCGGGCGTACCACCTGCTTGTGGCCAGGGCGATCTACCTCGGCCAGCAGCGTCTGGGCGTCTCGATCGACGAGAACAACGAGAGCGTGGTCCGGGAGTATCTGGAGGCGGAGAAGCTGGGTGAGAAACTCGAGGCACGCGACGCGGCGTTTCTCGCCGATGCGATGATCTCCGTCGGACGGGTGGATGAAGCCAAGTCCAGGGCCGACAAGCTGATCGAGAAGGACCCCGGGCGGCGACGCCAGCTGTACCGGCGGATGATCGAGCGTGCGCTGGCCGGTCCGACGCCCGATGCGGCTCGCGCGCGTGATCTGCTCGGATCTCTGCTGGCCGAGGCGACGCTCCCGCCCGAGGACCGCGCGTGGGGCACGGCGCGTCAGGCCGAGTTGATGCTGGGTCAGGGGAACGCGGAGGGTGTGGTCGACTGGTTGGTGCGGGCGCTGCCTCGCATGGGTGGGTCGCGCGACCGGGAGGTCGCGGAGCTGCACGTGCTCCTTGGTCGGGCGTACCTTGAGATCGGGGTTCAGGACGAGGCGGTGAGAAGTCTGGCGCGTGCCAACGAGATGCTCAGCGCCGGAGACCCGCTGCGAGGCGAGCTGCTCGCGCTCGAGGCCGAGGGCGAGTTGCGTGTTGGCAACGCCCAGGAAGCCCGCGAGAAGTTCCACGAGATCACGGAGTCCTACAGCGCAAGTCGCACGTACCTGCCGGCGCTGCTCGGGCTTGGCGAGAGCGAAGCGCTGCTGGGCAGCTTCGATGAATCACTTGAGGCGTACCAGACGCTGGTCGAAGCGATGACGCGCGGCGAACGCTCGGGGCTCGTGCGCGCGGATCAGGTGATGTCGAGTCTGTTGCGTCAGCACGCCGTGCTCATGGCGGGCACACCGGACCGGGGGGGCCGCCCGGACCCGGAGATGGCGCTGCGGTTCGCGACCGAGGCCGAGCGGCTGTACGAGATCAACGAGGTTCCCGCCGAGGTGCTGGACGCAATCGCCAGGTCTCATCGGGCCATGGCCGAGGACCTGCTCCCCAGCCGCGAGAGTTCGCCCGATCCCGCGATGGAGATCGCCGGCATGGATCCGGCGACGCGCGACCAGGCACGGACGCACCTGCGCCGCGCGGGTTTCTACGCCAAGCTGCACACCTCCCGCGTCGCCGGGGACGCCCAGTCGTACGCGGACTCCCTCTGGAGGGCCGCCGACGCGTTCGATCTGGCCGGGGATCGTGACGAGGCCGTCTCCGCGCTGCTCGAGTTCACCGAGAGCTTCCCGAGCGACGGACGCCACGCGGAGGCGAGGTTCCGGCTCGGGGTCGCGTACCAGGCACGGGGCGAGTATGACCGCGCGGCGGAGGTCTTCCGATCGATCATCGTGGATCGCGAGCTGCGGGACGTGGGTGTGCGCGTTGGTCCATACGCGGACCTCAGCCATGTGCCGCTGGCTCAGTGTCTCCTGCTGGACGCGAGCGCCGAGAACGATGCGGAGGCGGAGTCGATCCTGCAACGGGTCGTCGAGGGCTCGATCGTGGGCACGCGTTCGGGCGTGTACGCCGATGCACTGTCCGAGCTGGCGGGGCAGTACGAGCGGACGGGGCGTTGGCCGCGGGCGATCGAGCGGTATGCGGAAGCCCTGGACCGCTACCCGGAGGACGGCAGGACCGATCTGTGGCGGTTCCGTCTCGCCGATTCGTGCCGCAAGGACGCGGAGCGGATTCGTGGCGTCCTGCGGGGCGCGATGCCGGACTCGGATCGGGTCGAGCTGGAGGAGACGCGTCGGGAGCGTCTTGAGATGGCGATGGGTCAGTACGAGCGTGCTGCGGCGGGGATCGCGTTGAAGGAGCCGCGGAAGCGGCGGGCGCTGGAGTCGCTCTACCTTCGGAATGCGATGTTCTACATGGGGGATTGCGCGTTCGATCTCGGGGACTTCGACGAGGCGGTTCGTCGGTACGAGGTCGCGAAGGAGCGATACCCGAACGATCCGGCGTCGCTCGTTGCGATGGTGCAGGTGGTGAACGCGTACGTCGAACGGGGTGACTTCGAGCGTGCCCGGACCGCGAATGTGCGGGCCAGGCGTTTTTACGAGTCCCTGCCGGAAACTGTTTGGGATGACCCGAACCTGCCGATGACAAGGCGAGATTGGGAGCGTTGGCTGGACGCCAGCGCGCGGTTGTACGCCCTTGAGAGCGAGCGGAGCGCGGACTGAGCGCGGCCGCTCGGGCGAGGGATGAGCGTCTGGCCTGCACTGGACAGGAGGTCCGGGATGGCGATCGGATTTGCGGGGAATCAGGGCGCGAGCGGCGACACGTGGACGGAGCGCTTCGAGGCGATCGTCGAGCGCCAGTTCGCCCTTTATGGTGCGCTTGACGCGCTCTCCCAGAAACAGACCGAGCTTGTGGACGCGGGCGATGCCGAGGGCGTGCTCGCGATCCTGCGTCAGCGACAGGGCATTGTTGAGGAGATCGTCGACCTGGCCGAGCGCGCCAGGGTCTATCGGGACCAGCTCGGCTCCGGAGCGGCGGGGGTCGCTCCGGGTGCGAGGGAGCGGCTGACGAGCCGCGTCGGGGCGATCGAGCGACTCGCCGATGAGATCAACGCGCGCGACGAGAGGGACCGCCAGTCGCTGGCGGCCTCGCGTGAGCGCATCGCCCGGGAACTGGCGGAGGTCGGTCGAGGAAGGCGGGCCGTCAGCGCTTACGGCGCGTCCGGCTCCGGCACGGCCGGCGCGCGATTCCAGGACAGGGAGGGCTGAGTTGCCATGGCCGATGTGGCGATGAGAGACCGGGGCGAACGGAGCGAGCCGACGAGCGACGGCGGAGCGGCGTCGCTCGCGCCGGGGGAG
Organism: Phycisphaerales bacterium; assembly: GCA_026647565.1. GTDB lineage: Bacteria > Planctomycetota > Phycisphaerae > Phycisphaerales > UBA1924 > JAHBWV01. Next base: position 29,265 of record JAPKGU010000013.1, on the reverse strand, counting down.
CTCGCGGACCTTCTCTCGGCGTTCAATGACGTGACATCGCGACTCGAGCGCACGCACCATCAGTTGCGAGCCGAGGTCGCGCGTCTCAATGGGGAGCTGGCGCGGGCGAACGAGCAGCTGGAGCGATCGCGGCGTCTCGCGGCGATCGGCGAGATGGCCGCCGGCATTGCGCACGAAGTCCGCAATCCCGTCGGCTCCATCCAGCTCTACGCGAGGATGCTCGAGGAGGACCTTGCGTCGTTGCCCGCGCAGCGCGACGTCGCGTCGAAGATCGGGCACGCCGCCCGAGGGCTGAACGCGATTGTGGGAGACGTGCTCGCGTTCGCCAAGGAGCTACGCCCCCGGATGGGTGAGGCGGATGCTCGCGAGGTGATGAGCCGAGCGCACCAGGGCTGCGCCGACGTCTCGGAGCGCGTGGTCGGAGGATATCGGGTCGAGTGGCAGGTCGAGTCGGGACTGGAGCTCTGGTGCGACGGTCCGATGATCGAGCGGGCGCTGATGAACATCGTGCGAAACGCCGTCGAGGCGATGTTCGAGTGCGGCGGGCGCAGCGGCGCGGGACACACCCTGACGCTCGGGGCCAGATCGGAGCACGAAGAGGGGGCGGAGGGGTGGTCGGTGCTGTTCGTGCGCGACACGGGGCCCGGGCTGTCGGACGACGTGATCGCGAGGATGTTCAACCCGTTCTTCACCACGCGAGCCGCGGGCACGGGCCTGGGGCTCTCGATCGTTCACAGGATTGTCGAGGCACACGGAGGGCGCGTCGTGGTTCGGCGCGAGCGTCCTTTCGGGGCGTGCGTTGAGTTGTGGCTTCCCGGGCCGCGTGCGTCGGGGAGCGTTGTTCGTGGTCCTTCGCGCAGGGAGCGAGCCGGATGAGCACCGTGCTGGTTGTTGACGACAAGGAGTTGATGCGTGACAGCGTCGGCACGACGCTGGAGCGTGCGGGCTTCGAGGTGCTGAGCGCGCCCGACGGGCAGGGCGCGCTCGAGATGATCGCGAGGCGTCGTCCGGACGCGGTGGTCACGGACCTCCGGATGCCGGGACTCTCGGGGCTGGAGCTCATCGAACGCATCCGCGCCATTGACGAGGATCTTCCGATCGTGCTGATGACGGCGTTCGGAACGATCGAGACAGCGGTGAAGGCGATGCGCCTGGGGGCGTTCGACTATCTGACCAAGCCGTTCGAGGGGGACGAGCTTGTCGTCGCGATCAAGCGGGCGGTGCAGCACGGCGTCATCGTGCGGGAGAACGCGGTGCTCCGCGTCGGGACGCAGCGCGAGGACGGAGAGATCGAACTCCGAGGGATGGAGCGGCTGATCGGATCCTCGGCCGCGATGCGCCGGGTGAAGCAGCAGGTGCTCGCGGTCGCCGGCTCGCACGGGAACGTGCTTGTGTGCGGCGAATCCGGCTCCGGCAAGGAGGTCGTGGCGAGGGCGATCCACGAGCTCTCGCCACGAGTCGGGCGTCCGATGCTGGCGGTGAACTGTGCGGCGCTCTCGGAGTCGCTGCTGGAGAGCGAGCTCTTCGGACACGAGCGAGGCGCTTTCACGGGCGCCGACAAGCTCCGGAAGGGTCGCTTCGAGCTGGCCGACGGGGGTTCGCTCCTGCTCGATGAGATCAGCGAGGTCAGCCCGAGCGTGCAGGCAAAGCTGCTGCGAGTGCTTCAGGAGCGGGCGTTCGAGCGCGTCGGCTCCTCGGTCACGATCGGCGTGGACGTGCGGGTGATCGCGACGAGCAATCGCGACCTTCCCCGTTCCGTCGGCGCGGGGCACTTCCGGCAGGACCTGTTCTTCCGTCTTAACGTGCTGCCGATCCACCTGCCGCCGCTCCGGGACCGCGCGGAGGACGTGCCGGAGCTGGCCGAGCACTTCGTGGACGAGATCTGTCTGCGGGACGGGCGTGGGTCGATGGGCTTCGAGCAGGGAGCCATGGACCTGCTGTGCGCATACACGTGGCCGGGCAACGTCCGCGAGCTGCAGAACATCTGCGAGCGTGCCGTGGTGATCTGGGGTTCAACGGGTTCCGGGAGTCTGGAGATCCCGGGGTCGCTGATCGAGCCGTGGCTGGCGCACGGGGGCTTGAGCACTCAGATCGTCGACACCGGACATGCCAACGGCACGCGATCTTCGCCCGCGATGAGCGCGGGCGGGGGTGCGTTCGTGGGCGGCCCCGGATCGGCCGGATTCGGCGCGGAGCGCATGATCGAGAGCAAGGCGTTCGGCATCTCGGTCGACGGGATGACGCTCGAGGAGATCGAGCGTGCGGCAATTCTCCGGACTTTGGAGAGGTTCGACGGACACCGCCTGAAGACCGCCAGGGCCTTGGGCATCGGTGTCCGCACGCTCGGCTTGAAGATCAAGAAGTGGAAAGAGGAGAAGATCGTGGCCGAGACGCTGTAGAGGGCGGCCGGGTCACGTCTGGTCCGGCATTTGCGAGGGGCACTGGACCGATGATCGATGGCGTTGTCAATGCGGGTGCGATGCCGGCGCTGGAACTGGCGATCGGGTATGCCTCGCAACGGCAGAAGCTGATCGCGCACAACATCGCGAACCTGAGCACGCCCTCGCACGTGCAGACGGACGTGTCCCCGGAGTCCTTTCAGCAGTTCCTGCGCGCCATGCTGCAGGAGCGGCGCGATCGGGCAGATTCCGCCGGGGGCACGACCGGGCCGCTCGGCGGCGACGCCGGAGAGTCCGACGGTCCGATCTCTCTCGGACCCACCGGCCTGCGTCTGAAGCCGGTGGTTTCCGGGGGCGGGGTTGCCTTTCACGACCGGGGGAACCGCGACCTCGAACGGCTGATGCAGGACCTCGCGGAGAACACCGCGGCCTTTCGCGTCGCGGTCGATCTGTACCGCAGTCAGTCCGAGATCATGAAGTCCGCGATCGCCCAGCGGGCGTGATCGCTGAGGAGCCGCGCAGATGTACGGGTCACTTGACATCTCGACGAGCGGCATGGTCGCCGAGCGGACGCGGTTCGCGTCCATCTCGGCGAACATCGCGAATCGGAACACGCTCGTGGACGCCCAGGGTCGATACAACCCCTATCGCCGGCGGGAGGTCATGTTCGCGCCGGGTGATCCGAACGCTTCATCCGAGGAGGGGAGAGCGCTCGGCGTGCACGTGGCTCGGGTCTCCATCAACGAGGGGGCGCTCACTGAGCGGCACGACCCGGATCATCCGTTCGCCGACGAGCGCGGGTACATCAAAGTCCCGGACATCAATCCGATCGTCGAGCAGCTCAACGCCATGGAGGCGGTCCGCTCCTACGAGGCGAACGTGCAAGCGGCCGAGGCGACCAAGACCATGCTGTCGCAGGCGCTCCGTCTGCTCGCCTGAATCGGGTGGCTGGACAGTTGGCACGGTGCGTGCGAAGATGGTGGCGACGGGAAGTGACCGGGAGTGCTGAGCGATGGCCGATCCGCTGGGATTCATCGGAGGAAACGGGGCGGGCGGGGTGCGAGGTCCGGCTGGGCTCGGCCCTGCCTCGGGCGCCAAGGGCACGCCGGGTGATCAACCCGGTTCACCCACGTTCCGCGACACGCTGATGCGTAACATCGATCAGGTGAACCAGTTGCAGCAGGACGCCACGCGCGCGATCGAACAGCTCCAGACCGGCGAGCGGTCGGATGTTGAGGGCGTCATCCTTGCGACGCAGAAGGCGGACCTGGCCTTCAGGGCGCTCCAGAGCGTCCGCAATCGCATGATGGAGGCGCTCGAAGAGGTCAAGCAGATGCGCGTCTGACGCGCGGGCCCGCGAGCGCGGGAATCGACCGGATGGCGCGGCTTGTGCGCGATCGGGTGCGCAGGTTTGAAGCAAAGCACCGACTGTTGCCGAAGGTAGGGGTCGCCTGTCGGGTGTCGCCCGGCGGGTGGTGTCTCCGTGGAGCGGAGACCGAGCGGCAGGAGGCCCCCGCGTGGAACGCTTGCGCCAGGCCACGGCGACGATCAGGAAGCACCTGGGTGGGCTTTCGTCCACGCAGAAGGTGCTCATCGGCGCCATCGCGGTTGTCGCGGCCATGGCCATGTTCCTTGTCGCGCAATACGCGGGGAAGCCGGCACTCGTCGAGCTGCTCCCGGGCGTGCCACCCGCGGACCAGCAGCGAGCAGCCACCATTCTGCGTGCCTCGAACTTCCAGGTTCGCGAGCAGGATGGACGCCTCATGGTCGAGCCGGGCGCCCAGGGGCGGGCCCTGGCGATGCTCCAGGAAGAGAACTCGCTGCCCGACGACACGACGGTGCTGTTCCGCAACATCATCGACAAGCAGAGCTGGCAGAACTCGCGGACCCAGAACGACCAGATCTTCCAGATCGCGCTCCAGAACGAGCTGTCTCGGGTCATCGGCAACTTCCGCGGCATCAAGTCCGCGACGGTGCTGATCGATGCGCCGCAGGCCCAGGGACTGGGCTCCGCCGTGCGGAAGCCGACCGCCTCGGTGACGATCTTCACGGAGAACGGGCGGGCGATCGAGCAGCCGACGGTCGATGCGGTCGCCTCGCTCGTGAGCGGCGCAAAGGCCGGCCTGGCGGTCGAGAGCGTGCGCGTGATCGACGGTTCCACGGGCCGTCAGCGGACGCCCACAGCGGAGGACGACACGACGCCGAACCAGTATCGGGAGGCGGTCGCGGCGGAAGAAGACCGCAAGCGCAAGCAACTGCTCGAGCTCGTGTCGCACATCCCGGGCGTGGTGGTGGCCGTGACCGCCGAGGTGGACCTCACGCGGCGTGACTGGCAGTCGACCACGTACAACTCGCCGGAGGAGGGAGGCACCGTCTCCCTGCCGGCTCGCGAGACCAAGACGACGAACTCCGAGGGCGGCGGCGGGGCCGGAAACGGCGAGCCGGGGCTTCGGTCCAACCAGTCCCAGGACATCGCGCGAGGAAGCGGCGGCGGGGGGCCTCGGAGCGAGAAGAAAGACTCGCAGATGGAGATGGACAACCGGATCGGCTCGAAAGTCGAGCGCGTGCTCGATGCGCGAGGGAACCCGACGAGGTACGCCGCGAGCATCAACGTGCCGGAGGGCTATGTCGAGGGGCTGGTCCGTCGATCGAAGGAGGCGGGCGCAACGGGCGGTGCCGGAGCGGGAGAATCAACCGTGAGCGCGCAGGAGATCAGGGATCGTTTCGACGAGATCTCGGCGACGATCCGGGCGAGCCTCCTGCCACACCTCAAGACGTCCCAGTCCGAGGGCGTCGTCAGCGTCTCGCTCGTGCCGATCGAGGTGCCTCCGGCCGGCGTGGGTTCCGAGAGCAAGGCGGGGTTGTTCGGTTCCGGCGGCGGCGGCGTGCTCGCCCTCGGTGAGGGATCCTCGGTGATCGAGAAGGGCGTGCTCGGGCTGCTCGCGCTCGTGGCCGTGGGCATGATGGTGATGATGGTCAAGCGCGGCGGCAAGACGCCCGAGCTTCCCTCTCCGGCGGAGCTGATGGGAGTGCCGCCGACGCTGGAGACCGGTTCGAGCGTGGTGGGTGAGGCGGATGAAACGGAGACGGCGATGGCCGGGATCGAGATCGAAGAGGACTCGGTGCGTGTGCAGAAGATGCTGGAGCAGTTGTCCGAGATGGTGACGAACGACCCGTCGGGCACCACGCGGATGCTGAACCGCTGGCTGCAGACGGACCACTGACGGGAGCGATCGATGGCCAGGAAGCCGCACGACAAGTTGCCGAGCGATCCGGCCGAGCTGGAGGGGCTGACGAAGGCCGCGATCCTCCTGCTGGCGATCGGTCCCGAGCAGGCGGCGCTGATGCTCAAGTCTCTGCCGGCGGAGACGGTGGAGGAGGTCACGCGTGAACTTGCGGGGCTTGGGCGGGTTCCGGACGCGCTCCAGGCGGCGGTGGTGGAGGAGTTCTACAACCTGACGATCGCGCAGCGTTTCGCCAACGAGGGCGGGCTTGACTACGCCAAGCAGGTGCTGGCGCAGTCTCTCGATCCGAAGCAGGCCGAGCGCGTGCTCGCGCAGATCCAGACGCAGGTTCAGAAAACGCCTTTCAGCTTCCTGCAGCGCGCGGAGACGGACAACCTTCTCACGTTCATCCAGGACGAGCACCCACAGACGATCGCGCTGATCACGTGCCATCTGCCGCACCACAAGGCGGCGGAGATCATCGGCGGGCTCCCGGTGCAGAAGCAGGTCGAGGTGATCAAGCGGATCGCCAACATGGAGCAGACGAACCCCGAGGTCATCCGCGAGGTTGAAAAGGGGCTGGAGAGCCGGCTTGCGAGCATGCTGACGCAGTCGATGGAGAAGGCCGGCGGCGTGCCGACGGTCGCCGAGATCCTCAACCTGGCCGATCGCTCTACCGAGAAGCTGATCATGGAGGGACTGGAGGCGGATGACCCCGATCTGGTCGAGCAGATCCGCCGCCTGATGTTCGTCTTCGAGGACATCCTGATGGTGAACGGCAAGGGCATCCAGGCCGTGCTGAAGGAGGTCGAGAACAGCGAGCTCGCGCTGGCGCTCAAGACCGCGAGCGAGGACCTGAAGGAGAAGATCTTCGGCAACATGTCCGAGCGGGCCGCCGCGATGATCAAGGAGGACATGGAGTACATGGGTCCGGTGCGTGTGAGCGACGTCGAGGCGGCCCAGCAGCGGATCGTGGACATCGTCAGACGTCTCGAGGAGTCGGGCGACGTCGTGATCTCGGGTCGCGGCGAGAGCGAGATGATGGTCTGACGAGAGTGCGGAGTTGATCGCCCGGATCGTCGGGCGCGGAGCGAGTGCGATGGGCATGATCAGGCGAGCCGAGGTCGAGCGGGCGGCGCGGGAGGCGCTCGTCATGAATCTCGGCGATATCGCGCGCGAAGGGGAGCGCCACATCGCGTCGGCCCGTGCCGAGGCGGAGCGCATCCTCGCCGAGGCGAGGGCCGAACGCGACCGATTGATCGCCGATGCACGCGAAGAGGGGCACCGCCTCGGATACGAGAAGGGGCTGGAGGAGGGGCGGGACAGCGGGCTGGAAGAGGGCCGAAACGCGGCCCTGGTCGAGCGGGGCGCGGCGCTGGCCGGCGTCGTGGCGTCCTGGCAGGGAGCGATCGGAGCGTTCGAGGCGTCCCGGATCGAGATGCTCGGCGCGTTGCGGCGAGACGCGCTCAGTCTTGCCGTTGCGGTCGCGGAACGAGTTGCCCGGCGCGCCATCGCGTCCGACGCGCTTGCGGTCCTCGCGCAGATGGATGCCGCGCTCTCGCTCCTGGCAAGGGAATCACGGATCACGGTCGCCATCTCCCCCGAGGATGAGCCGATCGTTCGAGAGGCGATGCCCGCTCTTGTCTCGAAGTTCGCCGAGGTCACGCACACGACGCTGGTCTGCGATCCGCGCGTCGAGCGCGGCGGCTGCATCATCCGCACGGACGCGGGAGGCACGATCGACGCGACGATCCGCACGCAGATCGAGCGACTCGCCGGCGCGATCGGCGTGAACGTCGTCTCCCCTCAGGCGGGTGCGCCGGGCGAGCCCTCGGAGAGCGCTGACGGAAGGGACTCGCTTCTCCAGGACGCGCGTCTGAGGGACGCGTCGGACAAGAGACACGCGGCATGAGCGGCGTTCACCCCAGCGGCGTGACCCTCGGTCTGGGGCCGGAGTTGTCCGTGCTCTCACGCGTGCAGGGGATCCGGGCAACGGGACGCGTCGCGGGGCTGCGCGGGATGACGGTGCTTGTCGATGATCTCCCGCTCCCGGTCGGCACGCTGGTCTCGATCGAGCGCGCGGGCAGCACGACGGGGCAAGCGGACAGGTCTTCAGAGGTGTCTCTCGGCGAGATCGTCGGGTTCTCGCGCACGCAGGCCCAGGTGATGATGCTCGGTCGGATCGACGGGATTCGCCCGGGGGACGCCGCCGTGGGCGAGCAGGTCTCACCCACGATCGGTGCAGGGCCATCGCTGATCGGGCGTGTGATCGACGGTCTGGGCAGGCCGATCGACGGGAAGGGAAATCCGGAGGGGCTTTCGCCGCGGCTGCTCGCGCCGGCGCCGATCGGCGCCTTGTCGCGTCGGCGTGTGACCGAGCGGATCGAGACGGGCGTACGCGCGATCGACCTGATGCTGACGATGGGGAAGGGCCAGCGGATGGGGATCTTCGCGGGGCCAGGCGTCGGCAAGAGCACGCTGGTCGGCACAATCGCGAAGCGCACGAGCGCCGATGTTTCGGTGATTGCATTGATCGGCGAGCGAGGTCGCGAGGTCAAGGACTTCGTCGAGCACGTCCTGGGCGAGGAGGGGCTTTCGCGCGCCGTCGTCGTCGTCTCGACCGGAGACGAGTCGCCCCTGATGCGGGTTCGCGCCGCGATGGCGGCGATGGCGGTCTCCGAGGACTGTCGCGATCGCGGGATGGACGTGCTGCTCATCATGGACTCCGTGACCCGGTTCGCGCACGCCCAGCGTCAGATCGGCCTGTCGGTTGGTGAACCGCCGGCGACGCGCGGGTACACGCCCAGCGTCTTCTCGGCGCTTGCGCAGCTGCTCGAGCGTGCAGGGGCCGTCGATCTGCCGGGCGGGGGCACGGGTTCGGTGACTGGCCTGTTCAGCGTGCTCGTCGAGGGCGACGACATGACCGAGCCGGTGGCCGACGCGGCGCGGGGCATCCTCGACGGGCACGTCTGGCTCTCGCGAAAGCTCGCGCAGCGAGGCCATTATCCGGCGATCGATGTGCTCGACTCGATCAGCCGCGTCGCCGACGACGTCTCCGATAAGGGGCACCAGTCCGCGCGACGCCAGGTGCAGCGTCTGGTCTCGATGTACCGGGAGGTCGACGAGCTTGTGCGGATCGGCGCGTACGCCCACGGGTCGAGCGCGGAGACCGACGTGGCGATCGAGCTGATGCCCAGGATCGATGCGCTCCTGAGGCAGGGACGCGACGACCGCGCCTCGTACGAGGAGGCCCGCGCCGAGCTCCTCAAGATTGCGCTCATGTCCGGGGACATGGTTCAGAAGCGAAACGCGGCAAAGGCCCGTGCCTGAGTGAGGTCTCGCCGAGATGCCAAGGTTTGTGTTCACGCTCGAGCCCGTGATGAAGCAGCGGATCCGCGAGGAGGAGCGGGCGCAGCGTGCCCTCGCCGAGCGTGAAGCGGCCCGACTGGAAGCCGAGCGCGAGATGCGCCGCATCCAGGCGCGGATCGAGGCGGCACGCCAGGAGTGGAGACAGCAGTTGGTCGGACCGAGCCCAAGTGAACCGGGTGGCGATCAGCGCGGAGGGGTCGACGTGCGCGAGGTCCGGTTGCAGGCCGGCGCGACGATCAAGGAGATGGCTGAGTTCAAGCGTTCGATTCTCACGCTCGCGTCCGCCCGGAAGAGGGTGGCCGAGGCCAGGGCGGCGCTTCTCGAAGCGGCGCGCCGGCGCCTGGCGATCCAGGACCTTCGCGAACGCCGATGGAATGAATGGCGTACCGAGCAGGGACGGCTGGAGCAGCGATCGCTCGACGATCTGACGGTGATGGGGCACGGGCGCGCGACGCGCCACGATCAAGGGGCCTGGTGATGCGAACGATCTGGAACGCACTCTCCTTCATGGCGGTCGCCAACATGGTCGCGATCCTCGGGATCGTCGGATGGCTCGTCGCGGGCGGCAGGGTCGATCGCGAGCGCGTGCACAAGGTACGGGCGGTCTTCGTCGAAACCGTCGCTGAGGAAAGGTCCCGCGTCGAGCAGGAGGAGGCGGCGCGGCTCGCCGCCGAGCAGCAAGCCGAGGCGGACGCCAAGGCCAGAGAAGGCGCTCCCATCCCCGTTGCGGACGCAATGGACATGCGCGTGCAGCGCAACGCCGACGAGGAGCAACGCCTCGAACGGCTGCGCAAAGAGGTGCGCATGCTCCAGGAAGCGATTGCGCGGGACCAGCGCAAGATCGACGCAGACATCGCGGCCCTCGAGCAGCGCGAGCGGGCGTTCAACGCTCTTCGCGACGAGATCAAGAAGACCGAGGGTGACAAGCAGTTCAAGAAGGTCGTCGCGGCCCTCGAAGGCATGGAGGCCGCGGACGCAACCACCATGCTCACCGAGCTGCTCGGACGGGGCCAGGAGTCGCAGGCGGTGTCCTATCTGAACGCCATGCAGGACCGCAAGCGCACGGCCATACTCAACGAGCTGGTCGCCACCGGACAGGCGGGCGTGGCAGCCGATTTGCTGGAGCGACTGCGGACGCGCGGCAACGAGGTTCCGGTGGTGAACGCACAGGGAGCCCAGGCGAACGCGGGTCCGTGAGGAGAACGGTTGACGCTCCAGGTGAGTGCCAGGGCGACGGAGATCGACCCGACAACAGGAATCTCATCCGGCGGCGGAGCCGCGCAGAACACCAAGAGGCGCAAGGTCCAGGACCCGGTCTTCGAACGGTCGCTCTGGCCGAACGGTACCGACGCGTCCGCATTCGGAGTCTCGCTGGCGTCGCTTCTCTCGGTCGAACGACCAGTCGAGCAGCAGGCACGCGCGATCGATGCCAGGACCGAGATGATCGAGTCGTCGCGCCGACAGTCGAGCGACGACGCCGCGGGCCGCGACGCGGCGCCGGCAGGCGAGGAAAGCCGGTCCGTTGGACGCGCGAGTGAGCAAGAGGGACGCGACGGACATCGACCAGCGTCGCCAACGGATCGTGCAGCGGCCGGCAGCGGCCAATCAGACTCCACGGAGGCGGGGGCGAGTCCCCTGGCCGAACAGGGCGGTGAGATTCGTGTCTCCAAGACCGGGGTCGCATCCGGGCGTGAGGGGATCGATCCGCTGCAACGGGCCGACGCGTATCAGACGCACGGGCCGCGATCGTCCGGTCCGGGCGTGGTGACCGCGCCGAGTCTTGGGCAGGCGGAGCTGCCTGCGAGGTTGGAACCCATCGCGAGCATCTCACCAAGTGGCGTGAAGGCGGCCGTCTCGAATGCGCCGATCACACAGGCGGCGCAGAGCGGACCCGCGACCGGAGGCGATCAAGGGCTCGGCCGCGACGGGCTTGCGAGGTTGGTATCGATCGGGCGTGCAAGCCGCGCGGGAAACGAGCCGGGACGCGGCGCATCACCCTTCACGGTCGAGCAGGAAGCGACTCCCGGAGCGCAGGTTGCGCGCGGTCTGGCGCATGTTCTGAAGGGGAACGGCGGGACGGTCACACTCCGACTTCGTCCCGAGCATCTCGGGGAGGTGAGGGCGACTGTTCGCATCGAGCAGGGCAGCGTCTCCGTGACGATTCGGGCGTCTGGTGAGGAGGCACGCGCTTTGCTGGAACGCGAGGCGGGATCCCTTCGCGCGGCGCTCGAGGCTCGCGGACTCGGGGTCGAGCACATTCGCGTCGAGGCGGCGTCGCGGAGCGACCAGCCTGTGAACGCAACCGAAGAACGCCACGCGGAGCGCGGCGTGCAACACGAGGGCGGGGACCGCCCGAGCGCCGAGGATCGGCGTGAACAGGATCGCGACACGCAGGAGAGCGGGTCGCGCAGCGCGGAGGCGCGAACCAGTCGGTCCGACGTCTCGGGCGTCTGGAGGCAGGAGCCCGGCGCGGGGCAATGGGCCTCGGCGCAGGTTGTGCTGCGCGAAGAGACGCACGGGGTTCTGCGACTTGATGCGACGGCATGAGCGGGTGTGCCGAGCGGACGCGTGATGGAGGTGCGACGATGTCAGTGAGCGGCGTGCTCGGAGCGGGAGACGGGACGAGGACCGCTGCGGGCGATGCGTTCAGCTCGCTGAGCAGCGAGGAGTTCACGCGGATCATCCTGACGGAACTGCGGAACCAGGACCCGCTCGAGCCGAACGACACCGGGGCGCTCCTGGAGCAGTTGTCGAGCATCCGCTCGATCCAGTCTGACCTTGAGCTGAGCGATCGCCTGGAGTCCGTGGTCCTGCAGAACGAGTTTGCGGGTGCAGCGGGGCTGATCGGGAAACGCGTCAGCGGGTTGACCGAGACGGGGCAACGCGTCGAGGACGTGGTCGCGTCGGTCTCAAGGGGCTCGGACGGCACCATCCTCAATCTGCTCGGCGGGAAGCGCGTGCCGATGTCGGGTCTTGACCGCGTTCTGGCCGACACAATCGAGGAGGGGTGAGCCGTGGGAGGCGATGAACTTCTTCGTGCACTGGGTGGGATTGGTGCGCCGGGACGCGCCGCATCCGAACGGGCGCCCGGCGGCGGATCCGGCGCCTCTTCCACGGGAGCGATGGACTTTCGCGCCATGCTCGAGCGTGCCAGCGCCGGGGCGTTCGACAGCGGGCTGCCTGTCTCGGTCGCGAGCGGGGCGTCCGTCCAGTTGAACGAATCTCAGCTGGCGCGCCTCGGACAGGTCATCGATCGGTTGCACGCCAGCGGCGCGAGCCACGCCCTGGTCGAGATCGACGGGAGATTCCTTGTCGTCGATGTTCTGACCAGGCAGGTCCGATCCGAGTTCCAGCCCGGCGCTGGACAGAGCGTCGACGGCATCGACGCTGTCGCCTCGGCGCCGCCCGCACCCGAGGGTGCACTCGGCCCGCCGCGGGCCGGTGTGCCGACGCCGTCGCTGGCGTCGGCGTTGATCGATCGAGAGGACGCGGCCTGACCCCGGTCATGAGGTTGAGTCCGGGCTGAGTCCCGGGAGAGGAACGAGCATGTCATCGACCACGGCTTTCTACAGCGGGCTCTCCGGCATGGCGGCGAACTCCCGCACCATCGAGGTTGTCGGCAACAACATCGCCAATGCGAACACGAACGCCTTCAAGTCAAGCCGCGCCGTCTTCTCCAACATGTTCGGGCGCACGCTGAGCATCGGCACGGCCCCCGGCGACACGTCGGGAGGGACAAACCCCTCGCAGATCGGCTTCGGCGTGAAGATCGCGGGCACGCAGCGCTCCATGGTCGGCGGGGCCATCAGCCCCACCGGCGACGGACGAGACCTTGCGATCGACGGCAACGGGTTCTTCACCGTCGAGTCGGGAGGGCAGACCTTGTACACGCGAGCCGGCGGCTTCCGGCAGAACAGCGCCGGAGACCTCGCCACGATCACGGGGCAGCGCCTGCTCGGATACGGCGTGGACGAGTCGTATCAGATCCAGCGCGGCACGCTCACGGGCATCTCGATCCCCATCGGCGAGCTCACGATCGCCGAGGCGTCCACCGTGACCCGATTCAGCGGGAACCTGAACGCCGGTGGCGTCGCCGGAACACGGGGGAGCGAGATCACGCTCGGTGGCTCGGCGACGGCTGGGTTCTCACTGATCGCAGGGGCCACCGTTCCGCCCTCAGGATCCAACGTGCTCGAGACCACGAGCCTGCTCACGGAGATCGAGACGCCCGCGGCTCCCGGCAGCGGCACGCCACTCTTTGTGGCCGGCCAGTCCATCGAGATCGCGGGTGCTCAGCGTGGCGGGACCACGCTCCCCACCAGCGCGCTGGCGATCTCGTCGTCAACGACGGTGCAGGACCTCATGGACTTCATCACGCGTGCGCTCGGGCTTCACGACACCGGAAGCCCGAATCCCGACGGCAACACGCCCGGCGTCGCGCTGGATCCGGCGACGGGGATCCTGACGGTCGTCGGCAACACCGGCACGGCGAACGCGATCGCACTGGACGGCTCGGACCTGCGCCTTCTCAACGCCGACGCCTCGCTCGCCGGCACGCCGTTCGTGCCCACGTCGATCGCCGAGGCGGACGGTGAGTCGGTGCGCACGTCGTTCATCGTGTACGACTCGCTCGGGCAGCCGGTCCAGGTCGAGATGGCGATGGTCCTCGAGTCCAAGGGAGACTTGGGCACCACGTGGCGCTACTACGTCGACTCGCGCGACACCAGCGCTGGGGCCTCGGGTCCGGACACTCGAATCGCCACTGGCACTGTCTCATTCGACACCAACGGGCGATTGCTCACGACTGCGCCCATCGGAGTTGTGATCGACAGGTCAGGCACGGGCGCTGATCCCGTTCTTGCCTTCGACATCGACCTGCAGGACGATGCGGGCGAGGTCACGGCGCTCGCCGATGACGGGTCGGCCATCGCCGCCGTCTATCGCGACGGCTCGCCGATCGGCACGCTCGCGGACTTTGGCATCGGGTCAGACGGTATCGTCACCGGCCTCTTCACCAACGGGCTGACGCGCACGCTCGGCCAGGTGGCGCTCGCGATGTTCCGGAACGCCGAGGGGCTGGTCGACCTCGGCAGCAATCTCTTCACAGTCGGCGCCAACAGCGGGCCGGCCGTCGAGGCGGCACCCGGCGAGATGGGCGCGGGATCGATCGTCAGCGGGGCGCTCGAGCTTTCGAACGTGGACCTGGGTCAGGAGTTCATCAACATGATCACCGCCTCGACCGGGTACTCGGCGTCTTCGCGCGTGGTGCGCACGGCCGACGACCTGATCCAGCAGCTCCTGCTCATCGGGCGATGAGCGTCGGGTGATCGTCCGATAACATCAGCTTCCGATGGCGTCCGGTCTCCGGATCGGCGCATTCGTGCGACCCCGCGCGTCTCCGGGACCTCCCCGTCAAGGCGCGAACATGAACCGCCGATGACCCCAAGGCCCCGCGAGTTCGGGGCTTGGAGTCGCTCCATGGTCGCTCGCGCCCGATTTCCGGCTTTGCACGCGCTACGTGGTCGTTCGCGATTCGCGGTTGTGCTCGCAGGCGTGTGCATGGTCGCCATGGCGATCGGTCTGACCCCGTCTTGGTCGGTCGGCCAGATGCTGGGCGGGGCGATGTCGGTTCTGGCGTTCGGCTCGATCATCGCACTGGCGACGGCGCCGCGTGATGAGCGATCGAGGGCCGCAGTCGTTGGTCGGATCGGTGCCGACACGGTTTCGGAGCGCAAGGCCGCGTAACCGGTCGGTCAAGCTCGGGAGTTCCCTCGATGTCGAACCAGGAAGCCAAGGGAGCCGCGGAGTCGGGCGCGGAGCAGGCGCCAGCCAAGAAGAAGGGGCTTCCGCTGCCGATCGTGGTGGGGGCGCTCATGGCTGTCGAGGGCGTGGCTGTCTTCGGGGTCGTGAAGATGATGTCCGCGCCGAAGCAGGCGGAGGCGTCGCACCTTGCCGGCGCCGACGACGCGGCGCAGCAGGCGCTCGTCGAGGTGCCGCTGGTCGAGGATCGATTCCAGAACATGCAGACCGGACGCGTGTGGCTGTGGGATGTCCAGATCGTGCTGAAGGTCATGTCGAAGCACGAGGACCACGTCGCCTTTGTGCTCGCCTCGCGCGAGGCGGAGATGAAGGAAGGGGTCTCGATGCTCTTCCGACGGGCCAGCCACGCCCAGCTCAAGGAGCCCGGTCTCGAGACGATCAACCGCCAGATCACGGCCTACATCCAACAGGTGATCGGCACCGACGCCGAGGGGCATCCCTACGTCGAGCGAGTCATGATTCCCCGGTGCAAGGGGATGCAGGTCGACTGACGGCTCCGTCGCACCCCTCCCATCCAAGAGGCGCAGGTCCGGCTCGGGACGCGCGATCATTGCGCGTTCGTCCGGCGATTCTGGCGCGGCAAGGCCCCTTCGTCCGATAGCAGACGCCGGACGCGCCGAGGTCGGCGCGCATGTCTGTACGGGCGGAGCCACATGTCAGACGACACCACGAAAGACACTGCTCAGGTGCCCACCGATGCCGGGGCCAAGAAGCCGACCGGCGCCGGCGAGCCCGCAAAGTTCGAGATGCCAGCCCTCGACGGCAAGGGACTTGGTCCCTCCGGCCGGGGCATGGACCTGCTCTCGGACGTCACGCTCAACGTCAAGATCGAGCTCGGACGCACCCGGATGCTCGTGGAGGACGTGCTTCGACTCGGCGAGGGCGCCGTGGTTGAACTGGAGAAGCTCGCGGGAGATCCCGTGGACGTCTACGTCAACGAGCGTCACGTCGCCAGGGGCGAGATCCTCGTGCTGAACGACAACTTCTGCGTCCGGATCAGCGAGATTGTGGAAGGGGAGGAGCGGGTCAAGAGACCCGCGTGAGGTGGTTGAACTTCGAGCGGCGTGCGGAGCGCGCCGGGACCCGGCCAGGACGGCACCATGGGCGCACAGAAGTTGTACAAACAAACTCTCGTCATCGCGCTCGTTGGGAGCGCCGGCGTGCTCCTCGGCGCAGGGCCTGATCCCTCGGAGGCGGTCGCCGATCGTGTCTTGGAGGCGCCGGAACCGCGGGCCGGAGCGATCCGATCCGAAGCGAGCGACGCCGAGATCCTGCCGGGTGGGGGCCCAACCTCGTCGGCGGCAGAATCAACGCGTCCGGCTGTCGCCGCTCCTTCCGACGAGAAGTCGGCGGGGGCGTCCTCCGAGTCGCGCCCGCTCGGACGGCCTCGCGAGTCCGAACCGATACGGCGCGAGGCCGATGCGAGCGCCGACGGGCTTCGGGGCGAACTTCGGACGCTTGCCGCGCTCGTGGGCGTGGTCGGCGCGATCCTCTCCCTTGCGTGGGTGGTGCGCCGCACGGCCCGCGCCAGGGGTGGCCTCGCGGCCGCAGCGGGTGTTGGTGGCCGTTCGCCCGCGGGGCTTCTGAGCGTGCTCGGTCGGTACCCGATCGCTCGGGGACAGACGCTGATTCTGATGCGTCTGGATCGGCGCGTCCTGCTGTTGTCACAGACCTGGGCACG
This sequence comes from Phycisphaerales bacterium, assembly GCA_026647565.1. GTDB lineage: Bacteria > Planctomycetota > Phycisphaerae > Phycisphaerales > UBA1924 > JAHBWV01. Next base: position 12,772 of record JAPKGU010000013.1, on the reverse strand, counting down.
CGGCGCCGCACGCCTCTCGACGCTTGCCGAGATCACCGATCCCGAGGAGGTCGCTTCCATTCTCGTGAAGGCGCAGGATGCCGAGGGGGAGAGCGTCTCCGAGCGGTTCAAGGCGATCGTCGAGAGGTTGAACCACGAGCCGCCGGAGCGGGCGGTCACGGTTGTGCCCCCGGTCGTGAAGGCCGACTGGTTCGAACGCACGGGTGCCAAGGCACGGCCGACGCCGAAGCCCGCGCCCGGCGTGCCGCAACCCGCTGCCGCGTCGCACGCCGCACGCCGGCCCCAGGCGGCGACCACCCCGGTCGGTGTCTCGGCCGATGGTGCTGCTGCGCTGCGTTCGCGTCTTGAGTCCATGCGCACCGGGGGGAGGCCAGACCGGTGAGAACCTGGCTCGCCATCCTGCTCCACGTCCTTCTCGCGCACGCGGCGTGGGGGCAGTACGGCCCGCCCGTGGAATCCGCCGGGGCGTCGGGCGGCTTGTTGCCGAGCGTATCTCCGGGTCAGACGGGCACGATGGGAGACGCTCTGAATCCGCTGCGCGTGCTCGACGACGCCGCGGACGCGATGTCGGGCCGGTCGGGTGAAGCGCAGGGGGCGGGGCTTTCGGCGGCGTTGAACGTGATGCTGGTCCTGACTGTCATCTCCCTGGTTCCTTCGATTCTGCTGCTCTGCACGTGCTTCCTGCGGATCCTGATCGTCCTGGGCCTGCTGAAGCAGGCGCTTGGAACACAGTCGCTCCCGCCGCCGCAGGTGGTGACCGGACTTGCGCTGTTCATGACGATGGTGGTGATGGCGCCGACGATGGGTCGTGTCTGGAACGAGGCGGTGGAGCCGTATCGGTCGGGCGAGGTCCGCGACTATGACGCGCTGTGGGAGCGGGGGAAGCAGCCGCTCCGCGACTTCATGTTCGACCAGATCGAGGCGACGGGCAACTGGTCGAGCGTGTACATGATGCTCAACTACCGGGGCGTGGACACGAGCGAGCCGGAGAATCTCACACGTGCCGACGTGGACATGATCACCCTGATCCCTGCGTTCGTGCTGAGCGAGTTGAAGGCGGCGTTCCTGATGGGATTCAGGATCTACCTGCCGTTCCTGGTCATCGACATGGTGATCGCGAGCGTGCTGATCTCGATGAGCATGATGATGCTCCCGCCAGTGCTGATCTCGCTCCCGTTCAAGCTGCTCCTGTTCATCCTGGTGGACGGCTGGCAGCTTGTCGTGGGGGGGCTGCTGACGAGTTTCGTCACCGGCTCGGGGCCGACCGGCGCCGACGGCGAGGGCGTGCAAGGGGCGTTTCTTGAGGCGGCCGGCGCGGTCCACGCCTGGGCGTCGAACGCGGGACCGAGCGTGGCGGCGATGTTCTCGTAGGGAGACGAACGATGGATGATCGGGCGCTGGAGATGGCGACGGATATGCTGATCGTGATGCTGAAGATCGCGGCGCCGATCCTGCTTGTGGGGATGGTTGTCGGGCTGGCAATCAGCATCTTTCAGTCTGTCACGTCCATCCAGGACCAGACGCTCACGTTCGTGCCGAAGATCGCCGTGATGGTGATCGTTGCGGCGTTGCTCATTCCCTGGATCGCGCAACGACTGGTCGACTACGCCGTGCAGGCGTTCACCATGGTCTAGGAGTGAGCGATGCAGGGACTTGGCCCGCTCCTGGACATGGCAGTGCCTTGGATGCTGGTTGTGACGCGCGTCGCCGGGCTGTTCATCTTTGCGCCCATGATCTCGAGCGTCACGCTCCCGTTCCGCGTGCGGGCCTTGATCGCGGCGACGATCGGCGCCGCCGCGACACCCGTCGTCATTGCCGCGTCGTCGGCGGGTGTTGCCGTGGGGCCGATCGACCTCGTGTCGCTCCCCTGGCTCCTGCTCTCCGAGACGATGATCGGCCTGTCGATGGGCCTCATCGCTGCAGTCCCGATCCTCGCGCTCGACCTGGCCGGTGTGCTCATCGGGCACCAGATGGGTCTAAACCTCGCGCGAGTCTACAACCCCGAGTCGGACGCCGAGATCGACGCGCTGGGACAGGTCCTCTTCTTTGTCGGCTTCGCGGCGTACGTGGCGATCGGTGGCGTGGACATGCTCTTCCTCACGCTCCTCTCCACGTTCGATCGGGTGCCCATCGGCTCGTTCGGGGTCGAAGGGCTCCCCATGGAAACCCTCGTCGGAGTGCTGTCCGGGGGCTTGGAGCTTGCGGTCCGGGTCGCGGCCCCGGTGTGGGGTGTCATCGCCGCCATCCTCGTCGTGGTCGGTCTGCTCGGCAAGTTCCTGCCCCAGATGAACACGATGACGGTCGGGTTCATGCTCAAGATCCTCGTGGGCATCATGGTGCTGGCGCTCTCGATGCGGACGATCGGCGAGGTGAGCGTGGAGTTCATCACGGACACGCTCGGCGAGGTGTCTCGCTGGGCTTCGACGCTGTAGCGTGGAGATTCGGACGTGGCCGAAGAGCTTGGCGAGAGAACAGAAGCCCCAACCTCGCGCCGGCTGAGCGAGGCACGCGATCGAGGCCAGGTCGCCAAGAGCACCGAGTTGTCCGGCGCGATCGAGGTCGCGATGGGACTTGCGCTCTCGCTGGTGCTCGGAGGGTGGCTGGTCGGCGCCATGGCCTCCGTCATGCGTCGGACGCTCGAGATGGAGACCGACGCCATGCCGATCGGCACGGCCGACCTGACTCGGACGCTGCGGTGGGCCGGGCTGGAAGCCGCGATCATGGCCTCGCCGTTCATGCTCGCGATGTTCGTGATCGCCGCGATCGCCCACGCCAGCCAGATCGGGCTGATGTTCACGACCAAGCCGCTCGCGCCCAAGCTGGACAAGCTCAATCCCATCTCCGGATTCAAACGCATCTTCGGCATGCGCAGCGCCGTGAAGGGCGGCATGGGGGTCGCCAAGCTGGCGATCGCCGGCTCGATCGCGTGGGTCATCATCGCGGCGAAGCTCCCCGACCTGGCCGGGCTGCCGAATCTCGGCGCGATCGCCGGCGCACGCACGATGCTCGGCATCGTCGCCGAGGTGGCGGCATGGATCATCGCGGTCTTCATCGTGCTCGGCGTCATCGACCTTCTCTACCAGCGATGGCAGCACACCCGCGACCTCCGCATGACAAAGCAGGAGATCAAGGACGAACGCCGCAACATGGACGGCGATCCGGAGGTCAAGCGCCGGAGGATGCGCATCGCCTTCGAGATGGCGATGCAGCGGATCAGGACCGACGTCCCGCAGGCCGACGTGGTGGTGACCAACCCGACGCACTTCTCCGTCGCGCTCAGGTACGACTCCGCGAGCATGGCCGCGCCGATCGTCACGGCCAAGGGCGCGGACCTCATGGCGTTCCGGATCCGCGAGGTCGCGGCGGCGAACGGGGTGCCGATCGTTGAGCGTCCCCCGCTCGCACGGGCCCTCTTCCACAATGTCGAGGTCGGCCGGGCGATCAGCGCCGAGCACTACGAGGCCGTCGCGGAGGTCCTGGCGTACGTGTATCGGTTGGAGCGGCGGGTGGCGTCGTGAACATGGACGGAGCGTGAACCGTGGCGGAGAAAGCGAAGAGCATCGGGGGCGGCGGACCGGCGCAGTGGGCGTCAGCGGTCTCGCGCCATCGCGGGCTGATCGTGCCCCTCGCCTTCGTCTTCATGATCGTTGTCATCGTGATCCCGCTGCCTCCGGCGCTCATGGACGTGTTGATCTCGCTGAACATCGCGGCGTCGGTCATCATCCTGCTCACGTGCATCTACATGGGCAAGCCGCTGGAGTTCAGCGTCTTCCCCTCGCTGCTGCTCGGGACCACGCTGGCCCGACTGGTGCTGAACATCGCCTCGACGCGCCTGATCCTGACGGCCGATGCGTCGACGCCGGCGGAGGCCGCCTCGGTTGCGGGGCATGTCATCCGGGCGTTCGGCGACTTCGTCGCCGGTGACTCGCTGTTCGTCGGCGTCGTGATCTTCCTCATCATCGTGATCGTCCAGTTCGTTGTGATCACGAAGGGTGCCGGGCGCGTCAGCGAGGTGGCGGCAAGGTTCACCCTCGACGCGATGCCCGGCAAGCAGATGGCGATCGATGCCGATCTGAACGCGGGGATCATCGACGAGGCCGAGGCCCGGCGCCGGCGCGAGGAGATCCGCCAGGAAGCGGACTTCTTCGGCGCGATGGACGGCGCCAGCAAGTTTGTGCGGGGCGATGCCATCGCAGGCATCATCATCACCATCATCAATGTGCTCGGCGGGTTCGCAGTCGGCATCCTCGATCGCGGATGGCCCGCGGGCCAGACAGCGGAGGTCTTCACCAAGCTGACGATCGGAGACGGGCTTACCAGCCAGATCCCCTCGTTCATCATCGCGATCGCGTCGGCACTGATCGTCACGCGATCAGGGTCACGCGAGGATCTCGGGCAGGAACTCACCGGGCAGCTCATCAGCCAGCCGAAGGGGCTGCTCATCACCGCCGGGTTCCTTGCGATCCTCGCCATGACGCCACTGCCGACCATTCCCCTCTTGGCGTGCGCCGGCGGGATCGGCGGCGTGGCATGGTCCATGATGCGCGGGTCCAGGCGCAAACGCGAGGCCGCCGACGCCGCGGCACACGTGGCGCCGGCAAAGTCCGAGCCGCCACCCGTCGAGTCGCTCCTGAAGGTGGACACGCTCGAGGTCGAGGTCGGATACGGACTCGTCGGTCTGGTCGATCCGGGGCAGGGCGGCACGCTGCTCGATCGGATCGCCGCGGTTCGGCGCCAACTGGCGGTCGAACTCGGGCTTGTGATGCCCCCGGTGCGCATGCGCGACAATGTGCAGCTGGTGCCGAACGAGTATCGCGTGAAGGTGCGTGGGGCGGTGGTGGCATCGGGGAGCGTGCGTCCGGATCGGCTCCTTGCGATGGACTCGGGCCTTGCCTCGGGCAAGATCGACGGGGAGCAGACGCGCGAGCCCGCGTTCGGACTCGACGCATGGTGGATCGAGCCCATGCAGCGAACCCGCGCCGAATCGATGAACTACACCGTGGTCGATCCGACGAGCGTGGTCGCCACGCACCTGACCGAGATCGTCAAGCGTCACGCCGACGAGCTGCTGACCCGGCAGGAGGTGGCGAACCTTCTCGAACCGGTCAAGGAGAGGTCGCCGAAGCTGGTGGAGGAGACGGTCCCCGGCATCATCAAGCCGGCCGAGCTCCAGCGTGTGCTCCAGAATCTGCTCCGCGAGCGTGTGCCCGTGCGGGACATGGAGACCATCCTCGAGACCATCTCCGAATGGGCTCCCAAGACCAAGGACCTGGACATCCTCACGGAGTACGTCCGGAACGGCCTGAAACGCTGCATCTGCCAGCAGTACGCAACCCCGATGCCCGACGGAAAGCTCAATCTCGTCTGCGTCACGCTCGACCCCTCATTGGAAGACGTCGTCTCGGGGTTCATCGATCGCAGCGCCGCGGGCACGTCGCTCTCCATGCCGGCACGGGTCGCGCGACTCGTCGCCGAAGAGGTCGTCGGAGCGCTCAAGCGGGTGACCGCCGCCGGAGGCCACCCTGTCGTGATCGCCTCACCCCAGGTTCGCGCCGCTGTGAGACAGATCGTCGAGCCGCACCTGCCGGCGGTGGCGGTGCTGGGGTACAACGAGGTGGCCACGGGGGTCGAGGTTGAGTCGCTCGGTCTGGTTCCGGTGCCCGAGTCGCTCGCTCGGGCGCCGGCCGTCGCGGCGTGAGCCGGCTGAACAGTCCGAGGAACGGCCGAATGATTGCCGGAATCCGCAAGGGCATCGGCAGGGCACGCCACGATCTGCTACAGTGTTCGCGCCGCGGGGACGCGGACTGATCCGAACTGCCAGGGACGGCCGGGATGGAACTCAAGACTTACCGCGCATCGAGCATGGCCGACGCACTCGCCGAGGTGAAGAAGGACCTCGGCAAGGACGCTGTCATCCTGCACGCCCGCACCTACAAAGCCGGCGGCGTGATGGGTGTCGGCTCCAGGACCATTGTCGAGATCACCGCTTCAAACGATCCGCGAGCGCCCGGCCCGAGGCCGAGGTCACTCGGCAGTGGTTACACGCCCGTGATGGGTCCGCGACCCACGGAAGTGGCGCTCTCACCCGGAGTTGCCTCCATCCCCGCCGTCGCCCGGGCCTACGGACAAGCCGGATCGCCCGCGAAGCCCGCTCCGCGAACATCGCCGTCGACAGGCCCTCGAGCCGACGCGCCCGCGTCCTTCGAGCCGTTCGTTGCAAGGCGGCTGGAGCAGGCCGTGCTCGAAGCCCCTGCCGCTCCCGTGCCGCCTGCCGCGTCTGCGAGTCGGGCGCTCACACCGGAGCACGTGCCGCCATCGGCCCCAGCGCAGACGCCGACCACGCGAGTGCGATTGTCGCCGGTGGATGACGAGGCACGTCGGTCGCTCGAATCAGAACTCGCCTCGATCAAGTCTCTCGTTTCGGAGGTCCTCGACGTGACCCGGCGTGTGGGCCTCAGGGGGGCCGACGCCGGTGCGAACGCCGACCGGCACGGGCCCTTCGCATCTGTTGCTCAGGTGCTCGCTCGCCAGGGGCTTGCGCCCATCCTGATCGACGAGGTCATCGAAGGTGCCGCGCAGAGGGTCGGTTCACGCCCGAACGCCGCCGAGCACCGGCGCGCCGCCCTGCTGGAGTTGGCCTCGCTCGTCCCGATCGCTCCCGCCCCGATTCCGACCCCGCGGGGCCGGCGTTCGGCCGGGCCGCGGGTGATCGCGCTCATCGGACCCACCGGTGTCGGGAAGACCACGACCATCGCAAAGCTCGCCGCCGAGTACGCGCTGCGTCAAGGGCTCAAGGTCGGCCTGCTCGCGGCGGACACGTATCGCATTGCCGCCGTCGATCAGTTGAAGACGTACGCGTCGATCATCGATGTGCCCCTGGCCGTTTCGGGGTCTCCGGAGAATATCCCCGGCGCCATCGCGGAACTCGGGCCGTGCGACGTCGTGCTGCTGGACACGGCGGGCCGGTCGCAGCGTGATTCCGAGCGTCTCGACGAGCTGTCGCAGACGCTCCAGGCCGCGGCGCCCGAGCGCGTCCACCTCGTCCTCTCGGGGAACGGTTCGGAGCCATCGGTGCTGGACGCCGCTGCCCGCTTCGGAGCCATGCAACCGCACGGGATCATCTTCACGAAGCTGGACGAAGCGGTGCACTTTGGAATGCTCGCCAACGTCGCCCGGGCGACGGGGCTGGGGATCTCCTTCCTTACGACGGGACAGGATGTGCCGGACAACATCGAGCCGGCGAGCGGCGAGCGCATCGCACGGCTGATCCTCGAAACTGATCCGGAGCGTCCCGGATGACGCTTGCCATCTCCCAGCTGGTCCAGACTCCGGTTCGCGTCGCGCCGAACGATCAGGCATCGAGACTCCGCGCCATCGCCGAGAATGCCGGGCGTTCGCGGCCTGTCGAACGGGCCGCGGGTCGGCGTGTCAAGGTCGTCACGATCGGCTCGGGGAAGGGAGGGGTTGGCAAGACCGCGATCGCGGTCAACCTCGCGATCGCGTTGCGACGCCGGGGCGTTCGCGTCACCGTTGTGGATGCCGATCTTGGGACGGCGAATGTCGACGTGGTGTGCGGACTCTCGCCAACGCGCCGCCTCGACCATGCCCTTCGCGCTTCGGTCGCGCACGGAAATCCCGTCGACCTCGCCTCGTGCTCCAGCGAGACGCCGCTCGGTTTCCGGCTCGTGGCTGGGATCGCGGGGATGGCGCGCGGCGCGGACCTGGGGCCGTCCGAGCGTTTGTCCCTCGCGGACGGATTGGCGACCCTCGATTCTGAGGCCGACCTGGTGATCGTGGATGTCGGGGCAGGAATCGGCAGCGCGACTCGAACGCTCATGCACGCCGCGGATCTTCCTCTCATCGTTGCAACTCCGGAGCCGGCCTCGATCGCCGACGCGTATGGCCTGCTTAAGTCTTTGCGAATGGATGGCTTAGATTCGCCGAGCGTTCCTCATCTGGTCCTGAACCAAGTCGGTTCGACCGTCGAACGCGACACGGTTCACGCCCGGTTGAACGCTGTGGCCAGGCGGTTTTTGAAGGTCGATCTGCCGCTCGCCGGATCGGTCTCGTGGGATCGAGACGCGCTCGTCGCAGCGCGCGTGCGAACGCCGATCCTCGCCTTGACTGGCAAGTCCCCTTCGCGCAAGGACTTGCTGGATCTTGCCCGGTTCGTGATGCTGCGCGTGGATCTGGCGTCTGATGAGCCCGCCAAGCCCGCTCGCAGGTGGTGGCCCGGCGCACGCAGCACCGATTGAGGTCCGAATAACCGATCTCTCGATTTGTTTTGGGCGCTCCGCTTCATTTGCGAGCATGGCCTGCCGATCGCGCGTCTTGAGCGCGTGGTGGGGGCCAGCGCGACTCAGGGTGGGCTTTGCGTGACGGAAACCGGAAGGATCATCGGCGTCTCGTGTGCACTGACCGGGTTCTCGGTCGCCGTGGCCGCGGGCTTGCTGACAGGGAACGCTCCCCACGTCGTGCTCGGACGGGGAGTCGTCGCTCTCATCGCATGTCGCATGGTGGGGGGGTATCTCGGCATGCTGGCCGAGCGGGTTGTGGCGGAGAGCGGATTGGCCTCGATCCGGGCGCGAGCACCCGGACAATCGGAGCCCGTCGTCGTCGGTGAATCCACGGTCGGACGGGTCGAAGCGGGCGAGCGTCTGGCGGCATGAATCTTCTCGTGGACAGAGTGTGGATAGGGGTCGAATGGGCGCGGAGTCTCGTTATACTCCCCGCACGTTCGGCCAAGGATGGCCCGGGCGATGAGTGGGACACCGTGTGCGGTTCGCGCACATCGGCGTCAAGGGTCAAGGAGCGGACCAGATGTCAGCAGCGAAATCGTTGCGTCATGGCGTACGTGGGCACGGCCGATACGCGGCCCGTCACGCAGAGTCGTGTCTCGCCGGATCGCCCTATGAGTCGTGGCCCATCGAGGAAGTCTGGAAGGAGTACCAGAAGAGCCGGACGCAGGACCTGCGGAACTATCTCATGGAGAAGTTCCTTCCCCTGGTGCGCTACAACGCTGAACGGATCTACGCGAGACTGCCGGACGAGGTCGACATGGAAGACCTCATGTCCGCCGGCCTCTTTGGCCTGATGGACGCGATCGACGCGTACGACCTCGAGCGCAAGGTGAAGTTCGAGACCTACTGCGCGCCGCGCATCCGCGGCGCGATCCTCGATGAGCTCCGCTCCATGGACTGGGTGCCCCGCCTGGTGCGCCACCGCACGAGCAAGGTCGATCACGCCCGCCAGAAGATCGAGATGGAATCGGGCCAGGCCGCGACGGACGATCAGGTCGCGCTGCGCCTCGGCATCGCGCCGGATGAGTTCGAGAAGTACAAGCGCGACTCGACCGCCGTGAACACGATCAGTCTGACGCGCAAGTGCTTCGGCTCCGATGGAACCCGCGAGCTGCGCGAGATCGACGTGATCCGCGACGAGACGCAGCGCAACCCGCTGAAACTCCTCCAGAGCCGAGACCTCCGCGAGATGATGACCAAGGGGCTCTCGCGGGCCGAACGCCTCATCGTGATCCTCTACTACTACGAGGGGATGACCATGAAGGAGATCGGAGCCACGCTCGCTCTTTCCGAGTCCCGCGTCAGCCAGATGCACTCTTCGATCCTGGCCCGTCTGAAGGCACAGATGCAGCACAAGATGCGGGAGTTGGAAGAAGACTCCGACATCGAATGACCCGCAATCGCATCGTCCGTCACGCATCCTGATCCGCCCCCGACCCGGCCCGAGCCGGGTCGGGTCGCTTCCGGACAACGCCACGCCCGCGTTTGCTTTCCGGCTCGCCCCGGGCTTGGCTTTGGGTATGGGCGACGACGGAGCAACTCGTGCCGGCTTACCCGTCGCGGCTGTTGTCGCACTTGGGACCAACCTCGGCTCGGCACGAGGCGACCGCAGAGCCACGCTGGACGCCGCGCTCGCGTCGCTCGGCGGCCTGCCCGGCACGCGTGTCCTCAGCAGGTCAAGGTGGTACGCGACAGCGCCGGTCGGGATCGTCGACCAGCCCGAGTTCCTGAATGGTGCCTGCGTGCTGGAAACGACGCTCGAGCCGCGCGCCCTTCTCAGGGCGTTGCTGGAAGTCGAGGTCGCTTTCGGTCGTGATCGAGGCGCGGCCCCCAAGTGGGGACCACGAACGCTTGACCTGGACCTGATCCTCTATGGATCGAGCGTGATCGAGGAGGAGGGTCTGCTCGTGCCCCATCCGCGCATGCACGAGCGGGGCTTTGTCCTTGAACCTCTCGTCGAGATCGCGCACGCGGTCGAGATCCCTACCCTCGGCATGACGATCGCGCAGGCGTGGGACGCGCTGCGCGCGCGGCACGAGCGTGTGGCAGAAGGTTGACGAGGCGTGCAAGGTGACGGAGGGGCCGAGGTGCGAATGACCCGGTTGATTGCGTGTGCGATGCTTGTGCCGGCGTGCGCCGGCGCCCACGCTCAGGCGCCATCGGCATCTGAAGTCCTTGCCAAGGCGAGATCCGCCTACGGCTCGGGGGCCTATGCCGAGTCGATCACGGTGGAGGCGACCGACGCACTCGGACGCACCGAGCGATCGTCAATCCGCGTCCACGCTTTGCCCACGCCGACCGGAGACGGCGTGTCACAGGTCCGGTTCGAACTCGGGCGGCTGCGAATCTGGTCGGAAGCCGGACACATGATCGTCAGCGCGGCTTCCGCCGGGGCCGCCCCGGCCCCGTGGTGGGACGCCCGCGCCGAGGGCGCCGATCCCATCGAGATGGTCGAGCTGCACGTGCCGCCTGTGTGCGCTCCCTCGATCGAGATCCTCCGCGGCCGAACCGGCCTCACGCCCCATTCGGCTCCGATCGTCTGGAACGGCGTCGTCGAGGATCCGAGCGGGTCCGGATGGCTCCTTGCCGGTCGGATCTCCGATCCCTCGTCCGGCGGCGGCGCGGACCGGGCCGTTCAGGCAACCTTCGATCGAGAGTCCGCTCGCCTCCTGCGCCTCATCGTCTCGGGTTCCGGCGCCGGCGGCCTCGTGCGGCTCGTCGTCACGGCGACGCCGGTCGATGCCGGCGATCCGGGCACGTGGCGACCCGCGACGGATCCGTCGGTTGCGAGATCCTCGCTCGCGGAGGTCTTCGTGTCCCGTCCCCGACTGGAAACCGGGGACCGCTTTCCCGCCGTGTCGTGGGTCCGTTCGAACGGCGGCTCTTGGCGATTGAACTCGCAGCAGACTCAGCCGCCGCTCGCGCCGGCCGATGTCGTGGCGCGACCCACAATTCTCGTGCTCTGGCGCGTGAACGCCGATGCGGGCGCGAACGCGTCGGCGCTGTCCGATGCGCGAGCCGCGACACAAGAGGCTCTGAACGCCATGCGCCTGCGGCGATCGGAGGCGATCCGTTCCGGCGCGCCTCGATCGCCCTCTCCGCACCTTGTTTGTGGCGCCGTCTTCTCGATCGACGCCTTTGACGCCGAGGTCTTCGGGGCCATGGCGGCTGAGATGAGCGATCTGCTTGCCGAAGAGCCGGGCGTGGTCTGGACCTCACCGGCCCAGCAGACGATCGACGCGATCGCCCCGGCAGCGGCGGCCGTTCTGTGCGTCATCGACGCCGACGGGCGTCTGCGATCAGCGGTGGTGGTCGATGGACTCACCGCCATGCCCGAGAGCATCGCGACCGAGATCGCCCGTGCCGTTGACGCGGCGTTCGGAGCCGCCGGTGCCGAACGGCCCGAGAGTCCCTGAGCCCGAGAGTCGGCGAGCCGAGCGTGCGTCTCAGGACGCCTCGGCCCGAGGGTGGGCGTTCTTGTAAGCGTCCCTGGCCCGCTGCGACGTGAGGTGCGTGTAGATCTGGGTCGTGCTGAGCGACTGGTGGCCCAGGAGTTCCTGCACGCTGCGAAGGTCGGCGCCGTTGTCCAGTAGGTGCGTCGCGAACGAGTGACGCAGGGTGTGCGGGCTGATCGAGGGATCCAGGCCGACGCGGATCAGGTACTTGTCGAGCTTGCGACGCACCGAGCGGCTCGAGAGGCGCTTGCCGTGCTTGTTCATGAAGAACGGATGTGACGGGCGGGAGTCGGTCCAGTTCTGGGCGAACCGGGCGTCGGCTTTGACCATCGTGATGTAGCGCGTGATCGAGCCCAGCGCGTGGGCGCCCAGGGGGACCAGGCGTTCCTTCTTGCCCTTGCCACGAACACGCAGCGCCTCGCCGGCGATGTCAAGGTCCTCGACGTCCAGCCCGACAAGCTCGCTGACACGGATGCCCGTGGAATAGAGCGTCTCGAGCATCGCGCGATCGCGCACGCCGAGCACGTCCGAGTCGCCGGGAGCGCTGAGCAGACGCTCGACCTGCTCGACCGTGATCGCCTTCGGCAGACGCTTGCCCTGGCGGGGCGTGCGGATCATCGTCATGGGATTCGTCGCCGCGACGCCGCGACGGTCGGCCCACTTGTAGAACGACCGAAGCGTGGCGATCTTCCTCGCCATGGTTGCGGCGGAGTACTGCTGCTCGCCGAGGTGGGCGAGGAACGCGCGGATCGAGTCCGGGGACGCCTCGCAGATCAGTCCGGTGAGCGAGCGCGGAGCGATCGTGGCGATCACGCCGTGGTCGGCCTTGGACTGCCCCGGCTGAGAGGCGCGGTCAGCCAGGCGCTTGAAGATGTCCGCCTCCCGTTTCTCGTCCGGTTCGATGCCGTGCTCGGCGCAGAGGAACTCCACGTACTGACGCAGGTCCGCGCCGTAGCACCGGGCCGTGTACGGACTGAAGTGCCGCTCGTCGATCAGGTAGGTCGAGAACGCGTCGGT